>NZ_JBVJOT010000032.1:99634-105000 GCF_055583025.1 Streptomyces sp. NPDC104831
CGAGGCCCCCCCCCCCCTCCCCCCCCCCCCCCCCCCCCCCCCCCCCCCCCCCCCCCCCCCCCCCCCCCCCCCCCCCCCCCCCCCGGCGGCGTTTTCCCGGCCGTTCGGGCCGGTGCGGGCACGGGGCGGCCGCACGGGTCGCCGAGGGCCCGGAACGGGCGCCTGCGCCGAAAGGGGCGCCGAGGGACCGCGGGAGCGGCCGGGGCGGCCCTGAGGCCGTCCGGCCGCCGCGGTTCCTCGGCGCCCCTTGTCGCCGTCGGCTAGGCGCGGCGCAGCGTCGGCTTGAGTTCCTTCAGCCGGCCCAGCAGGCCGTTGACGAAGGACGGCGACTCGTCGGTGGAGAACTCCTTCGCCAGCTGCACCATCTCGTCCAGCACGACGGCGTCCGGGGTCTCGTCGACCCAGATCAGCTCGTACGCGCCCAGCCGCAGGATGTTGCGGTCCACGACCGGCATCCGGTCGAGCGTCCACCCCACCGCGTACTGGGCGATCAGCTCGTCGATCCGGTGCGCGTACTCGGCGTAGCCCTCGACCAGCTGCATCGTGTACTCGCTGACCGGCGGCTGCCGGGTGTCGGACCGGGAGAGCCGGATCCAGTCCGCGAGGACCGTCAGGACGTCGACGCCGCGCTGGTCGCCCTCGAAGAGGATCTGGAAGGCGCGCTTGCGGGCCGTGTTGCGGGCAGCCACGGTTAGCTGTTCACCCGGCCGAGGTAGTCGCTGGTACGGGTGTCGACCTTGATCTTCTCACCGGTGGTGATGAAGAGCGGGACCTGGATCTGGTGGCCGGTCTCCAGGGTGGCGGGCTTGGTGCCGCCGGTGGAGCGGTCGCCCTGGACGCCCGGCTCGGTCTCGGCGACCTTCAGCTCGACGGCGGCCGGCAGCTCGACGAAGAGCACCTCGCCCTCGTGCTGGGCGACGGTGGCCTTGAAGCCCTCGATGAGGAAGTTGGCGGCGTCGCCGACGACCTTGCGCTCGATCATGAGCTGGTCGTAGGTCTCCATGTCCATGAAGACGAAGTAGTCGCCGTCCATGTACGAGAACTCCATGTCGCGCTTGTCGACAGTGGCCGTCTCGACCTTGACGCCGGCGTTGAAGGTCTTGTCGACGACCTTGCCGGAGAGCACGTTCTTGAGCTTGGTGCGCACGAAGGCCGGGCCCTTGCCGGGCTTGACGTGCTGGAACTCGACGACGGACCAGAGCTGGCCGCCTTCGAGCTTGAGCACCAGGCCGTTCTTGAGGTCGTTCGTGGAAGCCACGGTTGCGGAATCTCCTGGACTGACGTACGACCCCGGGTCACGCGCTACAGCGCGAGCAGCTCCTTGGTCGTGATGGTGAGTAGCTCGGGTCCGCCGTCCGCCTCGGGGCGCACGACGAGCGTGTCATCGATCCGGACGCCGCCCCGGCCCGGGAGGTGGACCCCCGGTTCGACGGTGACCGGCACGCAAGCGTCCAGTTTACCCATGGCCGAGGGGGCGAGCTGCGGGTCCTCCTCGATTTCGAGCCCCACACCGTGCCCGGTCATCGGTGGCAGCGCTTCCGCATAGCCCGCCGAGTCCAGCACCTGGCGTGCCGCGCGGTCGACATCGCGGCAGGCGGCCCCGGGTGCGAGGAACTCCCGGCCGGCGCGCTGGGCGGCGAAGACGAGGTCGTACAGCTCGACCTGCCAGTCGGCGGGCGAGGTGCCGATGACGAAGGTGCGGCCGATCTCGCAGCGGTAACCGCGGTAGGTGGCGCCCAGGCAGACGGAGAGGAAGTCGCCCTCCTCCACCCGCCGGTCGGTGGGGCGGTGGCCGCGCCGGCCCGCGTGCGGTCCGGTCGCCACCGAGGTGGGGAAGGCCGGGCCGTCGGCCCCGTGGTCGACCAGGCGCCGCTCCAGCTCCAGCGCGAGGTGCCGTTCGGTGCGGCCGACCAGGATGGACTCCAGCAGCTCGCCGAGGGCCTGGTCGGTGATCTCGGCGCCGATGCGGAGGCAGGAGATCTCCTCCTCGTCCTTGACCACCCTCAGCTGCTCGACCGCGCCGCCCAGGTCGGTGAGGCGGAGCGCCGGGGCGACCGAGGCGAGGGCGCGGTGGCGGGCCACGGTGAGGTGGTGTTCCTCGACGGCCAGGGAGTCGGCTCCCTGGGCCACGGCGAGACCGGCCGCCGCCACCCCGGTATCGCCGCCGCCCACCGGGAGGACGTGCAGGCGCAGGTGCTCGTCCGGCCTGCCTTCGCAGGGCCTCTCGTCCGGCGGGCCGGCGCACACCAGGAGGTCCTCGCACCTGCCGAGCAGCAGGACGGAGCCCCGCGGCGCCGCGGCGGCGAGGTAGCGGACGTTGGCCGGGCGGGTGACGAGCGCCGCCGCGGTGCCGGCCGCGTTGACGTGGTCCCTCAGCCGGGATCGGCGGTTCGCGTACACCTCTGACATGAGATGAGCGTAGGAGTTTTGTCCGAGTTGTGCCGATCGGGAGGGGCCGAGTGGGGTTCTCCCGCCTACCAGCTCGGCGGGCTCGCTATCGCTCGCGCCAGGACCTCGTCCAGTACGCGGGCCGTTCCGGGGACGTCCAGCTGGGAGTTGTCGATGATCGGGAGGCCCGAGCCGTACCAGCCGGCCATGCGGCCGTGGATGCGGGCCACCTCCTCGTCCGTGAGGCGGCGGTTGCCGGTGCGTTCGGCGTTGCGCTCCAGGACGACGTCCAGGCCCGGGAGCAGCACCACCGGGAGCAGGCCGGGGCCCACGTGCCGCTTCCAGCCGCCGAGGCCGACGACCGGGCGGTCCGGGAAGACGGCGTCGTCCAGGATGCAGGAGATGCCGTTGGCCAGGAAGTTGCGGGCGGCGAAGCCGCAGGTGCGGCGGGCCAGGCGGTACTGGGCCTCCGCGTTCTCGTTCCAGCCGTACTGGGGGTCGGCGAAGCCGGAGCGGACCCATTCGCGTACGTCGTCCAGGCTGATGTGGGCCGTGGGCACGCGCCGGTGGTCCGCCCAGTACCTGGCGACGCTGGTCTTGCCCGCGCCGGCCGGGCCGATGAGGAGGACGGCGAGGGTGGCGGCCGTCGGGTCCGGGGCCGGGGCGGACGGTGCCGCGGGGGTGCCCACCGGGCCGCCGGGCGGCAGCGGCACGTGCCCGGTGGCGTCGGGGGCCGGCGGTGCCGCGGGGTGCCGCGCGGGCGGCGGGCCGGCGGGGGCCTGTGGCCGCGGCGGAGCCGGACTCTGCTGCGGAACCGGGGCCGGAGGGGAGGCCGGGGGCCGCGGCGGGGCCGGCGGGACGGCTCCCGGCGGGGCCGGGAAGCCCGGCGGCGGGGGCACGGGGGCGGGCTGCCCGGAGGCTCCCGGGGGCGGGCCCTGGGGGTGGGCGGCCGACAGGTGGGGAATCTGCTGGTGGGGCGCCGGCTGGTAGGAAGCCGATGCCCAGCCGGCCTGCGGCCCCTGCCCCGGCTGGTGGGGCGGCGGCAGCGGAGAACCCACTGCGTGCTGCATCCGTTGCCACTCCGTCTCGTACGGGCACTGTGCTGCCGGCGGCGGGGGCGCGCCCCGACCGCCTACCGAACGGTACCGTCCCCGGCCGTCGTCCGGTGAAACGGCCGGGGGCGGTCCGAAGTGCCCGGCCCGGTAAGGGAACCGGACGGGAGGGAGCGGTCCGGCGGTTCGGGACCTACTGCCCGACCTCGCCGTACGCGGCGAGGAGGACGGCCGGGTCCGGGCCCTCCAGGACGGTCGGCCTGGCCAGGCCGTCCAGGACGATGAAGCGGAGCAGGTCGCCGCGGGACTTCTTGTCGACCTTCATCGTCTCCAGCAGCTTGGGCCACTGGTCGTAGCGGTAGTGCAGCGGCAGGCCGACGGCCTCCAGGATGGTGCGGTGCCGGTCGGCGGTCGCGTCGTCCAGGCGGCCCGCCAGGCGGCCGAGTTCGGCGGCGAAGTGCATGCCGACCGAGACCGCGGCGCCGTGCCGCCACTTGTACCGCTCGTTCTTCTCGATCGCGTGGCCGAGCGTGTGGCCGTAGTTGAGGATCTCCCGCAGCCCGGACTCCTTCAGGTCCGCGGAGACCACCTCGGCCTTGACCCGGATGGACCGCTCGATCAGCTCGGCGGTGTGCGGGCCGGCCGGGGTGCGGGCGGCCTCGGGGTCGGCCTCGATCAGGTCCAGGATCACCGGGTCGGCGATGAACCCCGCCTTGATGACCTCGGCCAGACCGGAGACGTAGTCGTGCACCGGCAGCGAGTCCAGTGCCGCCAGGTCGCACAGCACACCGGCCGGCGGGTGGAAGGCGCCGACCAGGTTCTTGCCCTCGGCGGTGTTGATGCCGGTCTTGCCGCCGACCGCCGCGTCCACCATCGCCAGCACCGTGGTGGGGATCGCCACCCAGCGCACCCCGCGCAGCCAGGTCGCCGCGACGAATCCGGCCAGGTCCGTGGTGGCGCCGCCGCCGACGCCGACGATGACGTCGGTGCGGGTGAAGCCGCACTGGCCGAGCGCCTTCCAGCAGTAGGCGGCGACCTCGGCGGTCTTGGCCTCCTCCGCGTTCGGCACCTGGACGGCGACCGCCTCGTAGCCCTGCTCGGCCAGGTCGGCGCGCAGCGCCTCGCCGGTCTCGGCGAGGGACTCGGGGTGGATCACCGCGACCCGCTTGGCCCGCTCGCCGATCAGTCCGGCCAGCTCGCCCAGCAACTGCCGGCCGACCAGCACCTCGTACGCGTCCGTGCCGGCCGTGGCCCCGACCTGGATGCGGGTGACTGCCTCGCTCATCGCTGCTTCAACTCCAGTGCCTCCAGCACGCTCTGCGTGACCTCTTCGGGGGTGCGGCCGTCCGTCGCCACCACCGCGGCGGCGACCTCCTCGTACAGGTGCCGGCGCGCTTCCATCAGCTCGCGCCACTGCTTGCGCGGGTTGACCGCGAGCAGCGGGCGGGCCACGTTCAGACCGGTGCGGTGGACGGCCTCCTCGACCTCCATCGTGAGGTAGACCACCCGGTGCCCGGCCAGCAGCGCCCGCGTCCCGGCGTCGAGAACGGCCCCGCCGCCGAGCGCCACGACCCCGTCGTGCTCGGCGAGGGCCGCCCGCACCGCCGCCTTCTCCAGCGCGCGGAAGGCGCTCTCGCCCTCGTCCACGAAGATCTCGGCGACGGTGCGGCCCTCGGCGGCCACGATGTCGTCGTCGGTGTCCCGGTAGCCCACGCCGAGGTGCTCGGCGAGCATCCGGCCCACCGTGGACTTGCCCACCCCCATGGGGCCGACCAGGACGACCGCCGGCCCGGCGCTCACCTGATCGCCAGCCCGTCGAGGTAGGAGCGCACGTTGCGGCGGGTCTCGGTGACGCTGTCCCCGCCGAACTTCTCCGCCACCGCGTCCGCCAGCACCAGCGCGACCATGGCCTCGGCCACGATCCCG
>NZ_JBVJOT010000033.1:0-70246 GCF_055583025.1 Streptomyces sp. NPDC104831
GCCCGGTTACATACCGAACCCGGAAGCTAAGCCTCACAGCGCCGATGGTACTGCAGGGGGGACCCTGTGGGAGAGTAGGACACCGCCGAACAATTTTTGGGGAAACCCCCGCACCTTCTGGTGCGGGGGTTTTCTGCGTTATGGCCTCCCATGACCCGTCCGAAGAGAACGAGGCGGGAAAAGCGCTCAAAGACGACCCGCCGCTTTCAACGCCAGATACGCGTCCGCGAGCGCCGGCGCGAGATCCTCCGGGGTCGCATCCACCACCGTCACCCCATGACGTCGGAGCTGCTCTGCGGTGCGTCGGCGCTCCTCCTGGGCGCGAGCCGCTGCTGCCGCCTCGTACACGGCCTCCACGTTCCCCCGGGCCCGCGCCATACGGGCAATGTGCGGATCCGCCACCGCCGCGACCACAACCGTGTGGCGTTGCGTGAGCTGGGGAAGCACGGGCAGCAAGCCCTGCTCGACCGGCGCCGCGTCCAACGACGTGAGGAGCACGATCAGGGAACGCCGAGGCGCGGTGCGCAGCGCAGCGGCGCTCAGACCACGCGCGTCGGTCTCCACCAGCTCCGGCTCGAGCGTGGCCATCGCGTTGACCAAAGAAGGCAGCACGTCCCCGGCCGTACGACCCTGGACGAGAGCGCGCACCCGGCGGTCGTAGGCCAGCAACGCCACCCGGTCGCCGGCGCGTGAGGCGAGAGCTGCCAGCAGCAGGGCCGCGTCCATGGAGGCGTCCAGGCGCGGAGCGTCGTCCACCCGGCCGGCCGAGGTACGGCCGGTGTCCAGCACCAGCAGGATGTGCCGGTCGCGTTCGGGGCGCCAGGTGCGGACGGCGACAGCGGACTGCCGGGCCGTGGCACGCCAGTCGATGGAGCGGGTGTCGTCCCCGGGGACGTACTCGCGCAGGCTGTCGAACTCCGTTCCCTCACCCCGCGTCAGCACGCTGGTGCGGCCGTCGAGTTCACGCAATCGGGCGAGTTTCGACGGGAGGTGCTTGCGGCTGGTGAACGGGGGCAGGACTCGTACGGTCCAGGGCACCTGGTGAGTGCCCTGGCGGGTGAACAGTCCGAGAGGGCCGTAGGAGCGAACGGTCACGCGGTCGGCCTCGCGGTCCCCCCGACGGCTGGGGCGCAGTGTGGTCGTCACGCGTCCGCGCTCCCCCGGGGGAACGGTGAGCGGGTGCCGGGATGCCCCGCTCTCGGTCCCCGGCTGCCAGGCGCTCGGTGGCCAGGCGTCGCGGAGCCGGGCTCGCAGGGGCCGGCGGCCCGGGTTCGTGACCGTCAGGGTGACGCTCGCGGTGTCGCCGAGACGGACGGCGGTGTCGCCGGAGCGGGTCAGACGCAGGTGACGCACCGGCGCGGCCAGGGCGTAGTCGCAGGCGCAGGCCAGGGCGAGGGAGCCGTTGACGGTGAGCACGCCCGTCCAGCCCGGTTCCAGGAGTCCTACGGGGAGCGAGCCGAGGGCCGCGAGGAGAGCGGTGCGTCCGGTGAGCGCCATCAGCGGGGGACCGGGACGTGGGCGAGGACGGCGTTGATGACCGAGTCGGCGGTGACGCCCTCCATCTCGGCCTCGGGGCGAAGCTGCACGCGGTGCCGCAGGGTCGGCAGGGCCAGGGCCTTCACATCGTCGGGGATGACGTAGTCGCGGCCCGTGAGCCAGGCCCAGGCGCGCGAGGTGGCGAGCAGGGCGGTGGCGCCGCGCGGCGAGACGCCCAGGGAGAGGGACGGCGACTCGCGGGTGGCGCGGCAGACGTCCACGACGTAGGCGGTGATCTCGGGAGACACGGTGGTCTTGGCGACCGCGGCGCGGGCCGCCGCCAGATCGGCGGGGCCGGCGACCGGTCGTACGCCGGCGGCGCGCAGGTCGCGCGGGTCGAAGCCTGAGGCGTGCCGGGTCAGGACGTCGATCTCGTCCTGGCGGGAGGGCAGGGGGATCGTCAGCTTCAGCAGGAACCGGTCCAGCTGGGCTTCCGGGAGCGGGTAGGTGCCCTCGTACTCCACCGGATTCTGGGTCGCGGCTACCAGGAACGGATCGGGGAGCGGCCGCGGGGTGCCGTCGACCGTGACCTGGCGTTCCTCCATGGCCTCCAGCAGCGAGGACTGGGTCTTGGGCGGAGTGCGGTTGATCTCGTCCGCGAGGAGGAGGTTGGTGAAGACCGGGCCGGGCTGGAAGGAGAACTCGGCGGTGCGGGTGTCGTAGACGAGGGAGCCGGTGACGTCGCTCGGCATCAGGTCGGGGGTGAACTGGACGCGCTTGGTGTCGAGTTCCAGGGCGGATGCGAGGGCGCGGACGAGCAACGTTTTGGCGACCCCGGGGACTCCTTCCAGTAGGACGTGTCCGCGGCAGAGGAGGGCGACGACGAGGCCGGTCACGGCGGGGTCCTGGCCGACCACGGCTTTGGCGATCTCGGCACGCAGGGTTTCCAGCGCGGCGCGGGCGGTGGCCGCGTCCCCGCTCTGCCCGGCGTTGTCGGCGGTCGGTTCCATCATGAACGGCGTACCTCTCTTTCGAGGGCGTCGAGTTGATCGGTGAGTGCGATGAGGGCCGCGTCGTCGCCGGGCGGCGGTCCGAAGAGGAGGGGATGCAGGGTCCGTCCGTCGTCGGAGAGACGGGCGGAGAGGGCCGGGAGCAGGGCTTCCGGCGTGTGCGCCTGGGTGGCGGGGACGCCGACCAGGGGGGCGAGACGGGCGCGGGTGGCGGAGCGCAGGGCGTCTGCCGCGCGGTCGCGGGCGTTTGCCTTGTGGTAGAGGCGGGCGCGGCCTTCGGTGCTCTCGGAGGCGCGGATGACGACGGGGAGTTTCTCGGCCACGAGGGGGCCGAAGCGGCGGGCCCGCCAGAAGGCGGCGAGTGCCGCTGCGACGAAGAGTTGCAGGGTGGCCCAGAGCCACCCCGGGGGGAGCAGGTCGAAAAGGCCCTTCCGGTCGTCCGTGCGGGCACCGGAGGCGTCGGACAGCGAGGGGAGGTACCAGACCAGATGCGGGCGGGATCCGAGGAGTTGGAGGGCCAGCGAGGCGTTGCCCTGCTCGTCGAGGCGGTCGTTGTAGAGGATGTCGGGTGCGCCGAGCACGACGGTGTCGCCGCCTCCGGAGGGCGTGGGGACGCGCAGCAGGGTGGCGAGGCGCTCGCTGGGGTAGCAGGATTCGGCGTCGAGGTGGGTGGTGGTGTAGCGGACGCCGCCGGTGTCGGCGGTGCCCGCGCGCCGGGCCTCGGGCAGCGCGCAGTGCGGGGCGAGCGTGGAGTCGCCGCTGGTGGCGGGGTCCGCGGTGACCCCGGGGGCGAGTCGCTCGACGGACCAGCTGCCGGCCGCGACCAGGACGGTGCGCCCGCCGGAGGTCGCCGTGGCCGTGTGCAGCCGCGTCTGTTGACCGTGGGACAGCCGGTCGGGCACCGCGACCAGCAGGGTGGTGTCCGGGCCGGTGGCGGAGCGTGCTGCTTCGAGGGTGGTCACCACGCGCGTCGTGACGCCCCGCCGGCCGAGGAGTTCGGCGACGGCGCGACTGCCGTAGGGGTCGGCGGAGCGCGGGTCCAGTTCGCCGTGACGGGCGGTGGAGCGGATGGCGGCCATGGCGACGGCCGCGGCCAGGATCAGGACGGCGGCGAGTGCGAGGCCGCGCGTGCGGGTCCACACCTGGCGGCCGGTGGGTGCGGTGGAGGTGGTGGCCGGCGGGGCCTCGGTGGTCACTCGGCTGCCCCCTGGCGGGTGCTGTGGGCCGTGCTGGTGGCACTGTCGGCGAGGACCGGACGGGTGTTCGCCAGGTCGTGGTCGAGGTCGGCGAGACGGCGGTACGACTGCTCGTCGGCGCTTCGCCCGCCGTATGTGACGTCGTCGAACTCGCGGGCCGCGGTACGCAGCCGGTCCGCGTGCGCGGGCAGGGCACGGCCGGCCTCGGCGGCGGCTTCGTCGGCGGTGCGGCCGGGGCGTACGTCGAGCAGGGCGCGTTCCTCCAGGGAGCGGACCACGGCTCGCATGCGCTCCTGGACGGCTTGGTTCCAGTGGCCCTGGGCCGCGTGCGCCTGGGCGGCCGCGCGGTGTTCGACGGCGCTGCGGACGTGGTCGTCGAACAGGACCGCTGCGGTGGCGGGCCGGCGGCGGGGGGTGCCGAGGCGCCACCAGAGGGCGGCCAGGACGGCGGCGACGACCAGGATGACGACGACCAGGCCGACCACACCGCCCGGCGTGGCCGACGCGGCCGTGCCGAACAGCCGGCCGAGCCAGTCCCAGAACGCGTTCAGGGCGCGCTGGAACAGGCTGGGGTCGTTCTCGTGGTACATCCCCTTGGACAGCTCGCGCCGGGCCGCCTCCCGCGCGGGATCGCGCGGGACGGTCACCGGTGGCTCGTCGCCCGAGCCGCCGGCCGCCACAACCGCACGGCCTGGCGCGCGTGAAAGGCGAGCGATCGTGGCGGCGCCCGATGGGAGCGCCGCCGTGAGGACTCCCCCCGCGAGGCCCACCGCATCAGCTCCCGGGGACGGGGCCGGGGGCGCCGTTGCCGTAGCCCTGGACACCGGCGGCGCGGGCCAGTTCGAGGTCGAGGGCCTCGCGGCGGATGCGCTGGTCGATGTAGAGGAGCGCGGTGACGCCGGCGCTGATCGGAAGGGTGAGCGTGGTGCCGACCAGGGAGCCGATGCCCCGGATGATCAGGAAGGCCCAGCCGACGTGGCCGCTGTTGGTGGCGAGGAAGTCGGCCATGCCGTCGCCGCCCGCCGCCGCGCCGATGACGGCGAAGGGGATGGTCACGATCGCCGAGACGATGTTCGTGATCAGGCCGGCGAGCAGCTGGATGCCGAAGACGCGCCACCAGGAGCCCCGCACCAGCTTGACGGAGCGGCTCATGGACTTCTTGATGCCCTGCCGCTCCAGCATGAGGGCGGGAGCGGCCAGGTAGAAGCGGACGCTCAGCCACACCGCGACGACGATGGCGGCGAGGATGCCGAGGACCAGCAGCGCGGCCCCCGCGGCATCGCTGCCGCCGCCGGCGAGGACGAGGATGCCGGGCAGTGCCCCGACGGCGAGGACACCGAAGACGATCAGGCCGAGGAGGAGGAGCAGACCGCACAGCCTGAGCAGTTGCGGACGGGCCTCACGCCACGCCTCGCCGGTGCTGACCGGCTTGCCCAGTACGGCACGGCTGGTGATGGTGGTGAGCAGGGCGGTCGCGACGATCATGGCCGCCGCGGAGACCACCGTGAGGAGTCCGGTGCCGATCATGGTGTCGCGCAGGCTGCGGAGCACCTCGCCGGGGGTGGCGGTCCGGCTGTCGAGCGTGGTGTCGGTGAGGGCGTCGTTGAGGACGAAGCCCTGCAGGAGGACCAGGCCGACCTCGGTGAGCAGGGCGACCGCCAGCGAGATGCCGAGGACCGAGCGCCAGTAGGTGCGCATGGTGGAGACGGCGCCGTCGAGGATCTCGCCGACGCCGAGCGGGCGCAGCGGGATGACACCGGGCTTGGCGGCGGGGGGCGGACCGCCCCAGCCGCCGCCCCAGGCGGGGTAACCGCCGTAGCCGCCGGGAGGGCCGCCGTAGCCGCCGCCCTGGCCTCCGTGGCCGCCGGGGGGCTGTCCGCCCCAGCCGGGACCGGGCGGCGGGGGCGGTGGTGCCTGGTGCGGGCCGGGGGCACCGGTGGGCGCCGACCACCGACCGGGTGGCGGCTGCTCCTTGGACCATGTGCCGCCTGGGCCCTGCGGATCCGGGCCCGGCTGTGGCGCGGGCTCGGCGGGGCCGGGGCGGTCGGCGGGCTCGGCGGGGCCGGACGCACCGGGTTCCCGCCCCTCGGACGACGGGGCGGATCCGGGCGAGGCCCAGCCCGGAGTGTCAGTCATCGAAACTCCTTCTCGGTGCCCGTCCGCGGTCGCGGCGGCGGGTTGGCAGCCATCGTGCCATGGGCCGGTCAGCGGGGTACCGGCCGCAGTGGGGGCGGGACTTCTTCAATTGTCCGCCGGATCCGGGGCAGACTGACGGCATGGCTGAGCAGCAGGCGCGAACCGGCGTGGACAAACGGCCGACGGGGATACCGGCGATCCGATGGGAGGAACCACCAGAGGGTCCCGTACTGGTCCTCCTCGATCAGACGAGGCTTCCGGCCGAAGAGGTCGAATTGGTGTGCACGGACGCGTCGGCGCTGGTGGAGGCGATCCGCTCGCTCGCCGTGCGCGGTGCGCCGTTGCTCGGGATCGCGGGTGCGTACGGTGTCGCGCTCGCCGCCGCGCGCGGCTTCGACGTGCCGGAGGCGGCGCGGGTGCTGGAAGGGGCCAGGCCCACCGCGGTGAACCTGTCCGTCGGCGTGCGCCGGGCCGAGACCGCTCACCAGGCGGCGCTCGCCCGGACCGGTGACCCGACCGCGGCGGCCGTGGCGGCACTGGCGGCGGCACGGGCGCTGCACCGGGAGGACGCCGAGGCCAGCGCCCGGATGGCGGCCCACGGGCTGGCGCTGCTGGACGAGCTGCTGCCGGCCGGCGGGCACCGGATCCTGACCCACTGCAACACCGGCTCGCTCGTGTCGGGCGGGGAGGGCACGGCCTTCGCGGTGGCGCTCGGTGCGCACCGGGCGGGGCGGCTGCGGCGGCTGTGGGTGGACGAGACGCGGCCGTTGCTCCAGGGGGCGCGTCTGACGGCGTACGAGGCGGCCCGCAGCGGTATGGCGTACACCCTGCTCACCGACAACGCGGCGGGCTCGCTGTTCGCGGCGGGCGAGGTGGACGCGGTGCTGATCGGGGCGGACCGGATCGCGGCCGACGGATCGGTGGCGAACAAGGTCGGCAGTTATCCGCTGGCCGTGCTCGCCCGCTACCACCACGTGCCGTTCATCGTGGTGGCGCCGGTGACGACGGTCGACCGGGACACCCCCGACGGGGCGTCCATCGAGGTGGAGCAGCGCCCGGGCTTCGAGGTCACCGAGGTCGTGGCACCGCAGGTGGCGGCGGCCGGGGCGGCGGGCGGGATCGCGGTGGCGCCGCTGGGGACACAGGCGTACAACCCGGCGTTCGACGTGACGCCTCCCGAACTGGTGACGGCCATTGTCACCGAGGAGGGGATCGTCTCCCCAGTGACCGCGGAGTCCCTCGCCGAGGTCTGCGCCCGTTCACGCCGCGCCGCGGACCCCGCCTGACGCCGGTGACCCGCGTCGGCAGGGCGCCTGTCGCTGTCATGTGAACGGGCTGCTCTCGCCCCTGGCAATGGACGGCCCCTCTGCCTGCGACGGTGCGTGAGGAGAGGGGCCGTGACCTCCGATCGGCTTCCAGCCCACTCCGTCGGCCGGGCGCCGGCCTGCGTGGCATGACCATCCCGGCGAGTGGGACGACGGTCCCTTGTCGGATGAGGAGTTCGACCAGTTCCGTGATCGATCAGTGCACCGGGGCGTGCCCGGAGGCGGCTGGGGCCAGGGGGCCCGGGTGGGGCCCGTCCGGTCGGTCGGGAGGAGCCGGTGTTCCGGCGCCCGGTCCCGACATCCACCGCTGACATCGGCGCCGGCGGACAGGGGCAGACAGTGACGGTTCCCTACGACTATCGTCACGGGCCAGTGACCTCCCTCACCAGCACGCCTGTCACTGTTACGAGAATGGGATGATGTCGTTTATGAAGGGACGAGTCCTTGTCGTCGACGACGACACCGCACTGGCCGAGATGCTCGGCATCGTGCTGCGTGGTGAAGGTTTTGAGCCGTCTTTCGTAGCCGACGGCGACAAGGCGCTGGCCGCTTTCCGTGAGAACAAGCCCGATCTGGTGCTGCTCGACCTGATGCTGCCCGGGCGGGACGGCATCGAGGTGTGCCGGCTGATCCGGGCGGAGTCCGGGGTGCCGATCGTGATGCTCACGGCCAAGAGCGACACCGTCGATGTGGTGGTGGGCCTGGAGTCGGGGGCCGACGACTACATCGTCAAGCCGTTCAAGCCGAAGGAGCTGGTGGCGCGGATCCGGGCGCGGCTGCGCAGGTCGGAGGAGCCGGCGCCGGAGCAGCTCACCATCGGTGACCTGGTCATCGATGTCGCCGGGCACTCGGTGAAGCGGGACGGGCAGTCGATCGCGCTGACCCCGCTGGAGTTCGACCTGCTGGTGGCGCTCGCGCGCAAGCCGTGGCAGGTGTTCACGCGTGAGGTGCTGCTGGAGCAGGTCTGGGGCTACCGGCACGCGGCCGACACGCGGCTCGTCAACGTGCACGTCCAGCGGCTGCGGTCCAAGGTCGAGAAGGACCCGGAGCGGCCGGAGATCGTGGTGACCGTCCGTGGTGTCGGTTACAAGGCCGGGCCGAGCTGACATGTCCGGGGACAGCGCCGCTTCGGCTCCCGGCGGGCCCGGGAACCGTCCGGGGCGGCCTGTCGGCCCGACGGCGATGGGTGCGCGCCTGAGGAGGCTGTTCGAGGGCGGGTTGGTGCGGGGCGGGGTGCAGGGCAGCCCGGTCCTGCGGCTGATCCTGCGCTGGGTGCGCCGTCCGCTGCTGCCCGTGATGCGGCTGTGGCGGCGCAACATCCAGCTCAGGGTGGTCGCCACGACCCTGGTGATGTCGCTGGGCGTCGTCCTGCTGCTGGGCTTCGTCGTCATCGGGCAGGTCCGCAACGGACTGCTGGACGCGAAGGTGAAGGCGTCGCAGAGCCAGGCCACCGGCGGATTCGCGGTGGCCAGGCAGAAGGCCGACGAGGCGGCGGGCGGCACGGGCGCCGGCGGGACGGCCGGTACCGGTGACGGCACGGCGACCGCGGACGGACGGCAGTCGCAGAACGTCATCCAGTGGATGAGCGACCTCGTGGAGTCGCTGTCCAGCGGTGGCGCGGGCGCCTTCGACGTGGTGACGCTGCCCGTCGGCGACGACAGCGGCGGCGGACGCAGCCCGCGCGGCTCCGGGAACGTCAACCCGACGTCCAGCGTGCCCGCCGAGCTGCGCGAGCGCGTCAACGGCGGTACGACTGCCGTGCAGAGCAACACGCGGATCGTCTACTTCGGCGGCAAGGAGTCGCAGCCGGGCCTGGCCATCGGCAAGCAGGTCAACGACCCCAACGGCCGCCCGTACGAGCTGTACTACCTCTTCCCGCTCACGCAGGAGGAGAAGTCCCTGAGCCTGGTCAAGGGCACCCTGGCCACGGCGGGGCTGTTCGTCGTCGTCCTGCTCGGCGCCATCGCCTGGCTGGTGGTGCGGCAGGTCGTCACGCCGGTGCGGATGGCGGCCGGGATCGCGGAGCGGCTGTCCGCCGGCCGGTTGCAGGAGCGGATGAAGGTCACCGGCGAGGACGACATCGCGCGCCTGGGCGAGGCCTTCAACAAGATGGCGCAGAACCTCCAGGTCAAGATCCAGCAGCTGGAGGATCTGTCCCGGATGCAGCGGCGGTTCGTCTCCGACGTCTCCCACGAGCTGCGCACCCCGCTGACCACGGTCCGGATGGCCGCGGACGTCATCCACGAGGCGCGCGAGGACTTCGACCCGGTGACGGCGCGGTCGGCCGAGCTGCTCGCCGACCAGCTGGACCGGTTCGAGTCGCTGCTCGCGGACCTGCTGGAGATCAGCCGGTTCGACGCCGGCGCCGCCGCGCTGGAGGCCGAGCCGATAGACCTCAGGGAGGTCGTCCGGCGGGTGGTGAGCGGCGCCGAGCCGCTCGCCGAGCGCAAGGGCACGCGCATACGGGTGGTCGGCGACCAGCAGCCCGTCGTCGCCGAGGCGGACGCCCGGCGCGTGGAGCGCGTGCTGCGCAACCTGGTCGTCAACGCGGTCGAGCACGGCGAGGGCAGGGACGTCGTCGTCAAGCTCGCCGCCGCGGGCGGGGCGGTGGCCGTCGCCGTACGCGACTACGGCGTGGGCCTGAAGCCGGGCGAGGCGACCCGGGTCTTCAGCCGTTTCTGGCGGGCCGACCCGGCACGCGCGCGGACCACCGGCGGTACGGGCCTCGGGCTGTCGATCGCGCTGGAGGACGCGCGGCTGCACGGCGGCTGGCTGCAGGCCTGGGGCGAGCCCGGCGGCGGTTCCCAGTTCCGGCTGACGCTGCCGAGGACCGCGGACGAGCCGCTGCGGGGCTCGCCGATACCGCTGGAGCCGAAGGACTCCCGCCGCAACCGCGGCCTCGACGAGGCCGGCCGGGCGCGCGGGAGCGAGGAGAAGCGGGCGACCGTTCCGGTGCAGCAGGCCGCCCAGGCGTCCGCGCTGCCGCCGCGGGCGCCGATCGCGCCGGGGCTGGGCGGCGGCGCCCCGGCCGCCGACCCGACCGCCCTGCCCGGCAACGGCGCGCGCGTGGTGCCCCGGCCCACCGGCGGTGCCCGGCGTCCCGCCGACGGCCCGGCCGCGCGTCCGGCGTCCGGCGCGGGACCGGCCGGGCCGGAGGCCGCGCCGCAGGACTCGACCGAGCCAGGGGAGGCATTTCGTGGCCGCTGACCGCGAGGGGGGCGCACGGCGGCGGCCGGGGCGCGCGGTGGCGTACGCCGCCTTGGGCGTCGTCCTGCTGGCCGGCTGTGCCTCGATGCCCGACAGCGGGGACCTGCGGGATGTGGAGTCCACGCCGCGGCGGGACACCGGGGTCCGGGTCTTCGCCATGCCGCCGGCCGACGGCGCCGGGCCGGGCGAGATCATGCAGGGCTTCCTGGAGGCGCTGACCAGCGACGACCCGGAGTACGACACGGCGCGCAAGTACCTGACGGCCGAGACGGCGGGCAGCTGGCGGCCGGAGCGGTCGACCACCGTCCTGGCGAACGGGCCGAGCATCGAGACCGACTGCAGCCCGGGCGGCCGGGAGGAGACCAACAGCGTCACCTGCGTGCTGACCGGCACCCGGGTCGCCACGGTCGACGCCCAGCAGGCCTACCAGCCCGCCGGCGGTTCCTACCGCACGAAGCTGCACCTCACGAAGGACCCCAAGAGCAGGCAGTGGCGCATCGACGGGCTGCCCGACGGCGTCGTCATGGGCAAGTCGGACTTCCAGCGCAACTACACGTCCGTCGACAAGTACTACTTCGCCTCCCACACGTCGGTCGGGGCGGGCGGGCAGCCGGTGGCGGTCGCCGATCCGGTGTTCGTGCGCAGCAAGGTGGACCCGATGACGCAGATGGTCCGGTCGCTGCTGAACGGGCCCACGGACTGGCTCGGGCCGGTGGTCAGGTCCAGCTTCCCGACCGGTACGGAGCTGCGGAAGGGCGCGTCCGGGCTGGCTCCGGACGACCAGAACAAGCTGACCGTGCCGCTCAACCTCAAGGCGTCCCGGGTCGCGTCCGGCAAGTGCACCGAGATGGCGGCACAGGTGCTGTTCACCCTGCGGGACCTGGCGCCGACGCTGGAGTCCGTCGAGCTGCGCGGCACCGGCGGCGACCGGCTGTGCGAACTGTCCAAGGAACGCGCCGAGTCCGCCGCCTGGCACGGGTCGTCCAAGCGCCCCGAGTACGTGTACTTCGTCGACGGCAGGCACCGGGCGGTGCGGATGCCGACCGGGAGCACCGGTACGGGTTCGGTCCCGGTGCCCGGTCCGCTCGGCGAGGGCGGCAAGGAGCTGCGGTCGGTGGCCGTGTCGCGGGACGAGCACACCGCGGCCGGGGTCGCCGACGGGGGCGGGTCGCTGTACGTCGCCTCGCTGGCGTCGGGCGGTTCGCTCGACGCGCCGCTGGTCACCAGCGGCGGCGCCACCCCCGACGAGCGGCTGGCCACCCCGAGCTGGGACGCCCGGGGCGACCTGTGGGTGGCCGACCGCGACCACCGCCGGCCCGGCCTGTACGTCCTGGAAGAGGGGGAGAAGGAAGCGGTGCGCGTCGCCGTCCCCGGCCTTCCCGGGCGGATCACGGACGCCCGGGTGGCCGCCGACGGGGCGCGGATCGCGCTGGTCGTGGCCAGGGACGGCAAGCAGTCCCTGTACATCGGCCGGATCCAGCGCGACGACGGCACCGGGCAGGGCATCTCGGTGGACGGGCTGCGCTCGGCGACCCCGGACCTCGAGCAGGTCAGCGCCATCTCCTGGGCCGGGGACAGCAGGCTGCTCGTCGTCGGCCAGGAGCAGGGGGGCGTGCAGCAGATGCGGTACGTCCAGGTCGACGGGTCCACGCTGGACGGCCCGGCCCCGGGCGCGCTCACCAGCGTCAAGGCGGTCGCCGCGTCCGAGGACGAGCGGGTGCCGCTGGTGGCCTACTCGGAGGACGGGATCGTCCGGCTGCCGTCCGGGGCGCAGTGGCAGAAGGTCGACAAGGACGGATCGGCGCCGGTCTACCCGGGCTGATATCAGCTCCGACCTGCTGTTCCGGAGTTTTCCACAGGCGGTTTTCCACAGGGGTGGCGGGCCGGTGGCGGCGCGGGCACAGTGGTGGTCATGCGGGGCTGGTGGCAGGACCTCACCGACCTGGTGCTGCCGGCCGACTGCGCGGGCTGCGGGGCACCTCGAACGGCACTGTGTCCGCGGTGCCGGGCCACGCTCAACGGGGGTGTGCCGCGGCGGGCGCGGCCGGATCCGGAGCCGGCCGGGCTGCCGGCGGTGCACGCGGTGGCTCCCTACGCGGCGGAGGTGCGGGCGCTGCTCCTCGCCCACAAGGAGCGCGGCGCGCTGGCCCTCGCGGCAACGCTGGGCGCGGCGCTGGCGCGGGCCGTGCGGGCGGGCCTCGGCGCGGACGGGACGGCGGCTGGGGGTGGGCCGCACGGGGGCGGCCGTGGGGCGGAGGCCCTCGACGCGCACGACCCCGGTACGGGCGGCGGTCACGGGGGAGACCGCTTCGGTGCCGCCGGCAGGAATGCCGGTGCCGCCGTCGGTGCCGGTGGCAGCGGCGGAGGCGGCGGACCGGCGGCGCCCTCCTGGCGGGAACCCGTGCTGCTGGTTCCCGTGCCCTCCGCCCGGTGGGCCGTGCGGGCGCGTGGGCACGATCCGGTGCGGCGGATGACGCTCGCGGCGGCGCGGGAGCTGCGGCGCACCGGGACGCCGGCCCGGGTGGCGGCCGTGCTGCGGCAGCGGCGGGCCGTGGCCGACCAGGCGGGGCTGGACGCGCCGCGGCGGCTGGCGAACCTCGCCGGGGCGCTGGAGGTGACCGCGGGCGGGGACCGGCTGCTCGGCGACGGACGGCACGTCGTGCTCGTCGACGACCTCATGACGACGGGCGCCAGTCTCGCGGAGGCGGCGCGCGCCCTGCGGGAGACCGAGGTGTTCCGTGCCAATGGCGGAACGGCCGTGTATCGGGCCATAACCCGGGAAGGTAGGGAGGAACGACGGATCGGTGAACGGCAGGAGAGGACGGAGCCGGTGCACGGTGCAGCGGAAAAGGCGGTGTCGAACGCCCTCGGGCCGATGTTGCGCGCCGCTGTGATCGCCGCTCCCGCCGATTCTTTCGAAATGAACAGGAACTGATCGTCAACGTGCGTCGTTGCAGGTAGTGAGAGCCTCAATTCAGCTGAACGGAGGTGCGGCGTCAGAGAGGGTGACGACACCGCTCCGGGCGAGATATGTTCGGTTGTGAGGAAAGGCGCAGGCCACGCCTCGCATATCCGAATGCCGTGCCGCGGGTTTTCCGCAATCACCCGTGGCGATGGGGTGGAGATCTCGCCCATGGGGGAGGAGGAGGTGGAAGTCACCGAGTCCGAAGGTCCGGTGCTCACCGGACCTGGTGCGAAAGGGAGACGCTCCGCCGAGGCGGTGGAGCGATCCGGGAACGGAGTTCTGCGTGGACATCGTCGTCAAAGGCCGCAAGACCGAGGTGCCCGACCGGTTCCGCAAGCACGTGGCCGAGAAGCTGAAGCTGGAGAAGATCCAGAGGCTCGATGCCAAGGTGATCAGCCTCGACGTCGAGGTGTCCAAGGAGCCCAACCCCCGACAGGCCGACCGCTGCGACCGGGTGGAGATCACGCTCCGCTCCCGCGGTCCGGTGATCCGGGCGGAGGCGGCGGCCAGCGACCCGTACGCGGCACTCGACCTGGCGGCCGAGAAGCTGGACGCGCGGCTGCGCAAGCAGCACGACAAGCGGTTCTCGCGCCGAGGCGCGCGCCGGATCTCGGCGGCCGAGGTCCCCGACCACGTCCCGGGCGCGGCGACCCTGAACGGCAACGGCTTCGCCACCCCGGAGGAGGAGTCCGACGGAGTGCCGACGAAGAAGATCGGCTCCCTGGAGGTCAAGGGTGAAGGCCCCCTCGTCGTCCGCGAGAAGACCCACGTCGCCGCCCCGATGAGCCTGGACCAGGCCCTCTACGAGATGGAACTGGTCGGCCACGACTTCTACTTGTTCGTCGACTCCGAGACGAAGGAACCGAGCGTCGTCTACCGGCGGCACGCCTACGACTACGGCGTGATCCATCTCAGCACCGACCCGATGGTCGCCGAGGCGCAGACCCCCACCGCGGGGGGCACGCTGGGCGGCTGACCCACCCGGCTGAAGCTGAGCCGGTGCCCCTGGACCGCGTGTGCGCCCCCAGGGGCACCGGCGTGCGACCAGTTCGCGCCCCGCACGTCACCTCGGTGCCGTGCGGGCATGAAATCATGGCCGCACCGGCCCAACCGGTGGGCCGTTGCCTTGGGTTGGCGATGGCACAGGACCACAGGCCACAGCCTTCAGGGGGAGGAACGATGGCGGACACCTTCGGACCGATGCGGGACGGGGACGCCGGCGACGATGTCATCGGCAGGGACCCGGGCGCGGACGCGCCGCGCAAGGAGCCGATCAGAGTCCTGGTCGTGGACGACCACGCCCTCTTCCGGCGCGGCCTGGAGATCGTGCTCGCGGCCGAGGAGGACATCCAGGTCGTCGGTGAGGCGGGCGACGGGGCCGAGGCCGTCGACAAGGCCGCCGACCTGCTGCCCGACATCGTGCTGATGGACGTCCGCATGCCCAAGCGCGGCGGGATCGAGGCCTGCACCTCCATCAAGGAGGTCGCCCCCAGCGCGAAGATCATCATGCTGACGATCAGCGACGAGGAGGCCGACCTCTACGACGCGATCAAGGCGGGCGCGACCGGATATCTCCTCAAGGAGATCTCCACCGACGAGGTGGCCACCGCCATTCGCGCGGTCGCCGACGGGCAGTCGCAGATCAGCCCGTCGATGGCGTCCAAACTCCTCACCGAGTTCAAGTCGATGATCCAGCGCACCGACGAGCGCCGGCTGGTGCCCGCGCCCCGGCTCACCGACCGGGAACTGGAAGTCCTCAAACTCGTCGCCACGGGCATGAACAACCGGGACATCGCCAAGGAGTTGTTCATCTCCGAGAACACCGTGAAGAACCACGTCCGCAACATCCTGGAGAAGCTCCAGCTGCACTCCAGGATGGAGGCCGTGGTCTACGCGATGCGGGAGAAGATCCTGGAGATCCGCTGACGCCCGGGAGCACCTAACCGAGCAGCGCGGCGAGTTCCCCGACGAGGGGCTCGCGCAGCTCCGGCCGGTCGGTGCGCTCGACGCGGACGTCGGTGCAGTCCACCCACGACGCCGCCTCGGCCAGGGCACGGGCCACCGCCGGGACCGCCTTCGGGCCGTCCAGGGTGACCTGCTTGGCCACCAGCGTGCGCCCCTGCCGCGCGGGGTCGACCCGGCCGACCAGCCGGCCGCCGGCCAGCACCGGCATCGCGAAGTAGCCGTGCACCCGCTTGGTCCTCGGCACGTACGCCTCCAGCCGGTGGGTGAAGCCGAAGATCCGCTCCGTGCGCGCCCGCTCCCAGATCAGGGAGTCGAACGGCGACAGCAGTGTGGTGCGGTGCCGGCCGCGCGGCGGCGTCGCCAGGGCCGCCGGATCGGCCCACGCCGCCCGGCCCCAGCCCTCCACCTCGACCGGCACCAGACCCGAGTCCGCGATCACCGAGTCGACCTGCTCGCCCTTGAGCCGGTGGTAGTCGGCGATGTCCGCGCGCGTGCCCACGCCGAGCGCCTCGCCCGCCAGCCGCACCAGGCGCCGCAGGCACTCGGCGTCGTCCAGCTCGTCGTGCAGCAGGGCGGCCGGGACCGCGCGCTCGGCGAGGTCGTACACCCGCTTCCAGCCGCGCCGCTCCACGCAGACCACCTCGCCGTACATCAAGGCCCGCTCCACGGCGACCTTCGTGCCGGACCAGTCCCACCAGTCGTTCGTCTTCTTCGCGCCGCCCAGCTCCGTCGCGGTCAGCGGGCCCTCCGCGCGCAATTGCTTGACGACCTGGTCGTAGACGCCGTCGGGGAGGTCGTGGTGCCAGTGCGGGCGGTTGCGGTAGGCGCGGCGGCGGAAGGCGAAGTGGGGCCACTCCTCGACGGGCAGCAGGCAGGCCGCGTGCGACCAGTACTCGAACGCGTGCGTGTCCGTCCAGTACGCGTCCTCCACCGTCCTGCGGCCGACCGCGCCGAGCCGGGCGTACGGCACGAGTTCATGGGAACGGGCCAGGACCGAGATCGTGTCGAGCTGGACCGCGCCGAGACGGCGCAGCACCCCGCGGACCCCCGCGCGCCGGTCGGGCGCGCCGAGCAGGCCCTGGGCCCGCAGGACTATCCGGCGGGCGTCGTCCGCGGAGAGGATGGCGATGGGACGCGGAAGGGTCGTCATGCCCCGGACGATAGAGGGTGGCACCGACAGTCCGCGACGAGCGGCGCGTCCGCCTCGAAGGCGCCTCAGGGACGCGCGGGCAGGTACGGGGCCGTGGACGGCAGACTGAGGTCCGAGGGGAGCAGCGAGCCGACCCAGCAGTCCCGGCGCACCCCCTTGTTGACGACGCCGGAGCGCAGGACGCCCTCGACCGTGAAGCCCGCGCGCTCGGCCACCGCGCGCGAGGCGTGGTTGCCGACCTCTGCGCGCCACTCGACCCGGTCCACGCCGGCCTGGGCGAAGCCCCACCGGCAGGCGGCGCGCGCGGCCTCCACCACGTAGCCCCGGCCGCGGTGCTCCCTGGCCGCCCAGAACCCGATCTCGGCCGTGCCCGGCGAGCGCGCCGTCAGGGCGAGCATGCCGGCCAGCTCCCCGCCGGTGAGGAACACGCCGAAGGTGAACATGGTGCCCTGCGCCCACCCGTCGGGGACGATCTGCTCCGTGAAGCCGACCGCGTGCTCGGGCAGGTAGGGCGAGGGAACCGTCGTCCAGCGCTGGATGTCGGGATCCTGCGCGGCCGCGTACACCGCGTCGGTGTCCCCGGGGCCGACCGGGCGCAGCAGCAGACGGTCCGTGGTGAGCGTGACAGGGTCCATCGCCCGATTCTGCTCGGGGCACCCGGCCGGGGCCACGGATTTCCGCGCCGCGTGAGCGCGTGATCACAATTCGCGTAATTCCCGGCACCGGCGCGGCACCATCCGGACGCCCCGGCCGTTGTCCTCGATGAAGCAGCCACCGGGCCGCCAGGCCTCCCGGCGCGGCCGGGTCCTCGCATACGATGGCCGTTGCTCAGTACGTCAGAAGGAAAACC
The DNA here is from genome assembly GCF_055583025.1 of Streptomyces sp. NPDC104831. NCBI lineage: Bacteria > Bacillati > Actinomycetota > Actinomycetes > Kitasatosporales > Streptomycetaceae > Streptomyces > Streptomyces sp. NPDC104831. Next base: position 17,281 of record NZ_JBVJOT010000033.1, read on the forward strand.
GACCGTCCCAGGCCCGACCGGCAAGGAGACCAGCCCCCGTGTCCGTCCTCTCGAAGATCATGCGTGCAGGCGAAGGCAAGATCCTGCGCAAGCTGCACCGCATCGCGGACCAGGTCAACTCCATCGAAGAGGACTTCGTCGACCTCTCCGACGCCGAGCTGCGCGCCCTCACCGAGGAGTACAAGCAGCGGTACGCCGACGGTGAGAGCCTGGACGACCTGCTCCCCGAGGCGTTCGCCACGGTCCGCGAGGCCGCCAAGCGCGTCCTCGGCCAGCGGCACTACGACGTGCAGCTGATGGGCGGCGCCGCGCTCCACCTCGGCTATGTTGCCGAGATGAAGACCGGCGAGGGCAAGACCCTCGTCGGTACCCTGCCCGCGTACCTGAACGCCCTGTCCGGGGACGGCGTCCACCTCATCACGGTCAACGACTACCTGGCCGAGCGCGACTCCGAGATGATGGGCCGCGTCCACAAGTTCCTGGGCCTGAGCGTCGGCTGCATCCTCGCCAACATGACGCCGGCCCAGCGCCGCGAGCAGTACGCGTGCGACATCACCTACGGCACGAACAACGAGTTCGGCTTCGACTACCTGCGCGACAACATGGCGTGGTCGAAGGACGAGCTGGTGCAGCGCGGCCACAACTTCGCCATCGTGGACGAGGTCGACTCCATCCTCATCGACGAGGCCCGCACCCCGCTGATCATCTCCGGTCCGGCCGACCAGGCCACCAAGTGGTACGGCGACTTCGCCAAGCTGGTCACCCGCCTCAAGCGCGGCGAGGCCGGCAACCCGCTCAAGGGCATGGAGGAGACCGGGGACTACGACGTCGACGAGAAGAAGCGCACGGTCGCCATCCACGAGTCCGGCGTCGCCAAGGTCGAGGACTGGCTGGGCATCGACAACCTCTACGAGTCGGTGAACACCCCGCTCGTGGGCTATCTGAACAACGCCATCAAGGCCAAGGAACTGTTCAAGCGCGACAAGGACTACGTCGTCATCGACGGCGAAGTCATGATCGTCGACGAGCACACCGGCCGTATCCTCGCCGGCCGCCGCTACAACGAGGGCATGCACCAGGCGATCGAGGCGAAGGAGGGGGTGGAGATCAAGGACGAGAACCAGACGCTCGCCACGATCACCCTCCAGAACTTCTTCCGCCTCTACAAGAAGCTGTCCGGCATGACCGGTACGGCGATGACCGAGGCCGCCGAGTTCCACCAGATCTACAAGCTCGGCGTGGTCCCGATCCCGACCAACAGGCCGATGGTCCGCAAGGACCAGTCGGACCTGATCTACCGCACCGAGGTGGCCAAGTTCGAGGCGGTCGTGGACGACATCGCCGAGAAGAACGAGAAGGGCCAGCCGATCCTCGTCGGCACGACCTCCGTCGAGAAGTCGGAGTACCTCTCGCAGCAGCTCAGCAAGCGCGGCATCCAGCACGAGGTGCTGAACGCCAAGCACCACGAGCGCGAGGCGCAGATCGTCGCCCAGGCGGGCCGCAAGGGCGCGGTGACGGTGGCCACCAACATGGCCGGCCGTGGTACGGACATCAAGCTCGGCGGCAACCCCGAGGACCTCGCCGAGGCGGAGCTGCGCCAGCGCGGCCTCGACCCCGAGGAGCACATCGAGGAGTGGGCCGCGGCCCTGCCCGCCGCCCTGCAGAAGGCCGAGCAGGCCGTCAAGGCGGAGAAGGAGGAGGTCGAGGCGCTCGGCGGTCTCTACGTCCTCGGCACCGAGCGGCACGAGTCGCGGCGCATCGACAACCAGCTGCGCGGCCGTTCCGGCCGGCAGGGCGACCCGGGCGAGTCCCGCTTTTACCTCTCGCTGGGCGACGACCTGATGCGCCTGTTCAAGGCCCAGATGGTCGAGCGCGTGATGTCCATGGCGAACGTGCCGGACGACGTGCCGATCGAGAACAAGATGGTCACCCGCGCGATCGCGTCCGCGCAGGCCCAGGTCGAGACGCAGAACTTCGAGACCCGTAAGAACGTCCTGAAGTACGACGAGGTGCTCAACCGGCAGCGCGAGGTCATCTACGGCGAGCGCCGCCGCGTCCTTGAGGGCGAGGACCTGCACGAGCAGATCCGGCACTTCATGGACGACACGATCGAGGCGTACGTCACCGCGGAGACCTCCGAGGGCTTCCCCGAGGACTGGGACCTGGACCGGCTGTGGGGCGCGTTCCGGCAGCTGTACCCGGTGAAGGTCACCATCGAGGAGCTGGAGGAGGCGGCCGGCGACCGCGCCGGTCTGACCGCCGAGTTCATCACCGAGTCCATCAAGGAAGACATCCACGAGCAGTACGAGGCCCGCGAGGCGCAGCTCGGCTCCGAGATCATGCGGGAGCTGGAGCGCCGGGTCGTGCTGTCGGTCCTGGACCGCAAGTGGCGCGAGCACCTCTACGAGATGGACTATCTCCAGGAGGGCATCGGCCTGCGCGCGATGGCGCAGAAGGACCCGCTGGTCGAGTACCAGCGCGAGGGCTTCGACATGTTCACCGCGATGATGGACGGCATCAAGGAGGAGTCCGTCGGCTACCTGTTCAACCTGGAGGTCCAGGTCGAGCAGCAGGTCGAGGAGGTCCCCGTCGAGGCGCAGCCCGCCGGCGAGGGCGTCCAGGACACCGTGCCGGCGCAGTCGGGCGGGCGCCCGGAGATCCGCGCGAAGGGCCTGGACGTCCCGCAGCGCCGGGAACTGCACTTCTCCGCGCCGACGGTCGACGGCGAGGGCGGCATCGTCGAGCGGGACCTGGAGGACGAGGAGCCGGTGCGGTCGGAGTCCGACGGGCTCACCCGCGCGGAGCGGCGGCGGCAGGCCAAGGGCGGCCGGCGTCGCAAGAAGTAGCGCGCGGGCCCGGGAAGGGCAGGCGTTCCGGGAAGGGCCGGGTTTCCGTTTCGGGAGCCCGGCCCTTCCGGCGTCCGGGGGCGGCGGGCCGGCGGGGGAGTCACCTGGGGCCCGTCTCCACCGCCGTGCAGCGCCAGCGGAGGTCGCGGCCCCGCTCCAGGCGGAAGGCCATGGCGCGCAGGCGGTCGCCGGTGGCGATGCGGGCGAAGACCTCCAGGGAGCCCTCGCCCGCGACGTAGTAGCCGATGTCGTGGACGACCGGGCGGGTGCCGCGGGTGCGCAGCGGGCTGCGTTCGGCCAGGCGGGCCAGGTCGTCGTAGGCGCGGCCGGCCGTGTGGCGGAGCATCCAGTGGACGGGCCGCTGGCCGCTCAGGACGGCGAGCAGGCGGTCGGCGAAGACGTCGGTGGGGCGGGGCTGCCGTACGGCCGTCTCCGGCGCCGGACGGGGGCCTTCGGCGCGGGTGGCCGCCGGGCGGCTGGGCATGCGGGGCGGGGCGCCGCCGGGGCGGCGGGTGTCCCGGCGGGTCGGCGGACGGTGGCGCGGGCGGGGCTGGACGGCACGGCTCATGACCTTGTTCATGGGGAACCCCGTTCGGCGGGCCCGGAGGGGATACCGGGCGGTAACCAGGTGGTGGGGATCTTGTACGGGGTGCGGGAGGCGCGGGCAAGCGGGGCACGGCCGGCGGACGGGGCACGGAAAGTTCACCTATCAGGGTGAGAGGAGGGGCGTGGAGCCCGGGGGTAAGCGGGCGGAGGGGGTGAATCGGGGGCCTGGGGGTGACGGTTCGGCGGGGGTGGGAGGGGGCTCGAAAGGGGACGGGCGCACGTATCCTGAAGGCCCTCCGGGAGACGCGCCCGCCGCTCTCCCCGGGGCCCCAGCGGAGCCTTTGACCAGGAAAGAGCGGCCAGCATGCGCGTCTACGTCCCCCTGACCCTCACCGCTCTCGCCGAGGCGCACAGGACGGGCGGGCTGGGGAAGGCCCCCTTCGCCGCGTACGCCGTCACGCCCGCCCTGCGCGAGTGGTACGTCTCCGAGGACGTCGAGGAACTGGAGTACGCGGCGCTCGGCCGGGCCGCGCTGGCCTCCCTGCGGCTGCTGGCGGCGGACCCGGACGCGGTACGGCGCCGGGTCGTGGTCGCGGTGGACGTGGCCGACGGCGCCGCGAGCGCCGACCCGGACCGCGCCCTCGAACCGGCCGCCCTCGGCGCTGTGACCGTGCGGGTCTCGGTGCCGCTGGCCAAGGCGGCCTCCGTGCACGTCGACGCCGAGGACGCGGAGCCGGACGTGGCCGCGGCGGCGCGGGCGCTCCCGGCGGCGGACGGCGGGGACGACGACGCGCAGTCCGTCGTGGACGGGGCGGACGACCACGAGCTGCTGTGGTACGCCACGCAGGAGATCCCCCACCTGGTCGGGCAGGGCTGACCTGGAGCGATGCCCCGGTTGTCGGTGGCGGGGGGTACGGTCTTGCGCATGGGGACGCAGGCTGTGCACATCGTCTGGGACTGGAACGGAACGCTCTTCCACGACACCGACGCGATCATCGGGGCGACGAACGCCGCCTTCGCCGAGCTGGGGCTCGCGCCGATCACACTGGAGCAGTACCGCGCGCTGTACTGCGTGCCGGTGCCGAAGTTCTACGAGCGGCTGCTCGGCAGGCTGCCGAGCGACGCCGAGTGGGAGCTGATGGACGGCACCTTCCACCGGCACTACACCGAGCACCGGGTGCGGTGCGGGCTGACCGAGGGGGCCAGGGAGCTGCTCTCCGGGTGGCGGTCGGACGGGCACAGCCAGTCGCTGCTGAGCATGTACGGGCACGAGGAGCTGCTGCCGCTGGTGCGCGGCTTCGGCATCGAGACGCACTTCCTGCGGGTCGACGGGCGTACCGGGCCGTCCGGCGGCAGCAAGGCCGAGCACATGGTGCGGCACCTGGAGGCGCTGGCGGGGGTGGCGGAGCCGGAGCGGACCGTCGTGATCGGGGACGCGGCGGACGACGCGCTCGCGGCCCGGCACGTGGGGGCGCGGGCCGTGCTGTACAGCGGCGGGTCGCACAGCCGGGCCAGCCTGGAGGGGGCCGGGGTACCGGTGGTGGACACGCTGGCCGAGGCGGTCGCGCAGGCGCGGCGGGCAGTGGCGTAACCGGGGCGGCGAGGCGGGCCCGCGCGGGCCCGCCGGCCCGTGCGGACCGGCCGAGACGCGCTCGCCGTCTCCGCGACGCTCCCGCCGCCTCCGCCGCCCCGCGACGCGGCCCGGGCCCTGCGAGCGCCCGCCGCCCCGTCACCGCCCCGCGAGCCGGACCAGGGCCCGTGGCGGGAGCGGTCGCGCCGGGTCAGTCCGCCGGTGCGGCCGTGCGCAGCACCTTCAGGAACTCCCGCATCCACGCCGGGTGATCCGGCCAGGCGCGGGAGGAGACCAGGGTGCCGTCGACGACCGCCTCGGTGTCCTGGAAGTCGGCGCCGGCCGCCTGCATGTCGGGTTCCAGCGCCGGGTAGGCCGTCACCCGGCGGCCGCGCAGGGAGTCGACCGCGGCGGTGAGCAGCGGGCCGTGGCAGATCTGGGCGACGGGCTTGTCCGCGTCGAAGAACGCCTTGAGGATCTTGCGCAGTTCGGCGTCGTTGCGCAGGTACTCGGGCGCCCGCCCGCCGGGGATCACCAGGGCCGCGTACGCGCCGGGGTCCACCTCGGCGAACGCCAGGTCGGCGGGCCAGGTGTAACCGGGCTTCTCGGTGTACGTGTCGTAGCCGGGCTCGAAGTCGTGGACGACGAAGCGGAGCGTCTTGCGGGTGGGGGCCGCGATGTGGACCTCGTAGCCTTCCTCGCGCAGCCGCTGGTAGGGGTAGAGCACCTCCAGGGACTCCGCCGCGTCTCCGGTGACGATGAGGATCTTCGTGGGCATGTCGGCTCCTCGCAGACTCCGTGCGTGAGGGGGGGAACCCAGGGCTCCGCGGCGGGGCGCCGGGCTCCGCGGCGGACTCCGGCACCCTGCCCCCGCCGGGCGCGCTTGCCAAGAGGGCCCGGTGCTCTTCAGGGTGCGGCGGCGGACGCGCGGGGCGCGACCGGGTGACCGGCCCCCGGTGGACGGCCGGATACGTCACCCCTACCCACCCCACCGCTGTGCAGAACGTCAAACTTCACCGTTCGGTTTTGTACACATGCGGCCCATGACGCGCCCCGGGGCAAGAGCGATAGCCTTGTGGCGTGATCAGCGCGATAGCTCGCGGGGGCGATCCTGCCCCTGCCCCGCGCCCGGGTTGCACGGCTTACCTCCGTGACCGGGCGGCGGTCGCTGGTCCTCGCGGGCGGGACGGGGGCGCCGACGCCCCCGGGGCGCCGAGGACGGTCCGGATCCCGACGGTGCCGAGAGCAGCGTCACACCCGGCCGGCGTCATGAAATTGGCCGAATTCTCCCCGCTCATCTCACCTCGCGGCATACCGTCGGAAGCGACCGGACACCCCGGGACGTGGCGTTGTGTCGCAAGGGAAGAGACAGAACTTCCTTCTACGTCACGCAACGGCGCGCGACAGGAGTCAGAGGACAATGCAGACCAAGCTGGACGAAGCCAAGGCCGAGCTGCTCGAGAGGGCCGCCCGGGTAGCTGAGAACAGCCCGGTCGGGGGGCACCTACCGACCGGGACGACGAGCGAGGGCACCCCCGGCACCCCGGACAGCGCATCCGTGCTCGCGTTCCTCCAGCGCTACTACCTGCACACCGCCCCGGAAGACCTCGCCGACCGCGACCCGGTCGACGTCTTCGGCGCCGCGGTCTCGCACTACCGGCTCGCCGAGACCCGCCCGCAGGGCACCGCCAACGTGCGGGTGCACACCCCGACCGTGGAAGAGAACGGGTGGACGTGCAGCCACACCGTCGTGGAGGTCGTCACCGACGACATGCCCTTCCTCGTGGACTCGGTCACCAACGAGCTGACGCGGCAGGGGCGGGGCATCCACGTCGTCATCCACCCGCAGTTCGTGGTCCGCCGGGACCTGACCGGCAAGCTGATCGAGACGCTGCCGGCCCCGCCCGTCGGCGAGGACCTCCCGCACGACGCGCACATCGAGTCCTGGATCCACGTCGAGATCGACCGGGAGACCGACCGCGCCGACCTGAAGCAGATCTCCGCCGACCTGCTGCGCGTGCTGTCCGACGTGCGCGAGGCCGTCGAGGACTGGGAGAAGATGCGGGAGGCGGCGACCCGGATCGCCGACGGCCTCGGCGGCGAGCCCGTCCCCGCCGACCTGCCCCGCCCCGAGGTCGAGGAGGCCCGCGAGCTGCTGCACTGGCTGTCCGCGGACCACTTCACCTTCCTCGGCTACCGCGAGTACCAGCTGCGCGACGACGACACGCTCGCCGCCGTGCCCGGCACCGGTCTCGGCATACTGCGCTCGGACCCGCACCACGCCAAGGAGGACCAGCACCCGGTCAGCCCCTCCTTCGAGCGCCTGCCGGCCGACGCCCGCGCCAAGGCCCGCGAGCACAAGCTGCTGGTGCTGACCAAGGCCAACAGCCGGGCCACCGTGCACCGGCCGTCGTACCTGGACTACATCGGCGTCAAGAAGTTCGACGCGGACGGCAACGTCGTCGGCGAGCGCCGCTTCCTCGGCCTGTTCTCCTCCGCCGCGTACACCGAGTCCGTGCGCCGGGTCCCGGTGATCCGCCGCAAGGTGGACGAGGTCCTGGCCCGGGCCGGCTTCTCGCCGCACAGCCACGACGGCCGCGACCTGCTCCAGATCATGGAGACCTACCCGCGCGACGAGCTGTTCCAGACGCCGGTCGCCGAGCTCCAGTCCATCGTCACCAGCGTGCTCTACCTCCAGGAGCGCCGCCGGCTGCGGCTGTACCTGCGCCAGGACGAGTACGGGCGCTACTACTCGGCCCTCGTCTACCTCCCGCGCGACCGCTACACCACCGGCGTGCGCCTGCGGATCATCGACATCCTGAAGGAGGAGCTGGGCGGCACCAGCGTCGACTTCACCGCCTGGAACACCGAGTCGATCCTCTCCCGGCTGCACTTCGTGGTCCGCGTCCCGCAGGGCACCGAGCTGCCCGAGCTGTCGGACGCCGACAAGGAGCGCATCGAGGCCCGCCTGGTGGAGGCGGCCCGCTCCTGGGCCGACGCGTTCGCCGAGGCGCTGACCGCCGAATGCGGCGAGGAGCGCGCGGCCGAGGTGCTGCGCCGCTACAACCACTCCTTCCCCGAGGGCTACAAGGCCGACCACAGCCCGCGGGCCGCCGTCGCCGACCTGGTCCACCTGGAGCAGCTCAGCGAGGACAAGGCCTTCTCGCTGAGCCTGTACGAGCCGGTGGGCGCCGCGCCGGACGAGCGCCGCTTCAAGATCTACCAGAAGGGCGGCACGGTCTCCCTCTCCAAGGTGCTGCCGGTGCTGAGCCGCCTCGGCGTCGAGGTCACCGACGAGCGGCCGTACGAGCTGCGCTGCGCCGACCGCAGCACCGCCTGGATCTACGACTTCGGTCTGCGCATGCCGAAGTCGCTCGGCGGCGGCAACGGCGACTACCTGGGCGCCGACGGCCGCGAGCGGTTCCAGGACGCGTTCGCCGCGACCTGGACCGGCAAGGCCGAGAACGACGGCTTCAACGCGCTCGTGCTGAGCGCGGGGCTGACCTGGCGGCAGGCGATGGTGCTGCGCGCCTACGCCAAGTACCTGCGGCAGGCCGGCTCGACCTTCTCGCAGGACTACATGGAGGACACCCTCCGCAACAACGTCCACACCACCCGGCTCCTGGTCTCCCTGTTCGAGGCCCGGATGTCCCCGGAGCGGCAGCAGGCCGGCGTGGAGATCACCGACGCCCTGCTGGAGGAGCTGGACGCGGCCCTGGAGCAGGTGGCGAGCCTGGACGAGGACCGCATCCTGCGGTCGTTCCTGACCGTCATCAAGGCGACCCTGCGCACGAACTTCTTCCAGGAGGGGCCGGGCGGCGAGCCGCACGACTACGTCTCCATGAAGTTCGACCCGCAGGCCATCCCGGACCTGCCCGCGCCGCGCCCGGCGTTCGAGATCTGGGTGTACTCCCCGCGCGTGGAGGGCGTGCACCTGCGCTTCGGCAAGGTCGCGCGCGGCGGCCTGCGCTGGTCGGACCGGCGGGAGGACTTCCGTACGGAGATCCTCGGCCTGGTCAAGGCGCAGATGGTGAAGAACACCGTCATCGTGCCGGTCGGCGCCAAGGGCGGCTTCGTCGCCAAGCAGCTGCCCGACCCGGCCGTGGACCGCGACGCCTGGCTGGCCGAGGGCATCGCCAGCTACAAGACGTTCATCTCGGCGCTGCTCGACATCACCGACAACATGGTGGCCGGCGAGGTCGTGCCGCCGCGCGACGTGGTCCGGCACGACGGCGACGACACCTACCTGGTGGTCGCCGCCGACAAGGGCACCGCGACGTTCTCGGACATCGCCAACGGGGTCGCCGGGGAGTACGACTTCTGGCTGGGCGACGCCTTCGCCTCCGGCGGCTCGGCGGGCTACGACCACAAGGGCATGGGCATCACCGCGCGCGGCGCCTGGGAGTCCGTCAAGCGGCACTTCCGCGAGCTGGGCGTGGACACGCAGAGCCAGGACTTCACGGTCGTCGGCATCGGCGACATGTCCGGTGACGTGTTCGGCAACGGCATGCTGCTGTCGGAGCACATCCGGCTGGTCGCCGCCTTCGACCACCGGCACATCTTCATCGACCCCACCCCGGACGCGGCCACCTCCTACGCCGAGCGCCGCCGCCTGTTCGAGCTGCCCCGCTCCAGCTGGGCCGACTACGACACCGCCCTGCTGTCGGCGGGCGGCGGGATCTTCCCCCGCACGGCCAAGTCGATCCCGCTCAACGGCCACATCCGCGAGGCCCTCGGCATCGACGGCAAGGTCGCCAAGATGACCCCGGCCGACCTGATGCGGACCATCCTCAGCGCGCCGGTGGACCTGCTGTGGAACGGCGGCATCGGCACGTACGTCAAGGCGTCGACGGAGTCCAACGCCGACGTCGGCGACAAGGCCAACGACGCCATCCGCGTCGACGGCAGGGACCTGCGGGCCAAGGTCGTCGGCGAGGGCGGCAACCTGGGCCTGACCCAGCTCGGCCGGATCGAGTTCGCCCTGCACGGCGGCAAGATCAACACCGACGCGATCGACAACAGCGCCGGCGTGGACACCTCCGACCACGAGGTGAACATCAAGATCCTGCTGAACGGCCTGGTCGCGGACGGCGACATGACCGTCAAGCAGCGCAACAAGCTGCTCGCCGAGATGACCGACGAGGTCGGCTCGCTGGTCCTGCGCAACAACTACGCGCAGAACACCGCCCTGGCCAACGCCCTGTCCCAGGCCAAGGACATGCTCCACGCCCAGCAGCGGTTCATCCGCCACCTGGTGCGCGAGGGCCACCTGGACCGGGCGCTGGAGTTCCTGCCGACCGACCGGCAGATCCGCGAGCGCCTGGCCCAGAACCAGGGCCTGACCAGCCCGGAGACGGCCGTCGTCCTGGCGTACACGAAGATCACGGTGGCCGAGGAGCTGCTGCACACCTCGCTGCCGGACGACCCGTACCTGCGCGGTCTGCTGCACGCCTACTTCCCGACGGCGCTGCGCGAGCGGTTCGCCGACGCCATCGACAACCACCCGCTGCGCCGCGAGATCACCACCACCGTGCTGGTCAACGACACGGTCAACACGGGCGGCACGACGTATCTGCACCGGTTGCGCGAGGAGACCGGCGCCTCCCTGGAGGAGATCGTCCGCGCCCAGACCGCGGCCCGCGCGATCTTCGGCTCGGCATCGGTGTGGGACGCCGTGGAGGCCCTGGACAACAAGGTCGACGCGGCCGTGCAGACCCGCATCCGGCTGCACTCGCGCCGTCTGGTCGAGCGCGGCACGCGCTGGCTGCTGAACAACCGGCCGCAGCCGCTCCAGCTCGCCGAGACGGTGGAGTTCTTCGCCGAGCGGGTCGAGCGGGTCTGGCAGGAGCTGCCGAAGCTGCTGCGCGGCGCGGACCTGGAGTGGTACCAGCACGTGTACGACGAGCTGTCCGCGGCCGGCGTCCCGGACGAGCTGGCCACCCGCGTGGCCGGTTTCTCCTCCGCCTTCCCGACGCTCGACATCGTGTCGGTGGCCGACCGCACGGGCAAGGAGCCGCTGGACGTCGCCGAGGTGTACTACGACCTCGCCGACCGGCTGGACATCACCCAGCTCATGGACCGCATCATCGAGCTGCCCCGCACCGACCGCTGGCAGTCGATGGCCCGCGCCTCCATCCGCGAGGACCTGTACGCGGCGCACGCGGCCCTCACCGCGGACGTCCTCGCGGTGGGCGACGGCACCTCGACGCCGGAGCAGCGGTTCGAGGCGTGGGAGCGGAAGAACGCGGCGATCCTGGGCCGGGCCCGCACCACGCTGGAGGAGATCCGCGGCTCGGACTCCTTCGACCTCGCCAACCTGTCGGTGGCGATGCGCACGATGCGGACGCTGCTGCGCACGCACTCGTAGCCGTCCGGTGGGAAAGGCGCCCCGGGCCCGTCGCGGCCCGGGGCGCCTTCCGCGTGGGCGGGCGGTGGGCGGCGTAGGGTCGGTGGACCATGCACACCGCGCCGTCCGACACCGCACGGGAGCGCCGTACGGCGGCGGCGCGCGGCCCGGTGGCCCGCGCCGGCCGAATCGCGGCGCGGGCCGCCGCCGCGCTGGTCGTGGCGGGGCTGCTGCTGGTCGTCGTCCGGCTGCCGTGGGCGGGCGACCTGGGCATGCACGCGGCCACGCTCCAGCGGCTCGGGCACAGTCCGCTGCATCCCGGCGATCCGCTGGTCGACGCCGGCACGCCGAGCCCGTACTACTCGCCGTGGACGCTGCCGCTCGGCATCGTCGCCCGGCTGACGGGCCTGTCCGTCTTCGTCGTGCTGCGCCTGGCCGCGCTCGCCGGACTCGCCCTCCTGGTGACCGGTGTGCGGCGCTACGTCCGTACCCTCACCGCCGACCGCGCCGCCCCCGCCCTGGCCCTGCTGGCGCTGCTGTTCCTGTGGGGGCCGGCGCTGTTCGCCTGGAGCGGGTTCCTCGGCCTTCAGTCCCTGGCGCTGACGGTGTCGTACCCCAGCGTGTGCGCCCTCGGTCTCGCCTTCCACTTCTGGGCCTCGCTGACCCGTGCGGCGCGCGGACCGGCCGGGTGGGGCAGCGGGCCGGCCCTGGGGCTGCTGTGGGCGTCGATCCTGCTGTGCCACCAGTTCACCGGGGTGGTGGCGACGCTGGGCGGGGCGGCCGCGGTGATCGCGGCCCGCCCGGCCCGCGCGACCCTGCTCCGCCTCGGCGCCGGTCTGCCGCTCGGGCTGCTGGTGCTGTGGCTGTGGCCGTACTACGACTTCTTCGCGCTGTTCTCGGCGGGCGGGGACCTGGAGGCCGTCCACCGGCCGCTGTACCGGGACCCGGCCGGGCGGTACGGGTACGCGCTCCTCGGCGTGGTCGCACTGGGGTTCCGCCTGCGCCGCGACCGCCGGGACCCGCTGGCCCTGTTCTTCCTTCTCGGCGTCCTGCCGGTGGCGGCGGGCGCCCTGACCGGCCACTGGTCCTGGGGCCGCGCCCTGCCCGCCGCACTCGTGCCGGCCCAGCTCGCCGCCGCGCTGGAGGTGGTGTCGGCGGGGCGGCGCGCGGTGCGCCGGGGGTGGGCGTGCGTGCTGCTCGCCGCGCTGGCGGCGGGGGCCTGGACGCAGGCGGGGACGCTCGGGTACGTGGTGCCGCCCGACGCGCTGCCCGGGGCGGTCGCGGCGAAGTACCGGGCGCCGTGGCCGGGGTACCGGTGGATCGTCCGGGCCGGGGTGCGGTACGGGGACGTGGTGATGGCCGGTACCTCCGCGGCCCGGCAGATCCCCGCGTACGGGGCGTACACGGTGGCGCCCGGGTACCCGGACGTGTTCCTCGGGGACGCGGGGCCGAGGAAGCGGGCGGTGGAGCGGTACTACGCGGCAGGGACGGGGGCGGCCGAACGGCGGGCGATCCTGCGGGAGTACGGGGTGCGGTGGGTCGTGGACGGCCCCGCGGCCCCCTGGCTCCACCGGGTGGCCGTGGGACCGGGGCACCAGACCCTGTACCGAGTGGTCCTGTGAGCCGGTGCCGGCCGTAGCCCCCCTTGGGGGTGATGACAGCGCCCCTGAGGGGCTACCTCAGCACGCTCGCCACCAGCCGCGCGGCGCTCCGGACGCGGGGATGGACCACCCGGCGGGCCGGGCCGAGGACGCGGGCCGTGACCCCGACCGGGCGCCAGCGGAGCTGGAGGCGGCCGGGGACGCGGGGCTCCGGTTCGGTGGTGACCTCGTGGCGGTGGACGCGGAGCGTGTGGCGCGGGAAGCCGGGTGGCGCGAGGAGCGGGGCGGAGTTCGACAGCCCCTGCTGGTCCAGGCGGAGCACGGGGTGGCGGACGCCGTCGAACCCCTGGAGGGGGAGCGGGACCGCGGCGAGGTCGAGGCGGACCGTGCCGGTGAAGACGCCGGGACGCACGGGGTCCAGGCGGAACGGGACCGTCGTGCGGCGCCGGCCGGGGGTCAGCAGGAGGGACGCGCGCTGGGGGCCGACGGGCAGCCGCAGGCCGGGGTCGTAGGTGCGGACCGTCAGGGTGAGGGCCGTACCGGGTCCGTGCGTCAGCTGCGTGATCTCGTGGCGGAACCACGCCGTGGGGAACGGCCGGGTGGCCGGCTCCAGTTCGGACAGGTCCAGCTCGCGGCGGGCGCGCTCCGTCGCCGGCGGGGTGTCGCCCCAGTACGGCACGCCCGCGCCGTCGGTCGTCACCCGCCGCGGCGCCACCCCGTGCCCCAGCCCGCGCGCCGCCACCCGGACGTCCTCCGTGCGCCCCTGCCGCAGCAGCTCCAGCACCACCCGCTCGGCCCGCGGCAGCCTCGCGTACGCGCCGGGGGACAGCGTGTCCAGGTAGGGGTTCACGATCCCGGCGAAGGACGCGAGCCACTCCTCGTCCCGGTAGGGCAGGTCGCCGGCGTACATGCGGAAGTCGTGCTTGAGGAACTTGTAGTCCTTGTCCTCCCGCAGCCCCGCGTGCCCGCTGTCCTGGAGGAAATCGTCGATCAGCCGCTGGACGCGCACCCGGTCGCGGACGTTGGAGAGCCGGTGCCGCTGGTTGGAGATGGAGGCGGAGTCCGCCGCGGCGAACGGCTCGATGTACCAGACGTACACCGGCTCCGGGACGATCGTGAACGCCTTCGCCAGGCAGTAGGCCTGCGCGGAGAAGAGCTGGTCCTCGTAGTGGATGCCCTCGGGGAAGCGCAGCCGGTGGCGGTCGAGGAAGGCGCGGGCGTACATCTTGCTCGTCGCCAGGTGCTCGAAGAGCAGCCGGGGGTCCTCCTCGATGCCCTCCAGGGTGCGGTGCTCGGCGACCAGGTGCGGCATCCAGGTGGAGCGGTGCCCGTTGTCGGCCCGGACCCGGCGCACCGCGCCCATGGTGAAGTCCACCTCGCGTTCCCGGTGCGCGGCGAGCAGCACCTCCACGGCGCGCGGCGGGAGTTCGTCGTCGCTGTCCAGGAACATCAGGTAGGGCGCCCGGGCGATCTCGACGGCCCGGTTGCGCGGGGCGCTGCACCCGCCGCTGTTCTCCGGCAGCCGGAGGACGCGGACGCGGTGGTCCCGGGCCGCGAGCCGCCGGGCCACCTCGGGCGTGTCGTCCGTGGAGTGGTCGTCGCTGATGACGATCTCGATGTTCGCGTGGGTCTGCGCGCGGACGGAGGCGACCGCGCGGGGCAGGCGGGCCGCGTCGTCGTGCACGATGACCGTGACCGTGACGTCGGGGCGGGTCATGCCGTGGCCTCCTCGGGGGGCGGGGCGGGGGTGCGGTCCTCGATCCGGAGCACCGGGGGCAGCGCCTCCTCCGGCTCGCCGAGGAACACCCGCCGCACCACCCGTTCGGCGGCGCGCCCGTCGTCGTACTCGCAGAACCGGCGCCGGAACGCGGCCCGTGCCTTGGCCGCGTTCGCGTCGCGCCAGGCGCCGGAGCGGAAGATCTCCGCGAGTTCCTCCTGGCTGCGGGCGACCTGGCCGGGGTGGTCGGCCGTCAGGTCGAAGTAGACGCCGCGGGTGGTGCGGTAGGTCTCCCAGTCGTCGGCGTAGATCACGATCGGGCGGTCCAGGTTGGCGTAGTCGAACATGATCGAGGAGTAGTCCGTGACCAGCGCGTCGGCGGCCAGGCACAGTTCCTCGACGGGGTCGTAGGCGGAGACGTCGACGATCCGGCCCGAGCGGCGCAGGCCGGTCAGCGGGGAGGCGGCGCCGCCGTAGAAGTAGTGGGCGCGGACGAGGAGGACGGTGTGCTCGCCGAGGCGGTCGGCGAGGGCGGCCAGGTCGAGGCGGGGGGTGAAGCCGGCCTCGTAGTCGCGGTGCGTGGGGGCGTACAGCACGGCGGTCTGACCGGGGGCGATGCCGAGGCGTGCGCGGGCGGCGCGGACGTCGGCTGCGCCGGCCGTGTAGTAGACGTCGTTGCGCGGATAGCCGTGGTCCAGCGAGGTGTAGCGGGACGGGTAGGCGCGCTCCCACATGCGGGTGGTGTGGCTGTTGGCGCTGAGGCTGTAGTCCCATTTGTCGACGCGGGCCAGCAGGGCGGCGAAGTCCATGCCCTGGGCGGCGGCCGGGTGTTCGCGCTGGTCCAGGCCCATGCGTTTGAGCGGGGTGCCGTGGTGGGTCTGGAGGTGGATCGCGTCGGGGCGTTTGACCACGGCGTTCGGGAAGTTGACGTTGTTCGTCAGGTACTTCGCGGTGGCCAGGGTCTCCCAGTAGCGGCGGGTGCCGGGGATCACGTGGTCGGTGCCGGGCGGCAGCAGGGCCGCGTTCCGCCGGGTCACCACCCACACGGGGCGGACGTGGGGGGCGAGTTCGGCGAGCTTCGCGGCGATCGCGGCCGGGTTGCAGGCCACCCCCCGGTTCCAGTAGGCCGCGAACACGGCGAGGTCCGGGTCCACCGGGCGGCCGAGCGCGCGCCGGTACTGGTGGTCGCGGACCTTGGCGCCGAGCCGCCGCTTGCGGGCGCGTACGGCCGTCCGGGCGGCGCGGCGGGCGCGGTTGGCGGCCTGCAGCGCGCGGTAGCGGGTGTAGGCGCCCTCCTCCAGCAGCGCGTGCCGCACGCCGTCCAGGCCGTCCGGGCGGCGGTGGCCCGCGGGGCGCCAGCGGACCGCGGCCAGCGAGGCGCGGCGGAAGAACGCGCGGGCCACGTCCTCGGGCAGGTCCTCGCGGGCGAAGGTGGCGACCAGGTCGCGGACCATCAGGTCGTACAGCACCGCGTGGGCGGCGGGGCGGTCCCGGGTGAGCGGGAGCAGCGACTCGTAGCGGTCGACGAGCGCGAGCCGCTCCTCGGGGGCGCGGGGCGGCAGGCTCTGCGGGCGCAGCACGCGGTGGTCGTACGCGGTCTGGTTCAGGCAGGCGACCCGGCCGGCGTACAGCAGGGCGGCGTGCGCGGCGCGCGGTTCGTCGTCGGTGGCGAGGAGTTCCTCGTGGGCGCGCCAGAAGGCGGCGCGCAGGGCGCGGTTGCCGAGCAGCGGGGCGAGCCGCAGCAGGTCGGCGGCCTCGTCCAGAGGCCGGGCGGCGCGGCCCGCGGCGGCGAGGCGGCGCCCGTCGGGGGAGGGCCGGGCGGCGGCCTGCCAGGTGGTGGTGACGTGGTCGAAGAGGAGGACGTCGACGGGGTCCGCGCCGTCCGCGGCGGCGTCCAGTTCGGCGGTCCGCTCGGCGATCAGCCGGGGCGCGCCGGCCGGCAGGCCGTCCTTGGCGTGGACGAAGTGCAGCCACCGGCCGGACGCCCGGGCGGCGCCGGCCGCGCGGGCCGCCGCGTCACCGGTGCCCTCCGGCAGCGGAACGACGACCGTCTCGGGCGTGTGGCCCTCGGCGGTCTCCCGCGCCCAGTCGCCGACGGCGGCGACGATCACCTCGGCGTCCGGCAGGGGGTGGGCCGCCAGGGAGTCCAGCAGCGCGGTCAGGTGCCCCTGTGCGTTCGGCCCGTGGACGATCACGCTCAGCTGGGGCATCGCGGTGGACTCCTTCGGATCGACGTCTCCGGGCACACCTTTCACCACATGATGTCACCAAGCGAATAAAAGGGATAATGTGCTTACGCCTTCGCGGCGGCCGGCTTCTTCTCCCCGGTGAAGGCCTCGTACTCCTTCATGACCTCCTCCGTCGGCCCGTCCATGCGCAGCTCGCCGCGCTCCAGCCACAGGACCCGCTCGCAGGTGTCGCGGATCGACTTGTTGTTGTGGCTGACCAGGAAGACCGTGCCGGCGTGCTGCCGCAGCTCGCGGATCCGCGCCTCCGAGCGCCGCTGGAAGGAGCGGTCGCCGGTGGCCAGCGCCTCGTCGATGAGCAGGACGTCGTGGTCCTTGGCGGCGGCGATGGAGAAGCGCAGCCGGGCGGCCATGCCGGAGGAGTAGGTGCGCATCGGCAGGGTGATGAAGTCGCCCTTCTCGTTGATGCCGGAGAAGTCGACGATGTCCTGGTAGCGCTCCTTGATCTGCTCCCGGGGCATGCCCATGGCCAGACCGCCGAGGAAGACGTTGCGCTCGCCGGTGAGGTCGTTCATCATCGCCGCGTTCACGCCCAGCAGGGACGGCTGGCCGTCGGTGTAGATGTGCCCGCTCTCCACCGGGAGCAGGCCCGCGACCGCCTTCAGCAGGGTCGACTTGCCCGAGCCGTTGGTGCCGATGAGCCCGATGGCCTCGCCCTTGTGGGCGACGAAGGACACCTTCTTCACCGCGTGCACCCGGCGCACGCCGGCCGCCTTCTCGGCCTTCCCCCGGCGCAGGATGCGGTTGAGGGCGGCGGTGGCGGAGCCGCGGCCCGCGCCGGTCCCGTTGACCCGGTAGACGATGTCGACGCGGTCGGCGACGACGGTGGGGACCTTCTCAGCGATGTGCTCAGCCACGGCCGTACGTCTCCTCAGCCTTCCAGAAGTAGATGAAGCCGCCGACGCCGGCGAGCAGGGCCCAGCCGACCGCCGCCGCCCACACGTGCGGGGGCAGCTGGTGGGCGCGGAAGCTGTCGATCAGCGCGAACCGCATCAGGTCGATGTAGACGGCGGCCGGGTTGACCTGCAGCAGGACGGTGACGAGGTGCGGCAGGTCGTCGTGCTTGGCGATCTTGTCGATGCTCCACATCACGCCGGACACGTACATCCAGGTGCGCAGCACGAACGGCATCAGCTGGGCGATGTCCGGGGTCTTGGCGCCGAGTCGCGCCACGATCATGGAGACGCCCGCGTTGAAGGTGAACTGGAGCACCAGCGCGGGGACGGCCAGCAGCCAGGAGGCGGCGACCGGCACGCCGAAGCAGAGCAGGATGACGACCAGGGCGCACATCGAGAACAGCAGCTGCTGGAGCTGCTGGAGCGCGAAGGAGATCGGCAGGGCGGCGCGCGGGAAGTGCAGGGCGCGGACCAGGCCGAGGTTGCCGGAGATCGCCCGGGTGCCCGCCATGATCGAGCTCTGGGTGAACGTCCAGACGAACACGCCGGTGACCAGGAACGGTACGTAGTCGGGCACGTTGGACTTGGTGCCGAGCAGCACGCCGAAGATGAAGTAGTAGACCGCCGCGTTCAGCAGCGGGGTCATGACCTGCCAGACCTGGCCGAGCTTGGCCTGGCTGTACTGCGCGGTGAGCTTGGCGGTGGCGAAGGCGCCGATGAAGTGGCGCCGGGCCCACAGCTGGCGGACGTACTCCGGCAGGGAGGGGCGGGCGCCGCTGACCGACAGGCCGTGCCGGGCCGCGAGCGCCGCGAGGTCGTCGCCGGCCGGGGCCCGGGTGGGGGGCGGTGTGTGGAGGACCTGGCTCACATCCGCTGCTTTCGCTCGGGGGAGGGGGTGCCGCGCCGACTCTCGCCGGAAGTCGCCGCGTCCGTCCCGTCGTCCGGCGTTTCCTTACGTTTCTCTTCACGTTCTCTTACGACGGGACGGGACCGTATCGTCGTGACGTGAGCGTAGGCCCAATGGACGTCGGAACGCAACCGTTTCGTCGTCGCGGCCTATGCTGTGCGGTATGACGACGAACGCCGCCGCCTCCGCCGACGAGCCGCCGGCGCGTCCGCGCCGCCGGGCGCCCGCCGGGGCGGCCGTGCTCCGCGAGGACGTGACCGAGGCCATCCGGACGGCGGTCTTCGAGGAACTGGCCGCCGTCGGCTACGCCCGCATGTCCATCGAGGGGATCGCGCGCCGGGCCGGCGTCGGCAAGACGGCGGTGTACCGGCGCTGGCGCTCGAAGCTCCACCTGGTCCTGGACGTGGTGTCCGCGCTGGCGGTGACCGGCTTCCCGGCGCCCGACACCGGCTCCCTGGAGGGCGACCTGCGCCTGCTGTACGAGGTCAGCTCGCGCGCCCTGCGCCACCCGGTCGCGTCCCAGATCATCCCCGACCTCCAGGCCGAGGCCGCCCGCAACCCCGACCTCGCCGAGGCCTTCCAGAAGGCGCTGCGGGACGGCCAGGAGGGCGTGGCCAGCCGGATCGTGGCGGCGGCGGAGCGGCGGGGCGAACTGCGCGCCGGGCTCGACCCGGACCTGGCCCTGGACCTGATCTCGGGTCCGCTCTACTGGCGCTCGGTGGTGATCCGCGCCCCGAAGCCGCCGAAGGGCTACCTGGAGAGACTGGCCCGGGCCACGGCGGGCGCCCTCAAGGCGCTGTGAGGCGGGCTACGGCCGCGCCGCCTCGGGGTGCCGGCGGATCCAGCCCTCCCACGCCGACGTGATCATGTCCTGGACGTCGTACTTGGCCCGCCAGCCCAGTTCCGCGGTGACGCGGGCGGCGGAGGCGACGACCCGGGCGGGGTCGCCGGGGCGGCGCGGGGTGACGGTGGGGGGCCGGTCGTAGCCGGTGACCGCGTTGACACGGTCGATCATCTCGCGCACGGAGACGCCCTCGCCGCGCCCGATGTTGAGGGTCAGCCCGGCGCCGGGGGAGGAGCGCAGCGCGCGGGCGACGGCCACGTGGGCCTCGGCCAGGTCGACCACGTGGATGTAGTCACGCACACAGGTGCCGTCCGGCGTCGGGTAGTCGTCCCCGAAGACGCGCGGCGCCGCGCCCTCGGTGAGCCGTTCGAAGACCATCGGGATCAGGTTGGACACCCCGGTGTCGGCCAGCTCGGGCGCCGCGGCCCCGGCCACGTTGAAGTAGCGCAGCGACGCCGTGGCGAGGCCGGTCGCCCGGGAGGCGGCGCGCACCAGCCATTCGCCGGCCAGCTTGGTCTCGCCGTAGGGGGACAGCGGGCGGCAGGGCGTCTCCTCGGTCACCAGGTCGACGTCGGGCATGCCGTAGACGGCGGCGGAGGAGGAGAAGACGAACGCGTCGATCCCCGCCCGCGTCACCGCCTCCAGCAGGACGCGCAGGCCCTCCACGTTCTCCCGGTAGTAGTGCAGCGGGCGGTCCACCGACTCGCCCACCTGCTTCTTCCCCGCGAGGTGGACCACTCCGGTGATCCGGTGCCGGTCCAGCGCGGCGGCCAGCAGGTCCGCGTCCAGGACCGAGCCGCGCACCAGCGGGACCTCGGCCGGTACCCGCTCGGCGACGCCCGTGGACAGGTCGTCGTAGACGACCGCGCGCTCCCCCGCCCCGGTCATCGCCCGTACGACGTGCGCCCCGATGTATCCGGCACCGCCGGTGATCAGCCAGGTCATGTGCGACCGTCCCCTCGTCAGCTCGTCTCGGCTCGTCCGTCGGCCCCCGTCCCACGACGTCGGCCGGCCCTCAGTCAAGCAGGCGTTCCAGCCGGGCGCGGGCCACCCGGAGCACTCCGCGCGGGCCCGCCGCCACGCGTACGGCCAGGGCACCGGAGTGGGTGGCGTACGGCCGGACCAGGAGCACGCCGTGCGCGGCGCTCGGGACGGCGTGCCGGCGCAGGGTGCCCGGCAGGGCGTGCGCCGTCACCTCCCGCCGGGAACCGTCCGCGAACCGCAGGGTCAGGCGCAGGTCCCAGGTGCCGGAGCCGAGTCCCCCCAGGTCCACGGGCACCCGCGCCGCCCAGGCGTCCGCGCCGGAGGGCGTGAACGGGACGGTCGTGCGCCCCCGCGTGCGGTCGTCCTCGCGCGCCCGCCACTCCACGTCGGCCGCGCAACCGCCCGCCCCGGCCACCCTCCCGTACAGCTCGTGCAGCCGCAGGCACAGCAGCGAGGCACGCGCGCGGGGACGCAGCGCGGCGTCCACCGCGAGCGGGAGCTCCGGGACGGGCCGGGTCAGCAGCGGCGCCAGGGACACCTGGGGCAGGTCCGGGGCCCAGACCGGGGTCCCGTCGGGGGCGCGGGCGTAGGGCGGGAGCAGGCGGGCCGGGCGGGCGGCCAGTTCGCGCAGCCGGGGCAGGTCGCGGGGTTCGGCACAGGCCAGCACCACCCGCCCGAGCAGCCGACCGGGCGCGGTGGGGTCGGTCTCCCAGTCGGCGGCGTCCCAGCCCGCGAGGTGCTCCCGGGTGCGCGCCCACCACGCGCGCCGGTAGCGCGCGTCGCGCAGCGGCAGTTCGCGCGCGTACATCCGCAGCTCGTGGTCGAGGAACTTGGCGCGCGCCGCCCGCGCCAGCTCCTTCTGCCCGGCGCCCAGCAGGATGTCGTACGCCAGCGCGCACGCCTCGACGCGCGCCGCCCAGTTGCCGATGTGCTCCCGGTCCAGCGAGAGCGACAGCCGCCCGGCCGACCGGCGCACCTGCCACACGTAGACCCGGTCGGGGACGAGCGCGACGCGCGGGTTCGCGGCCAGGACGCGGGCGGTGAAGACGAAGTCCTCGTAGAGGAAGCGGCCCTCGGGGAAGCGGATGCCGTGCGCGCGCAGGAAGCCGGTGCGGTACAGCTTGTTGACGCACAGCGTGTCGTGGACCAGCCGGGGGCGCCGGGCGGGGTGCGCGAGGACCGCGGGCGCCGCGTACAGGGCCGCCTGCCAGGGCTGTTCGCGCCCCGACGGAAGCTCCCGGCGCACGCACAGACCGCCCGCCACCTCCGCGCTCCCCTCGGCCGCCGCCGTCAGCAGCGCGTCCACCGCGCCGGGCGGCAGGACGTCGTCGCTGTCCAGGAACATCACGTACGGCGCCGTCGCCGCGTCGATCCCGGTGTTGCGCGGACTGCCGCAGCCGCCGCTGTTCGTGCCCCGGCGCACCACCTGCAGCCGGGGCTCGCCGGCGGCCAGCCGGGCCAGCAGCCTGTCGCTGCCGTCCGTGGAGCAGTCGTCCACGGCGATCACCTCGGCGACCGCCGGTCCCTGCGCCAGCGCCGAGCGCACCGCGTCGGCGACGTGGGCGCGGTCGTTGTAGCCGATGACGACGACGGCGACCCGGGACGCCGGTGCCGGGGGCGGGTCTCGTTGTTCTGGGTGCATGGGTCCACGGGGGGGAGAGAAGTGAGCCGGAAACGTGGTTCACCCCGTCAAGGGGTGCTCAGTGCCCGGTCCGGGAGGCGGCCGGCACCGGGCCGGGGGCGCGCCGCGGGCGCGCTCTCGCCGGCCGGCGGGCGCGCCGAGCGCCACAGCCGGACGAAGGACAGCACGGCGGCGCCCGCCAGCAGCCCGTTGCGGCCCAGCATCAGCAGGCAGCCCGCCCAGGTGCCGTCGATCACCTCGCGGTAGTACATCGGGAACGCCACGGTGCTCAGCGCGGACGCCGCCAGGACCAGCACCGCCACCGGCCGCTGGCAGGTGTGCCGGGAGGTCAGGCAGACGGCGGCCAGCCCGATGAGCCAGATCATGTACTGCGGGCTGATGACCCGGCTGGTGACCGTGAACAGCAGCACCGCGCTCAGCGCCGCGTCGAACGGCGTGGCCTCGCTCCAGCGCCGCGCCCGCACCCGCCACAGCACCAGCAGCCCCAGGCAGAGCGCCGTCAGCGTCAGGGAGGCGACGGCGACCGCCCGTACGTGCGGGCCGACCATCTCCACCGCGCCGTACTGGTAGCGGGACCGGCCCGGCCAGCCCAGGCGCCGGGCCAGGTTGAGCGCCGTGCCGCCGAGCGACTCGATCTGCACGCCCCGGCCGCCCTGCTCCCGCAGGAAGGACAGCGGATGCGTGAAGAACACCGCGAGCACGGCGAGGCACCCGGCCCCGGTCCACGCCGCCGACAGCCACGCCTGGCGCGTCGGGCGGCCCCGGGGCGTGCCCAGCAGCACCAGCGCCGGCCACACCTTCACCAGCGCGCCCAGCGCTGCGAACACGCCGCCCGCGCGCGGGGAGCGCGCCGAGGCCAGCAGGGAGAGCACGGCCAGGGCGGTGACCTGGACGTCGTAGCGGGCGAGCGGCAGGTGCAGCAGCAGCGGCAGGCCGCCCGTCCACACGGCCGCGCCGAGCGGGCTGCGGCCGGGCCGGGTGCCGGCGCGCAGCAGCGCCGCCACCGTCAGCGCGTCCGCGGCCAGGGTGAGCAGGACGAACGCCTGGAAGTAGGTCAGGCCCGGCAGCAGGCCCGGCGCCAGCAGCACCGCGCCCGCGCCCGGCGGGTACTGCCACAGCGTGTCGTGCGCCGGGAAGGAGCCGTGCGCGAGCACGCCGTACCAGTGGAAGTACAGCCGCCACACCTCCCGGGTCACCGCGCCCCCGCCCAGCGGCCAGGAGCCGCTGTGGGCGGTCAGCCACAGCATCAGGGCGCGGGTGACGAGCCACAGGGCGGTGAGGGTGACGAGCGGTCCGGGGGTGACACGGAGACGGTTCATCACATGGGAGCCTAAGCGGTGCGGATGGTGTATCTCTGCTGATACGCCGTCAAAAGTCGCAAATGTTGGCTAATCGCAAGAGATCGGGCCATGGTGAACGTCGGGCTTCCTGCGAAACCGCAGTCGCGTCGAGCGGCCGGCACGCCCACGGGCGCTCCGGCCGGTGCAACGAGCCGGCCGCCCGCCCGGGAACGGCTGCGGCGGGCCGCCGTCTGGGGCGTGCCCGCGCTGGTGATGCTGGTCCTCGGGCTGTGGCGGCTGGACCGGGACGGCATGTGGCGCGACGAGGCCGTCAGCTTCCAGGTGGGGCGGCGTACGGTGCCGCAGATCTGGCGCCTGCTGCACGACGTGGACGCGGTGCACGGCCTGTACTACCTGCTGGTGCACGCCGTCCTCGCCGTCCACCCCGGGGAGGTCGTGCTGCGGCTGCCGTCGGTGTGCGCGGCGGCCGGCACGGCGGCGCTGGTGGCCGCGCTCGGCCGCCGGCTGCTCCGGCCGCGGGCCGGGCTGTGGGCCGGCCTGCTCTACGCCGTCACGCCGATGGCCGGGCACTACGCGCAGGAGGGCCGCTCCTACGCCCTGGTCGCGGCCGGCGCCACCGCGGCGACGCTGCTGTTCGTCCGGGCCGTGCGCGGCGGTTCCTGGTGGGCCTACGGCGCGGTCCTCGCGCTCACCTGCTGGCTGCACGAGTTCGCCGTGCTGCTGCTGCTCGCCCACGCGGCGTCGCTGGCGCTGGCCCGGGCCGGGGGGCGGGTGTGGCGCGGGTGGGGGCGCGCGGCGGTGGCGGTCGTCGTCGCGCTGGCGCCGATGGTGCTGGTGTCGCGGGGGCAGTCGGCGCAGCTCGCGTGGTTGCGGGCGCCCACGGCGGAGACGGCCGGGGGGCTGTTGCGCAAGTTCCTGGGGCCGGCCGACTCGGTGTTCTGGGTGTGCTGCGCGCTGGGCTGCCTCGGGCTGCTGCGCCTGGTCGGCCGGCGGGGGGAGCCGACCTGCGCGGGGGTGGCGCTGCCGCTGACGGTGGTGCCGCCGGCGGTGCTGATGCTGGTGTCCCAGGCGTCGCCGCTGTACGTCGACCGCTATGTGCTGTACGCCCTGTCGGGAGCCCCGTTGCTGGTGGCGTGCGGGGCGGAGCGGGTGGCGGGCGCGGCCGGGCGGCTGTGGCGCGACGGCGGGCCGGGCGGGCGCTCCCTGCTGAACCCCTCCCTCACCCTCCTCGGCGCCGCCGCCGTCACGCTCGCGCTGTGCCACCAGTTCCCCCTCCTCCGGCAGGACCGGGACCCCGCCGGCCGGGCGGACGACCTGGGGGCCGTCTCCCGGGCCGCCGGGCGGGAGCTGGCGGCCGGGGACGCGGTGGTGTACCTGCCGGCCGCCATGCGGAACGTGGCGCTCGCCTATCCGGGGCCGTTCCGGGGCACCCGGGACGTGCTGCGGGTGGCGGGGGCCGCGGAGTCCGGGACGCTGTACGGGCGGGAGGCCCCCGTCGCGGAGCTGCGGCGCCGGCTGGCGCGGCTGGACCGGGTGTGGGTCGTCGGGGACCGCCGGGTGCTGGGCGGCCGCTGGGTGCCGCGCGACCCCGTGGAGCGGGCGAAGGTCTCGGTGCTGTGGCAGGAGTTCGCCGGCCGTGAGGAGGCCGTGCGGGGCGTGCCGACCGTACGGCTCTACGTCCGGCCGGTCAGCGGGTGGCCTCCGCCACCGCCGCCGCGTCCAGGGCGGCGGTGAGCCGGTCGAGCCGCTCGCGCAGCTCGCCGATCTCCGCCGGGTCGAAGCCGGTCGCCGACATGATCCGGCGCGGCACCCCGGCGGCCCGCTCGCGCAGCGCCGCGCCCTCCCCGGTGAGGCGGACCAGGACCGACCGCTCGTCCTCGGCGCTGCGCTCACGCCGTACGAGGCCGGCCGACTCCAGCCGCTTGACCAGCGGGGACAGCGTGCCCGAGTCGAGCCGCAGCCGCTCGCCGAGCTTCTTGACGGGCAGGTCGCCCTCTTCCCACAGCACCAGCATCACCAGGTACTGGGGGTAGGTGAGCCCGAGCTCCCCGAGGAGCACGCGGTAGACGCCGTTGAAGGCGCGGGACGCCGCGTGCAGGGAGAAGCAGATCTGGCGGTCCAGGCGGAGCCACTCCGTGTCGGTGTCGGTCATGCCTCCAGGGTAGCCCTTGCGGGACATTTGATTGTGCACAACTTAATTGTGTGCTCTACTTATGGCCGTAACGAACCCCGCACCCGAGAGGGATGGTCCCCATGGACGCGCTCTACACCGCCGTCGCCACCGCGACCCACGGCCGCGAGGGCCGTGCCGTCTCCTCCGACGGCCGGATCGACCTCCCCCTGGCCATGCCGGTCGAGCTGGGCGGCGACGGCCAGGGCAGCAACCCCGAGCAGCTCTTCGCCGCCGGGTACGCCGCCTGCTTCGGCAGCGCCCTCGGCCTGGTCGGCCGGCAGGCGAAGGTCGACGTCAGCGACGCCGCGGTGACCGCCGAGGTGGGCATCGGCAAGCAGGGCGAGGGCTTCGGGCTGAAGGTCACCCTGCGCATAGAACTGCCCGACACCGTGGACGAGGCGACCGGCCGCGAGCTGGTCGAGGCCGCCCACCAGGTCTGCCCCTACTCCAACGCCACCCGCGGCAACATCGACGTCGACCTCGTCGTCGAGTAGTCGTCGGGCAGCGGCCGCTACGCCCGCGACAGCGCGTCCCGGGACCCGGACTGGCCCGGGATCCGGGACGCCGGCCCGGGCAGCGGCTCGCCCAGCAGCAGGGCCCGTACCACCCGCTCGGCGGCCCGCCCGTCCTCGAACTCGCAGAACCGGTCCCGGAACGCGGCGCGCAGCCGCGCGGACTCCTCGTCGCGCCAGTCACCGGAGCCGAACAGCCCGACCAGCTCCGGATAGGCGCGGGCGACCCGGCCCGGCGGCTCGGCGGTGATGTCGAGATAGGCGCCCCGGCTCGCGGTGAACACCGGCCAGTCGTCGGCGTACACGACGACCGGCCGGTCCAGGACGGCGTAGTCGAACATCACGGACGAGTAGTCGGTGACCAGCGCGTCCGCCGCGAGCAGCACGTCCGTCAGGTGCGGCTCGTCGGTCGCGTCGACCACGATCCGGCGCCGGGCCAGTTCCGCCAGGCCCATGCCCCGCGCGGGGCCGTTCGCCAGCGACGGGTGCAGCCGCACCACGAGCGTGTGCCCCTCGCCGAGGTCGGCGGCGAACCGGGCCAGGTCGATCCGGTCCACGTGCCCGCCGCGGCGGTAGTCCCGGCGGGTCGGCGCGTACAGCACCACCGTGTGGTCCGCCGGGATGCCGTGCCGCTCTCGGAAGCCGCCGGGCGCCCCGGCGACCAGCACGTCGTTGCGCGGGCTGCCGGTGCGCACCGAGGTGAAGTGACAGGGGTAGGCCCGCTCCCACACCAGTTCGGCGTGGCGGCAGGCGACCAGGCTGTAGTCCCAGCGGTCGGCCCGGCGCAGCATCTGCGGCACGTCGAAGCCGAGCCGGGCACCCGGCTTGTCCCGCAGATCGGCGCCCGCGTACTTCAGCGGGGTGCCCTGGTGGGTGTGGATGTGCACGCTGCCGGGCCGCTTGGCCAGGGTGCCGGGCCAGTTGACGTCGTTGACGAAGAACTTCGCCCGCGCGGTGACCTCCAGATAGCGCCGCGAGCCGACGACCACGTGCTCGACGCCGTCCGGCAGCGCCGCGGCCGTCTCCCGGTCCCGCACCACCCACACCCCGCGCAGCCCCGGCGCGATCTCGCGCGCCGCGTGGTAGATCGCCGCCGGATCGCCCAGCACGCCCCGGTGCGAGGACGCCGAGTACACCACGAGGTTCTCGTCCAGCGGGCGGCGGGCGTGCAGCGCGGCCCAGCCGGTGCCGGCCCGCGCGGCGGCGGCCCGGCGCGCCCGGCCCGCCCGCCGGGCCGCCTCCCGCCCGGCCCGCGCCGTCTGCCGCCGCAGCCGGTACCCGGTCCAGGAACCGGTCAGCACGGCCACCTCGCCGTCCACCCGGGCGCCCGGGGGCCGGTGGGCGCGGAACATCCGGGCCGTACGCCGGAAGAACTCGGCCTTGTCGGCGGGCGGCAGCCGGTCCGGCTTGGCCAGGATGTCCAGGCAGTGCTCGCCCATCTTGCGGTGCAGGTACGGCCGCCAGGACGCCAGCTCCGGCCGCTCGGCCACGAACGCGAAGACCCGCTCGTACTGGTCGTGGATGTCGAAGTGCCTGCGGCTGGTGGTGGACAGGATGTTGCCCTGGCGGCGCTGCCGGTAGTGCAGGCAGATCCGGTCCAGGGCGGCGATCCGGCGGGCGCTGAGCATCACCGGGAACGTCCAGGGGGTGTCCTCGTAGTAGCCCGGCGGGAAGACGAAGCCGTGCTCCGTGACGAAGTCCCGGCGGTAGGCCTTGTTCCAGACCACCATCAGCAGGTCCAGGACCGCCGGGTACTCCGCGGCGGTGAACACCTCCTGACGGGCCAGGAGGTGCGCGAGGACGTTGCGCCGGGTACCGCCCCACCAGTAGGCGCGCGCGTAGTCGAAGACCAGCACGTCCGGGTCGGCGCTCTCCGCGAGCCGGTCGGCCACGGCCCGCAGCGCGCCCGGGGTGAGGGTGTCGTCGCTGTCCAGGAAGAGCAGGTAGTCCCCGGTGGCGTGCGGGAGCCCGGCGTTGCGGGCCATGCCCAGGCCCACGTTCTCCGGCAGGTGCAGCACCTTCACGCGCGGGTCCCGGCCGGCGTACTCGTCCAGGATCGCGCCGCAGCCGTCCGGGGAGCGGTCGTCCACGGCGATCAGCTCGAAGTCCCCGAAGCACTGCCCGAGCACCGAGTCCAGGCACTCGCGCAGGAAGCCCTGCACCTTGTAGCAGGGCACGATCACACTGAAGCGGGGCACGGCGGGTCAGCTCCTCACGAGGGTCGCGGCGGCGGGGGCGGGAACGCGCTGCGCGAGCGGGAGCACGGGCGGCAGTGCCTCCGGCGGCTCGCCGAGCAGCACCCGGCGCACCACCCGCTCGGCGGCCCGCCCGTCGTCGAACTGGCAGAACCGCTCCCGGAACGCGGCCCGCAGCGCCCGCGCCGCGGGACCGGCGTACGAACCGTCGCGGAACACGGCGGCCAGCTCCTCGGGGGTCCGGGCGACCGGTCCGGGCGGCTCGGCCATCAGGTCGAAGTAGACGCCCCGGGTCTCCCGGTACACCTCCCAGTCGTCGGCGTAGATCACGATCGGCCGGTCCAGGTTGGCGTAGTCGAACATGATGGACGAGTAGTCGGTGATCAGCGCGTCGGCGGCCAGGCACACGTCCTCCGCCGAGCCGTGCGCGGTGACGTCGATGATCCGGTCCGAGCCGCGCGAGCCGCCCCGGTCGTAGAAGTAGTGGGCGCGCAGCAGCACGACGACGTCCTTCCCGGCCGCCCGGCAGAACGCCTCCAGGTCCAGGCCGGGCTCGAAACCGGTGTGGTGGTCGCGGTGGGTCGGCGCGTACAGCACGGCCGTGCGGCCCTCCGGGACGCCCAGCTCGCGGCGGATCCGGGCCACGTCACGGGCGGTCGCCGTGTAGTAGACGTCGTTGCGCGGATAGCCGTACTCCAGGTGTTCGTAGGAGCCGGGGAAGGCGCGCTCCCACATCTGGGTGGAGTGGCGGTTGGCGGACAGGTTGAAGTCCCAGCGGTCGACCCGGCCCAGCAGTCTGCCGAAGCTCCCGGACCGCGCGGCCACCACCGGGTACGTCGACTGGTCCACGCCCATCGTCTTCAGCGGGGTGCCGTGCTGGGTCTGCAGGTGCACGCTGCCCGGCCGCTTGACGACGCCCTCGGCGAAGTTCGCGTTGTTGACCAGGTACGCGGCCCGGGCCAGCACTTCCCAGGAGCGGCGCGAGCCGATCACCGCGTACTCGACGCCGTCCGGCAGGGTGTGTTCCCGGCCGGCCTCGACCAGGAACACCGAGCGCAGGTGCGGGGCGAGTTCCCGGGCCTTGGCGTGGATCGCGGCCGGGTTGCAGGTGTAGCCCCGGCCCCAGTAGGCGCAGTACACGGCGAGGTTCGCGTCGAGCGGGCGGCGCAGGTCGCGGGCGTAGCGCAGCCGGGTGCGGGCCATGCGCGGGCGCGGCAGCCGCGCGACGGCGCCACCGGCCGCGCGGTGCGCGCCGCGCAGCGCGCGGAACGCGTCGTACGCCCCCAGCGCCAGCAGCCGGTGCTGCACACCGAGGCGGCCGTCCGGCACCCGGTGGCCGGCCGGCCGGTGCAGCCGGTACAGCCGGGCCGCGCGGCGGAAGAACGCCCGGTGCCCGGAGGGCAGCCGCTCCGGGCAGGACGCCGTCTTCAGCACCACGGCGAACACCTGGTCGAACAGCGGCCCGGTCCGCTCGGCCCCCAGCCCCTGCTCGGCCGCCCGGGTCAGCACCCGCTCCACCTGGTCCAGCAGGGTGTGCTGGTGCGGGCCCGGCAGCCGGAGCCGGCTGCCCTGACGGCGCGGCCGGTGCCGTACGACGGCCCGGCGCAGCACCGCGATCCGCCCGGCCGCGACGGTCACCAGCCCGCCCCAGCCGAGGTCGGTGAAGTGCCCGTCGGGAAAGGACAGGTCCCGCTCGGCGAGGAAGGCCCCGCGGTACACGGCGCTCCAGGCGGGCAGCCGGACGCCGGTCAGCCCGGGCAGCTCGGCGGGGGCGAAGGCGCCGCCCGGGGCCTGCGCCGGCAGCGGTCCGGCCGGGCTGACCGGCTCGCCCTCCCACCAGGGGGCGCGCTCGTGCCCGCAGTACAGCACGTCCACCCCGGCGACCTCCGACAGCCGGGCGTCCACCGCCGCCAGCGCTCCCGGCAGCAGCAGGTCGTCGCCGTCCAGGAACAGCACATAGGTGCCGGTCGCCGCCCGCATCCCGGCGTTGCGCGCCCCGCTGAGCCCGGCGGAGGGCGGCGAGTGGACGGGGGTCACCCGGGCGTCCCGCCCGGCGTACCCGGCGGCGACCTCGGCCGCGGAGGCGTCGGGGCCGTCGCAGACCGGGATCAGCTGGAGGTCGTCGAAGGACTGGCCGAGGACCGAGTCCAGCGCCTGGGACAGCCGCCCGGCGACTCCGTGGGAGGGGACGATGATGCTGAAGCGGGGCATTCCGTTCTTTCTGTCGTCGAGTCTTTCCGGCGTCATGCGGCACGGCCGGGCCGTCCCGCCGGACGCCGGGTGGACGGCCGGCTCGGGGCGGGCCGGGTCGAGCCGAGGGGCATGGGAACTCCCGGAAGGTCCAACGGTGTTCAGCGGCTCCCGGTGACGGGGAGCGGACCGGCGGGTCGTGGCGCGGTGACCGGGCCCCGGCGCGCCGGGGCGAGCGCGTGGCCCGGCGGCGCGGACGCGCGCTCCCCGGGGGGACGCGCCCGGACCTGGTACGCGGGGACGGTGAGACGGAACCGGGGCACGGGACATCCAGGGGTCGCTCGGCGCGGGCGTGGTGGTCCGGGAACGGCCGAAGGAGTGAATCGGTTACGGCGGGTACGGCATTCGGGCTACACCGGCCGACGCGAAGGGGGCGGGCCGCGACGGGCCCGCCCCCTGAAGTGACGCGTGGACGCGGTTACTTCACCGCGCCCGCCATCACACCGGTCACGAACTGCCGCTGGAACGCGAAGAACACGGCCAGCGGGATCACCATGGAGAGGAACGCGCCGGGCGCCAGCACGTCGATGTTGTTGCCGAACTGCCGGACCTGCGTCTGCAGGGCGACCGTGATCGGCTGGGTGCCCGACTTGGTGAACACCAGCGCGACCAGCATGTCGTTCCACACCCACAGGAACTGGAAGATGCCGAGGCTCGCGATCGCGGGACCGCCCAGCGGCAGCACCACCCGTGCGAAGAGCCGGAGTTCGCCGGCGCCGTCCAGGCGGGCCGCCTCCAGCAGTTCGCGCGGGATCTCCGCGAAGAAGTTCCGCAGCAGGAACACCGCGAACGGCAGCCCGAACCCGGTGTGGAACAGGATCACCCCGAGGATCGACCCGAACAGGCCGATCTTCCCGAAGAGTTCCGCGATCGGGATCAGCGCCACCTGCACGGGCACCACCAGCAGGCTCACCACGCCCAGGAACCACCAGTCCCGGCCCGGGAACTCCATCCACGCGAACGCGTATCCGGCCAGCGCCCCGATCACCACGACCAGGAGCGTCGCCGGGACCGTGATCAGTACGGTGTTCACCAGCGAGCCGGTGATGTCGGGGTTCTCCAGCAGCTTCCGGTAGCTGTCCACGGTGAGCTGGGACGGCTCGGTGAACACCGTCCACCAGCCGCTCGCGCTCATGTCCTGCGGCGAGCGCAGCGAGGAGACGAGCAGGCCGATGGTGGGCACGAGCCAGAACAGGCCCACGACGATCAGCACCACGCGGACCAGCCCGCCGCCCAGCTTCTCCGCGATCCGGGAGCCGACCGACCGCCGGGCGGGGACCGCCCGGACCGGACCGGCCTTCCGGACGCGTGAGGCGGTCACCGTCATCGCCGCACCTCCCGCCGCAGCCTGCGGATGTTGAACAGCATCACCGGGATCACCAGCAGCAGCAGGAACACCGAGATCGCGCTCGCGACGCCCGGCCGCCCTTCCGAGAAGCCCTTGCGGTACAGCTCCAGCGCCAGCACGTTCGCGTCGTCCTGGGAGGAGCCGGGCGCGATGATGAAGACCAGGTCGAACACCTTCAGCACATTGATCATCAGTGTGACGACGACGACCGCCAGCACCGGTGCCAGCAGCGGCACGGTGACCTTGCGGAACACCTGCCACTCGGAGGCGCCGTCCACTCGTGCCGCCTCCAGCAGCTCCCGGGGCACGCCCGCGAGTCCGGCCGCGATCAGCACCATGGCGAAGCCGGCCCACATCCACACGTACGCCCCGATGATCGCCGGGGTGACCAGCGCCGGGCCGAGCCAGCCGACCCCGTCGTACGGCTCCCGGAAGTTGTCCGCCGGCAGCCGGAGCCGGGCCCCGTCGGCGGCGGCGGGCAGGGTGAACGTGCCGTCGCCGGACGCCTTGGCGGAGGCCACCACCTTGCCGTCCTTCACCGCCTCGATCCGCATCCCGGCGTACCCCACCTCGGACGGATCGGGCGCGCCGAGCCTGCCGACGCCCTTGCCCCGGGTGAAGTCCTGCCAGGCGGTGCCGGTGACCCTGCCGGGCTCCGGCCGCGCGGCGGCGGCCTTCCGCACGCCGTCCGGGAGCCGGTCGGGGGCCACGCCGACCAGCGGCAGGGCGACCGGCTGCCCGGCGTGCACGGCGTCCTTGGTGAGGAAGCCCCCGCCGTCCGCCACGAGCGGCGACCGGCGGCCCGGATGCGCCTTGGGGAACGCCGACGACTGCGCGAACGTGTCGTGCACGCCCACCCAGACCGCGTTGGCGACCCCCTTGTCCGGATCCTGGTCGTACACCAGCCGGAAGATGATCCCGGCGGCCAGCATCGAGATCGCCATCGGCATGAAGACGACGAGCTTGAACGCCGTTCCCCAGCGCACCCGTTCGGTCAGCACCGCGAAGACCAGGCCGAGCGCGGTGGCGACCGTCGGCGCGAACACCACCCAGATGACGTTGTTCTTCAGCGCCGTCCGGATGCCGTCGTCGGTGAACAGCGTCGTGTAGTTGTCGAAGCCGACGAAGCCCTCACCGGAGGAGCCCGAGAAGCTGCGGACGACCGAGTACCCGATCGGGTAGACCACGAGCGCGCCGAGCAGCACCAGCGCGGGCAGCAGGAACAGCGCTGCCACGGTCTTGCGGGTGCCGGTCACGCTCTTGCGACCGCGGGGCGCGGCGGGGCCCGGTGGGGCCCCGGCCGCCGCTGCCGACGCCATGCGCGGATCAGCCCCCGTTCCCGTAGGCCGCCGCCGCGTCCCGCTCCAGCCTGGCCTGGGCGCCCGCGACGTCGGACGGGTTCTTCAGGAAGTCCTGGAGGTCCTTCCACTCGCCCTTGCCCGGCGTGCCGCCGAAGGCCTGCGGGGCCTGGTCGGACATGTCGAAGCGGAAGTCGTCGCCGGCCTCGACCAGCGCCTCGGCGATCTTCCGCTGCACCGCGTTCGGGTACGCGGAGGACGGCACGTTCTTGTTCGGGGAGAGGTAACCGCCCAGCGCGGCCTGGACGGCGGCCGCGTCCGGGGAGGCGAGGAAGGTGACCAGGGCCTGCGCCGCCTTGGAGTCCTTCAGGACGACCGCCGCGTCACCGCCGGAGACCACCGGCGCGGCGTCGCCGACCGCCGGGAAGGGGAACACCTTCGCGTCCGTGCCCACCTTCGCCTTGGTCTCGCCGATGTTCACCTGCACGAAGTCGCCTTCGTAGACCATCGCGGACTTCGGCTGGTCGCCGCCGGTGAAGGTCTGGGTGACCGACTGCGGGAACTCGGTCTGCAGGGCGCCGTTCTGACCACCCGCCAGGTACTCCTTCTTCCCCCAGAGCTGGGCGAGGGTGGTCAGCGCCCGCTTCACCGAGGGATCGGTCCACTTGATCTTGTGCTGGGCCAGCTGGTCGTACTTCTCCGGCCCCGCCTGGGAGAGGTAGATGTTCTCGAACCAGTCGGTCAGCGGCCAGCCGTCCGCGCCGGCCACGGAGAACGGCGTGACCCCGGAGTCGTACACGGCCCGCGAGGCGGTCAGCAGGTCCTGCCAGGTCTTCGGTTCCTTCGCTCCCGCGTTCTCGAAGACCTGGGCGTTGTACCAGATCAGCGACTTGTTGGCGGCCTTGTAGTAGACGCCGTACTGCTTGCCGCCGACCTTGCCGATGTCCTGCCAGCCCTGGGAGTAGTTCTCCGCCAGCTCCTTCTGCGCCTCGGCGCCCAGCGGCTTGGCCCAGCCCTTCTGCACGGCCTGCTTGATGGCGCCGGGCTGCGGCAGCAGCGCGACGTCCGGCGGCTGGCCGCCCGCGATCTTCGAACCGAGGAAGTTGATGATCGGGTCCTGCGCGGGCACGAAGGTGACCGACGCGCCGGTCCGCTTCTCGAACTCCGCCAGGACCTTCTTGAAGTTGGCCTGCTCGCCGCCCGTCCAGACGGCGGACACCTCCAGCTTCGCGCCGTCCAGCTTCGGCAGGCGGACGGTGGAACCGGTGGCCGCGCCGGTCTTCCCCCCGGTGTCCTTCTTCTCGTCGTCACCGCTGGAGCACGCGGTGAGCGCCAGGGCCCCCGCGAGCAGGGCGGCGAGCGCGGTGACGGCCCTGGGGGCCCGGAATGTGCTGCTCTTGCTGTGCATCACTTCCCCGTTCGTCGTTCTTCGCTGAACGCTCGTTGAACGTAAGAACTCTGTCCCGTGCGGTCCGGTGTACGCCGGGCCGCTCGACACGGGCAAGAGCACCTGCGGCACCGACCGGCGTATCGTGATCGGCTCGTGACCGGGGCCGTATGCCGGGGAGTCGACAGCTCTAGAGGAGCGAGGGGACCTCCGTCGCCGCGACCTCGCGGGCCGCCCGCTCCACCGCGCTCGCCAGCAGCGCCAGGTCGGTCGGGCCGTTGCCCAGCTCCCGTACCGGCCGGCGGGCCGGCGGGTCGCCCATGCGCTGCCAGTCCAGCGGGACCACCGTGGGCCGCTGGGTCGCGGTGCGCGGGATGCGGCCGGTGACCCGCCCGCCCTGGAAGCCCACGGCGGGGCCGTCCGCGTACGCCAGCCGGCCCCGCCCCGGCGCCGGCTGCTCCGGCCCCGGCTGCGGCGCGTCCAGCTCGACCCGCAGGGCCGCCCGGCGGGCCGGCTCCGACTCCGCCGTACGGCCGTCGGCCCCGGTCGCCGCCACCAGGTGCACCCCGAGCCGGTCGCCGTCGCGGGCCACCGCCTCCAGCGCCCGGACCACCGAACCGGCGGCGGGCCGGCCCGGCGAGCCGAGCGCCGGGGAGACCAGGGCGTCGAGGTCGTCCACGACCACCACCAGGCGGGGCAGCGGCGGCGCGGCGGCGGCGCGGCGGCGGGCCGCCGCGCCCGGCCGCAGCCGGATGGTGGAGCTGGGCGGTGCCTCTATGTCCCCGGAGGCCGGCCCCGGGGCGTGGGTGCGCTGGGCCACCAGCCGGCCGGACACCTCGCGTCCGGCGTGCCACCGGGCGAAGTCCGTCCGGCCCAGCAGCTCCGCGCGGCGCTTCAGCTCGGCGCTCAGCGCCTGGGCGAACTCCCGCATGCGCACGGGGTCGCCCGCGATCAGGTGGGTGGTCACGTGCGGGATGTCCGTGCACGCCCGCAGTCCCTCGCCGCGGCCGGCGCCCGTGCCGACGCCGTCCCGGCCGTCGAGCAGCACCACGGCCAGCCGGTCCGGCCGCTCGGCGGC
This sequence comes from Streptomyces sp. NPDC104831, assembly GCF_055583025.1. NCBI lineage: Bacteria > Bacillati > Actinomycetota > Actinomycetes > Kitasatosporales > Streptomycetaceae > Streptomyces > Streptomyces sp. NPDC104831. The sequence goes on from NZ_JBVJOT010000033.1 coordinate 52,968, forward strand.
GGCCAGCGAGGCGACCACGGTCCGCAGCAGCTCGGTACGGCCGCTGCCGGGCGGGCCCTCGACGAGCAGGTGCGGCCCGTCCGCCACGAGGTCGGCGGTGACCGGGCCGCGCGGCCCCGCACCGAGCACCGCCCGCGCCCGGCCGCCCGGCGACTCGGTGTCGTCCGCCGCGTCCGCCCAGCGCGCCATGAGCGACGCCGGGGTGGCGCGGGCCAGCCCCAGTTCGTCCAGGAGCCGGGCCGACCGGGGCAGCGGCGCGGAAACGCGCGCGTGCGGCTCGTCGTCCGGGCCGTCCGGGCGCAGCGGCGCCAGGGCCCGCGCGAACCGCTGCGCCCAGGCCGCGGAGACGGCGTCCACGGTGGCGTGTGTGCCCGGTCCGACCGGGCCGCCGGGGCCGACCCGCAGCAGTTGCAGCGCGGTGGCGACGTCCCCGCTGAGCAGCGCGACGGCACCGCAGTGCCGGAAGGCGGGCGTCACCGCGCACGCGGTCTCGTAGGTCCGGGCCACGGGGGAGACGGGGGAGGCGGGCTCGGTCTCGGCGAGACACACCACGTGGATCCCGGCTTCCGGCCCGGCCACGGCCAGCCGGGCGAGGGCGTCCCGCAGGGCGGGGCCGCCCGGGTCCCCGTCCACGACGACGAGGGTGAACGGGCCGTGGGAACCGGCGGGGGCGAAACCGCCGGGGCCGCCCGGGACGGGGGCGGGAGCGGGGGCGGGTACGGATATGCCGGCCGGGCCCGTCGCGGCGTCCCGGGACCGGGCCGCCCCGTACTCCCCGGCCGTCGCCGTGTGGTCGTCCAGCCGGCGCAGCAGCTCCTCCGTGCGGGCCGCGGCCTGCTCGCGGTCGTAGGCCAGCAGCAGGCGGCAGTCCTGGCCGTGGCCCGGCCGGACGTGCGGGAGCCAGCCGAGCCAGGCCCACTCCGCCGTACGGTCCTCCACCGGCCGGGAGTGGTCCGCGCTGATCAGCACGATCTCCAGCAGGTCGGGGGAGTGCAGCGCGGCGAGCTGGGCCAGCACGGCGCGGGCCAGCCCGGACAGCCGGGGGCGCGGACCGGCGAGGCCCAGCGCGCCGGCCTCGCGCAGCGCGGCGGTCACGGGTACGGCGGGCAGCAGGCCCGAGCCGTCCGGCGCGCTCCGGTCCGCCGTGCCGAGCCGCACGGTCAGCGCCTCCGGGTGACCCGGCCCGCGCTCCCACAGCCGGGGCCCGGGCCCCAGCGCCGTCAGCAGCAGCGCCGCCGGGTCCGGCCAGGTGTCCGGCCGGCCCGCGGCATCGGCGGCGGGGGCGCCGACGGCGGCGGGACCGGGGGCGTTCTCGTACACCTCGGCACCGGCCGCCTGTTCCCCACGCCCGCCGGCCAGCCGCCGCGCCCAGGCCCCGAACCCGCGCCGCCGGCCCCCCTGCGGGGCGCCGGCCGGCTTGTCACGGGCGCCCTGCGGGGCGTCGGACCGGGGGCGGGTTCCCTGCGGGGCGTCGCCCGACCCCGGGTACGCCCCGCGCGGCCCGGCGGCGGGCGCGGGAGGGGTGCCGTAGGAGGGGCCGGCGTATCCGGGGTGGTCGCCGGGGCCGGGGACGGTGCCCCGGGACCCGTCGGCGTACCCCGGTCCGCTGCCGGGTGAGGCGTCGGCGGGTCCGGGGCGGTGGCCGTAGGGAGCGTCGGCGGGGCCCGGGTGCGTGCCCGGTGACCCGGCGGCGGGTCCGGGAGGGGTGCCGTAGGAGGGGCCGGCGTATCCGGGGTGGTCGCCGGGTGAGGCGTCGGCGTGCCCGGGGTGGCCGCCGTACGGCGCGTCGGGGGATCCGGGGCGGGGTCCTCGGGCGGGGTCGGCGGGCGCGGGGTGGGTGCCCCTGGGCGCGTCCGTGCCCCTGACCGGGGTGTCCTTGCGTGCGCCGGGGCGTGGGTCCCGGTCCGCGCGCGCGTTCTCGACGCAGGGTGCTCCGGCGTGCGCTCCGAAGCGTCCCGCGTGGGTGGTGTCACGGCCGGACGCCCTGCCCGGCGCGGCGGAGCCCGTGCCCCGGTTCTCCACGTCCGGCGCCCCGGCCTGCCCCGGCACCACCGGGGACTGCCCGCGCCGGTGCTCCTGCGCCCCGGCCGCGGCGCCCCACGAGCCGTAGCCGTGGCGGGCCTCCCCGGCGGGGGAGGGAATCCGGCCGCCGCCCGCCGCCCCACCGCGGTGCCCCGCGCCCGGGGACGGCACCGTGTCCGCGCCCGGCGCCGCGGTCGCCGACGGCGCGACCCCTCCGCCGGGGCCGCCCGCGTCCGCCGAGGAGGCCCCGGCCCCGCCCACGGCGACCCGTACGCACCCCTCCCCGTCCGGCACCGCCCGCACCCGTATCGCCGCCCCGCCCGACGCGGTCACCCGCAGGGCGGACTCGCCGACCCGCAGCAGGCCGCCCGCGGGGACCGGGACCGGCCGGCCGGTCACCCGGGTGCCGTCCAGGGACGTGCCGTTCGTGGAGCCGAGGTCGGCGACCGAGACACGGCCGTCCGCGCCGACGGTGACCGCGCAGTGCAGCCGGGAGACGTCGGGGTCGTCCAGCGGTACGTCCGCGTCGGCGGAGCGGCCCACGGTGATCCGGCCGCCGTGCAGCAGATGGACCCCGCCCGCGTCCGGCCCCGCCACCACGTGCAGCCGCGTCGGCGCGTCGTCCAGCTCGGGACGCGGCTCGGGCGCCGCCGGAACCCCCAGGGACAGCACGGCCCCGTCGACCAGCGGCGGCTCACCGAGCGTGTACCGGCGCGGATCGAGGCGCTCCTCGCCCGCGTACAGCACCACGGACGCGCCGGCCTCCCGCCCCGCGCCCCCCTCGCCCGCGACCGCCCCGGCCAGCGCCGACGCCACCGCGCCCAGCTCCGTGCCCACGGGCGCCGTGACCAGCACGTCGCGGCACACGGCGCGGCCCCGTTGCGGGGGCGGACCGAGCGGGTCTACGACGGTCAGCCGGATCTGCATCGGCGTCAGCGGTCCCTTCTGCGCGGGTCTGCGCGGGCGCGGACTTCCCCCCACCCCACACGAGCACGTCGGCCAGCAGCCGCCGGCACCGTCCCGGCGGACTGCTGGAGGCATCCTCGCACCTGCCGTCGGCCACGCGCCCGGAACCCGGTGACAAGTGATCTTGATTGGTCGGCTCTGCCCCCAAAAGTGCCGGACCCGGAACCCGTCGGCGATCAGTTGAGATCGGTCACGTCCGGTCCCGGGCAACCGGAGGACCGCGTCCCGCGTCTTCCCGTCGAACCCCGTCCCGGACGCCCGAGGATGCCCGGGAACGCGTACGTGGTGCCCCGTAGCACGGCACTACAGTGGGGCGGAACACCGGGACTCCGGGACCGGGAAGCAAGCGACAGCAACCAGCAGGGAGCGCGTGACGTGCGGCCAGTCGGCAGCAAGTACCTGCTTGAGGAGCCGCTCGGACGCGGCGCCACAGGCACTGTCTGGCGTGCCCGCCAGAGGGAGACGGCGGGCGCCGAGGCCGCCGTGCCCGGACAGCCGGGGGAAACGGTCGCGATCAAGGTCCTCAAGGAGGAGCTGGCGAGCGACCCGGACATCGTGATGCGCTTCCTGCGCGAGCGCTCCGTACTGCTCCGGCTCACCCACCCGAACATCGTCCGGGTCCGCGACCTGGTCGTCGAGGGCGATCTGCTGGCCCTGGTCATGGACCTCGTCGACGGCCCCGACCTGCACCGCTACCTGCGCGAGAACGGCCCCTTCACCCCGGTCGCCGCCGCCCTGCTGACCGCCCAGATCGCCGACGCCCTCGCCGCGAGCCACGCCGACGGCGTCGTCCACCGCGACCTGAAGCCCGCCAACGTGCTGCTCCGGCAGCACGGCGGCGAGATGCACCCGATGCTGACCGACTTCGGCATCGCGCGCCTCGCCGACTCCCCGGGCCTGACCCGGACCCACGAGTTCGTCGGCACGCCCGCCTACGTCGCCCCGGAGTCCGCCGAGGGCCGCCCGCAGACCTCCGCCGTGGACGTCTACGGCGCCGGCATCCTGCTGTACGAGCTGGTCACCGGCCGTCCGCCGTTCGCCGGGAGCACCGCCTTGGAGGTGCTGCACCAGCACCTGAGCGCCGAGCCGCGCCGCCCCTCCACCGTCCCGGACCCGCTGTGGACGGTCATAGAGCGCTGCCTGCGCAAGAACCCGGACGAGCGGCCCGGCGCGGAGAACCTCGCCCGGGCCCTGCGGGTCGTCGCCGAGGGCGTCGGCGTGCACGCGAACGCCGCGCAGATCGCGGCCGCCGACGGCGTCGGCGCGCTCCTCGCCCCGGACCCGGCCCCGACCGCCGTCCCGGACGTGCCCGGCGCCGCCGACCCCACCCAGGTGCTGCCGGCGAACGCGCCGCAGGGGGCGTACGACCCGAACGCCGCGACCAGCGTGCTGCCGCACACCGGCGGCCCGGCCGGCGCCGCCGACCCGACGGCCGTGCTGCCCCACACGGGCGCCGCGGACCCCACGGCCGTCCTGCCCCCGGTGCCGCCGGACCAGCAGGGGCAGCAGCCCGAGCAGCCGCACCCCTGGCAGACGCAGCTGCGCGCCGCCCGGGACCGCAACGACCAGACGCAGGTCCAGTACCTCGGCCCGGACGAGGACCCGCTGCGCCGCCGCCCCCAGCGGCAGGTCGCCCCCCGGCCCCAGCAGCAGCCGCGCCCGGCCCCCCAGCCCCGCCCGCAGCAGCCCCAGCCGCGCGGCCGGCAGCGCCCGCAGCAGGCCCCCGGTTACGGCTATCCGCAGCAGCAGCCCCAGCGGTACTCCACGCCCCAGCCGCCGCAGCCCGCCCAGCAGCCGCAGCGGTACGCGCCGCCCGCTCCGCCCGAGCCGCAGCGGCCCGCGCGCGAGCCCCGGGCGCCGCGGCAGCGCGGCGCCAACCCGATGAAGATCCCCGGGCTGGGCTGCCTGAAGGGCTGCCTGTTCACGATCGTCATCCTGGTCGTCGTCAGCTGGCTGATCTGGGAGCTGACCCCGTTGCAGGACTGGATCGGCACCGGCAAGGGCTACTGGGACCAGCTGACCGACTGGGCCGGCACGGTGGGCGGCTGGGTCAAGGACCTGGGCGGCTCCTCCGGGAACTGACCGCGAGGTTGGAGATTTGTCGACATCTGCCGGGTGATTTCCGCCTCGGCGGCGGAGGTCGACCCGCCGGACGCGTACTTTTAACGACAACACGCGTCTGTAGGAGCAGTCTTGGCACGGAAGATCGGCAGCCGGTACACCGCGAACCAGATCCTGGGGCGGGGGAGCGCCGGGACGGTGTGGCTGGGCGAGGGACCTGAGGGCCCCGTCGCCATCAAGCTGCTGCGCGAGGACCTCGCCTCCGACCAGGAGCTCGTCGGCCGCTTCGTGCAGGAGCGCACCGCGCTGCTCGGCCTGGAACACCCGCGCATCGTCACCGTGCGCGACCTGGTGGTCGACGGCAACGACCTGGCCCTGGTCATGGACCTCGTCCGCGGCACCGACCTGCGCACCCGCCTGGAACGGGAACGGCGGCTCGCCCCCGAGGCGGCCGTCGCGATCGTCGCCGACGTCGCCGACGCGCTGGCCGCGGCCCACGCGGCCGGCGTCGTCCACCGGGACGTCAAGCCCGAGAACGTCCTGCTGGACATGCAGGGCCCGCTCGGACCGGGCGGCGCCCACCCGGCGCTGCTCACCGACTTCGGAGTCGCCAAACTGATCGACTCGCCCCGGCGGACCCGCGCCACGAAGATCATCGGCACCCCGGACTACCTGGCCCCGGAGATCGTGGAGGGCCTGCCGCCCCGGGCCGCCGTGGACATCTACGCGCTGGCCACCGTCCTGTACGAGCTGCTGGCCGGCTTCACCCCCTTCGGCGGCGGACACCCCGGCGCGGTGCTGCGCCGGCACGTCACCGAGACCGTCGTACCGCTGCCCGGCATCCCCGACGAGCTGTGGCAGCTGCTGGTGCAGTGCCTGGCCAAGGCGCCCGCCTCCCGGCTGCGCGCCTCCGAGCTGGCGGCGCGGCTGCGCGAGCAGCTGCCCACGCTGGCCGGACTGCCCCCGCTGGAGGTGGACGAGCCGGGGCCCGCCGAGGAGGAGGCCGAGGAGGCCGTCCCCGCGCCCGCGCCCGAGGGCGAGCCGGTACGGCGGCGCGGCGCGGTGTCCCTGGTCCCCGGCGCCAAGCCGGATTCCAACCGGGACACGCACACCTCGATGCGGGTGCCCGCGCCGGACGAGCTGGCCGGGGGCGCGCACGGGACCGCCCGCGCCCCCCGGGCCGCCGGCGCGCCCCGCCCGGGCTCGGCCCGCCACCGGGCCGCGGTGCGGCGGCGCCGGGTGACCCTCGGGGTGGCCGGGGCGGTGGTGGCCGCCGCGGTGGGCGTCGGCGCGTGGCTCGCCTCGGCCGACGGGGAGGACCAGGCGCCGCCGGACACCCACAGCACCTCGGCCCCCTGAGTTCCGGCGCCGGAGGCGGTACGGCCGAGGACGCTTGCCACAGCCGTTACGCTGGAAGGCGTGGCAGTCGTCGATGTATCCGAAGAGCTGAAGTCCCTCTCCTCGACCATGGAGTCGATCGAGGCCGTCCTGGACCTCGGGAAGATGAGGGCAGATATCGCCGCGCTCGAGGAGCAGGCGGCGGCCCCGTCCCTGTGGGACAACCCGGACGAGGCGCAGAAGATCACCAGCAAGCTCTCCCACCTCCAGGCCGAGGTCAGGAAGGCGGAGGCACTGCGCGGCCGGATCGACGACCTCGCGGTCCTGTTCGAGATGGCCGAGGAGGAGGACGACCCGGACACCCGCGCGGAGGCCGAGTCCGAGCTGGCCTCCGTGAAGAAGGCGCTGGACGAGATGGAGGTCCGCACCCTCCTGTCCGGCGAGTACGACTCCCGTGAGGCGCTCGTCAACATCCGCGCCGAGGCCGGTGGCGTCGACGCCGCCGACTTCGCCGAGAAGCTCCAGCGCATGTACCTGCGCTGGGCCGAGCAGCGCGGCTACAAGACGGAGCTGATCGAGACGTCGTACGCCGAAGAGGCCGGCATCAAGTCGACCACCTTCGCCGTGCACTCGCCGTACGCCTACGGCACCCTCTCCGTCGAGCAGGGCACGCACCGCCTGGTGCGCATCTCGCCCTTCGACAACCAGGGCCGCCGCCAGACCTCCTTCGCGGGCGTCGAGGTGCTGCCGGTCGTCGAGCAGTCCGACCACGTCGAGATCGACGAGTCCGAGCTGCGGATCGACGTCTACCGCTCCTCCGGCCCCGGCGGCCAGGGCGTCAACACGACCGACTCCGCGGTCCGCATCACCCACCTGCCCACCGGCATCGTGGTCTCCTGTCAGAACGAGCGGTCGCAGATCCAGAACAAGGCCACCGCGATGAACGTCCTCCAGGCCAAGCTGCTGGAGCGGCGCCGGCAGGAGGAGCAGGCCAAGATGGACGCCCTCAAGGGCGACGGCGGCAATTCCTGGGGCAACCAGATGCGCTCCTACGTCCTGCACCCGTACCAGATGGTCAAGGACCTGCGCACCGAGCACGAGGTGGGCAACCCGGAGGCCGTGTTCAACGGCGAGATCGACGGGTTCCTGGAGGCCGGGATTCGCTGGCGCAAGCAGCAGGAGAAGTAATTTTATCGACATGACAACTGCCGTCCTCTGGGCGGCAGTTGTTCTTTTGTCCGGGTTTTACATCACACTCACAGGCTTCAATTCCCCGTAAACGTGACCCCTTCGGACAATGCGCCCGCAACGCCCTTGACGTTGCTTTGAAAAATCGGAAGGGTGGGGCGGCGGCATGCGCACTCAACGGGGCGCATGTGAACCGGGGGATCGAGTTGACGCACATTTCGTCACCAGCTACCTCCGTCGATCACGGTACGCCCCATGCGCCGCCTCTCTGACGAACAGCTACTGGGGGTAGCAACCATATGACGAAGAAGACGCGGATCCGGGTCGCGCGGATAGCCGCCGGTGCCGTGATCGCGGCCGGTGCGTCGCTGACCGCGGCGGGCGCGGCTTCCGCCCTGGACCTCGACGTCCAGGCGGGTCCGATCAGCCTCGGCGTGAGCGGTGTCGGCGCCGACGGCGGCAACACCGACGGGGGCGGCGGCGAGTGCCCGATCGGCATCTGCACCGACGGCGGCGCCGCCAGCACGGGCGGCGACGCGGCTACCGGCGGCGCCGCGGCGACGGGCGGTGACGCGGCCACCGGCGGCGCCGCGGCGACGGGTGGTGACGCGGCTACCGGTGGCGCCGCGGCGACGGGTGGTGACGCGGCTACCGGTGGCGCCGCGGCCACGGGTGGCGACGCGGCTACCGGTGGCGACGCGGCCACGGGTGGCGACGCGGCCACCGGCGGTGACGCCTCGACCGGCACCAACGGCGGAAACGGCAACTCCGGCGGTAACGGCAACGGCGGTAACGGCAACTCCGGCGGTAACGGTAACTCCGGCGGTAACTCCGGCGGCAACGGCGGTAACAGCGGCACCGACGGTGGCAACGGCAACGGCGGTAACAGCGGTACCGACGGTGGCAACGGCAACTCCGGCGGTAACGGCAACTCCGGCGGTAACGGCGGTAACAGCGGCACCGACGGTGGCAACGGCAACTCGGGGGGCAACGGCGGTAACAGTGGCACCGACGGTGGCAACGGCAACTCCGGCGGCAACGGCTCCGGTGGGGACAGCGGCACCAGCGGCTCCGTCGACGGGGGCTCGACCGACGGCGGTTCCACCGGCGGCGGCACCGGCACCGGCGGCAACGACAACACGCCCAACGGCGGCGGCAACAACACCGTCCCGCAGGACGCCGGCTCCTCGGCCCTGACCGACACCGGCTCCGACACCGTGGCCCAGGGCGGCGACAAGCAGCTCGCCGAGACCGGTGCCGGCCAGACCGCGTTCCTGCTCGTCGGCGCCGCGACCATGATCGCCGGCGGCATCGGCTTCCGCGTGCTGCCGCGCCTGGTCACCGCCCGCGGCGGCGCCGCGGCCTGAGCGTAGCCAGTCGCTCACGCCTCGCACGCGAGAGCACACCGAAGGGCCCGGAGCCTGGCGCTCCGGGCCCTTCACGACGCTTCGGCGGTCACTCCCAGCCGGTCACACGGTCTGGTGCGCCAGCAGCACCACCGTGGCGATCAGAACCGCCAGCAGCGCGATCAACGCCATCGGGTTCAGCCCGTTCAGGCCCGAGAGGAAGCCTTCCTGCTGCAGTCGCTCGCGGTTGGCACGGCACACCGGGCACCGGCCCTCACTCACGGGCGCCGCGCAGTTCGCGCACACCAACCGGTCGTACGTCATGCGCTCGCCCTCCTCGCACCGGCCATCATTCGTACAACGCTCGCGGGAACGGGAACGTTCCCCGGCCTTCCCGTCGTCCTTCGTCTTCCTTCCACTGTGCCAGGTTCCCGCGGAGCGTGCGCGGGGCCCGAGTGGGGGGAGGCCCGGACAGTGTGCGGTACAAAAACGTACAAGTCTTGCCCAACCTCGGCCCGCGCCTGCGCTTGCGCACCCGGTTCGCGTATGGTCACGCTCATCTACCCCCGGCGACCCGTGGTGCATCCGTGATCCGATTCGACAACGTCTCCAAGGTCTACCCCAAGCAGACCCGCCCCGCACTCAGGGATGTCTCCCTGGAGGTGGAGAAGGGCGAGTTCGTCTTCCTCGTGGGATCCTCCGGCTCCGGAAAGTCCACCTTCCTGCGGCTCATCCTCCGCGAGGAGCGGTGCAGCCACGGCCAGGTGCACGTGCTCGGCAAGGACCTCGCGCGCCTGTCCAACTGGAAGGTGCCGCAGATGCGCCGCCAGCTGGGCACCGTCTTCCAGGACTTCCGGCTGCTGCCGAACAAGACGGTCGCGGAGAATGTGGCCTTCGCCCAGGAGGTGATCGGCAAGTCCCGCGGCGAGATCCGCAAGTCCGTGCCGCAGGTGCTCGACCTCGTCGGACTCGGCGGCAAGGAGGACCGCAGGCCCGGCGAGCTGTCCGGCGGTGAACAGCAGCGCGTCGCCATCGCGCGGGCGTTCGTCAACCGGCCCAAGCTGCTCATCGCCGACGAGCCCACCGGCAACCTCGACCCGCAGACCTCCGTCGGCATCATGAAGCTGCTCGACCGGATCAACCGGACCGGCACCACCGTCATCATGGCGACGCACGACCAGAACATCGTGGACCAGATGCGCAAGCGCGTCATCGAGCTGGAGAAGGGCCGCCTCGTCCGCGACCAGGCCCGCGGCGTCTACGGCTACCAGCACTGACCGCCCCCAGTTCCCGAAAGGCCTGAAGAAGTAGCCATGCGCGCCCAGTTCGTCCTGTCGGAGATCGGTGTCGGTCTCCGCCGCAACCTGACGATGACCTTCGCCGTCATCGTCTCCGTCGCCCTGTCCCTGGCCCTGTTCGGCGGTTCGCTGCTGATGAGCGACCAGGTCGGCACCATGAAGGGCTACTGGTACGACAAGGTCAACGTCTCGATCTTCCTGTGCAACAAGCACGACGCGGAGAACGACGTGAACTGCGCCAAGGGCGCGGTCACCGAGGACCAGAAGAAGCAGATCTCCGCGGACCTGAAGAAGATGCCGGTCGTCGAGCAGGTGACCTACGAGTCCCAGGACGAGGCGTACAAGCACTACAAGGAGCAGTTCGGCAACTCCCCGCTGGCCGGCTCGCTGACGCCGGACCAGATGCAGGAGTCGTACCGGATCAAGCTCAAGGACCCGCAGAAGTACCAGGTGATCGCGACCGCGTTCAACGGGCGGGACGGCGTGCAGTCGGTGCAGGACCAGAAGGGCATCCTGGACAACCTCTTCCAGCTGCTGAACCTGATGAACCGGGGCGCGCTCGGCGTGATGGCGATGATGCTGATCGTCGCCCTGCTGCTGATCGTCAACACCGTGCGCGTCTCTGCGTTCAGCCGTCGGCGCGAGACCGGCATCATGCGCCTGGTCGGCGCCTCGGGCTTCTACATCCAGGCGCCGTTCATCGCCGAGGCCGCGGTCGCGGGGCTCATCGGCGGCGGCCTGGCCTGTGTCGCGCTCGTGCTCGGCCGGTACTTCACCATCGACCACGGCATGGACCTCTCCCACAAGCTGACCCTCATCAACTTCGTGGGCTGGGACGCGGTGTTGACCAAGCTCCCGCTGATCCTCGCGACCAGCGTGCTGATGCCGTCCCTGGCGGCGTTCTTCGCCTTGCGCAAATACTTGAAGGTGTGACGCACACCAAGGAGGGCCGTACGGGCAACCGCCCGTACGGCCCTTCGCGTTGTCCTAGACTCACCGCCATGTCAGGCCGTGACCCCCTCTGTAGTCCCCGCCGCGTCCGCCGCGGCGCCGCCCTGACACTGGTCTTCGCCGGCGTGCTGGTGACCGGCGCCGCCACCGGCGCCTTCCCGGGACCCGGCACCCCCGACCGCCGGGCCGTCGCCGAACCGGCGGACCCGGCCGCCCGGCACGAGGCCGTGCGCCGGGCCGCCGCCGAGGCGATGGCCGACGGCAAGTCCCCCATGGAGGCCGCCCGACGGGCCGTCAGCCGCAGCGGCGACCGCTGGGCCTCCGTCTACTCCGAGGGCGAGTACGAGGAGTTCCTCGACGCCCTCGACGGCCGCTACACCGGCGTCGGCCTGTGGGTGCGGCAGGAGGCGGACGGCGGGATCGAGGTCACCCGGGTGCGGAGCGGCTCGCCCGCCGCGGAGGCCGGCATCCGCGTCGGCGACCGGCTGCGCAGCGTCGACGGCCACAAGACCGAGGGCCGGCCGGTCACCGAGGTGATCGCCCTGCTGCGCGGCGACGCGCCCGGCGACGGCACGGCGGACGCCCCGGCCGGGACCACGGTCACGCTCGGTCTGGCGCGCTCCACGCGCACGTGGACGAAGACCCTGCACCGGGCCCGGCTGTCCACCGACCCGGTGACCGTGCGCCGGCTGCCCGGCGGGCTGAGCGTGCTGAAGGTCTCCGCGTTCACCAAGGGGTCCGCCGACGCCGTCCGCGCGGCCCTGCGCGCCGCCCCGGCGGGCGGCCGTACCGTCCTGGACCTGCGCGGCAACTCCGGCGGTCTGGTCACCGAGGCCGTGGCCTGCGCCTCCGCCTTCCTGGACGGCGGCCTGGTCGCCACCTACGACGTCGACGGCGCCCAGCGCGCCCTGCACGCGGACCCGGGCGGCGACACCACCCGGCCCCTGGTCGTCCTCGTCGACGGCGGCACGATGAGCGCGGCCGAGCTGCTCACCGGCGCCCTCCAGGACCGGGGCCGCGCGGTGGTGATCGGCTCGCGCACCTTCGGCAAGGGCTCCGTGCAGATGCCGACGAAGCTGCCCGACGGCTCGGTGGCCGAGCTGACCGTCGGCCACTACCGCACCCCGGCCGGCCGGGCGGTCGACGGCCGGGGCCTCACCCCGGACCTGGAGGCGCGGCCGGAGCAGGCCCTGCCGCGGGCGCAGACGGTGCTGGCCGGGCTGGGCGCCCCTTCGTAGCCTCGCCGGGCGGCGCGCGTAAACGGCTGTACCCGGCCCCCCTGTGTGGTGCGAAAATGGGCGGCACTATGAGCAAGGGAATGTACGTACCGAAGGAGTCCCAGCCCAAGCAGGGCGGCGGGGCCGGCAAGGCCAGGGACGGCGAGAAGGGCGGCAAGCGCAAGATCGTCGCCCAGAACAAGAAGGCCCGGCACGACTACGCGATCATCGACACCTACGAGGCCGGGCTCGTGCTCATGGGCACGGAGGTCAAGTCGCTGCGCGAGGGACGCACGTCGCTGACCGACGGCTTCGTCCAGATCGACCGGGGCGAGGCGTGGCTGCACAACGCCCACATCCCCGAGTATCACCAGGGCAGCTGGACCAACCACTCCGCGCGCCGCAAGCGCAAGCTGCTCCTGCACCGCGAGGAGATCGCCAAGCTGGAGGCGAAGTCCCAGGAGACGGGTCACACGATCGTGCCCCTCGCCATCTACTTCAAGGACGGCCGGGCGAAGGCCGAGATCGCGCTCGCGCGGGGCAAGAAGGAGTACGACAAGCGGCAGACCCTGCGGGAGCAGCAGGACCGGCGCGAGACGGCCCGGGCGATCGCGGCGGCCAAGCGCAGGCAGCGCGGCGTCTAGCCGGCCGGCCGCCGGGAATAGGCTGGCATCGTCGGGCGTTGGTCACGTACGATGGGCCTGCACCCCATAGCGGGTGTGCGCACCCTCCTCGGAGGGGTTTGAAAAATCAACATGGGGATGATCGGTTTCGACAGCGGCTGTCGAAGCAGGGGAAGCGTGTCGAGGAAGCGGCAATGATCTCGTAAACCATATGTCGCAAAAAATAATCGCCAACACCAAGCGCGATTCCTTCGCCCTCGCTGCCTGATCAGCGACTCGCGAAGTGTCAGCCCGGGGCTGTTCCCGACCCGGATCCTGGCATCAGCTAGGGAACTAAACCTCTAAACCCGGTCACGGGGTGTAGAGGGAAATCAAACAGTGACTGAGCCCGTCGGAGACTTGTCCGCGTGATCTCCGGGGCCGAGAAAATCGCAGCGGACTGCACACGGAGAAGCCCTGATTCCGCACCGTTGGACGCGGGTTCGATTCCCGCCATCTCCACGAGACCCCTCCGGGGGTCGACCCCATGTGGGCGAAGGCCCCGTCGCTTCGTGCGGCGGGGCCTTCGTCATGCCCGCCGCCCGCCCGCGAGGCCCACGAGCAGCGCCAGCGAGGCCGCCGCGGCCGGTACGGCGAAGGCGGTGACGGGGGAGAGGTGCTCGGTCGCCCAGCCGCCCGTCGCCGAGCCGCAGGCGACCCCGGCGAGCAGCCCGGTCACCATCAGGCTCATGCCCTCGTTCAGCCGGTCCGCCGGCGTGCGCCGCTGCACCAGGGCCATCGCCGTCACCATGGTCGGCGCGGTCGCCATGCCCGCGACCAGCAGCGCGCCGGCGAGCACCACGAGCGAGCCGGTGCCGGCCGCCGCCCAGGGCAGCGCCATGAGGACGGCCATCGCCGCCAGGCACCGGGTGAGCCGGGGGCCGGCCGGCCCCCGGGCCCCGTACGCCAGTCCCGCCGCGCACGAGCCCGCCGCCTGGAGCGCGAGCACGAGGCCGGCCGCCGTGCGCTGTCCCCGTGCGTCGGCGTAGGCGATCGTGACGACCTCCATGGCACCGAACACCGCACCGGTCGCGAGGAAGCAGACCAGCAGCGGCCGGACGCCCGGGCTGCGCAGCGGCGAGGGCGCCTGGGAGCGGGCCGCCACCGGTGGCTCGGTCGCCCGCTGGGCGGTGAACAGCAGCATGCCCGCGAGCAGCAGCACCGCCCCCGCGAGCGTTCCCGCCTCCGGGAAGAACGTCCCGGTCAGGAAGGAGGCGAGCACCGGTCCGAGCATGAAGCACAGCTCGTCCGCCGCCTGCTCGAACGCGTTCGCCGTGTGCAGCGCGCCGGGCTCGTCCCGCAGCAGATGGGCCCAGCGGGCGCGGGAGAGGCCGCCGATGTTCGGGGTGGCCGCGGTGCCGGCGTAGGCCGCGAACAGGGTCCAGTCGGGGGCGTCGTAGTGGACGCACAGCAGCAGCGCGAGGCTGCCGAGCACCGCGACGGCCGTGGCCGGCAGCGCGATCCGGGCCTGCCCGTGCCGGTCCACCAGCCGGGCGACCCAGGGCCCGGCCACCGCGGTCGCCGCGAGCCCGGTCGCGGTGACGGCCCCGGCGAGGGCGTACGAGCCCCGGGAACCGGCGATCATCACGACCGCGCTCACGCTGAACATGCCCGTGGGAAGCCGGGCGAGGAGATTGCCGGTGGTGAAGGCGCGGGCCCCGGGCAGGGCGAACAGGCGCTTGTAGTGGGTGGGTTGAGAGCGGTGTGCGCGAACGCGGCGCTCTGGCGCGGTGGTCTGCTGCGGCATGGGTCCACGGTCGCCCGGAGCGGAGCACGGGGTCCAACACCTGCCGGGCGCCGATTGACGCACCCCCGTTGTAAATTCGCTCCCGTGCCCGCTTCCATAGACCCGCGCCTGCTGCGCGCCTTCGTGGCCGTGGCGGAGGACCTGCACTTCACCCGGGCCGCGGCCCGGCTCTACGTCGCCCAGCAGGCGCTGAGCCGCGACGTCAGGCGCCTGGAGCGGGAGTTGGGCGCCGAACTGTTCGTGCGCACCACCCGGCAGGTCACCCTCACCGCCGACGGGGAACGCCTGCTGCCGCACGCGCGCCGGGTCCTCGCCGCCCAGGACGACCTGCTCGCCGCGTTCGCGGCCGGCCAGTCCCGCCCGCTGCTGGTCGACCTCAACTCTGCGGGCCTGGCCACCGGCCGCCGGGTGCTGTACCGGGCCCGCGAACTCGCCCCCGACTGCGAGCTGATGGCCCGCTACGAGAGCGGCCTCACCGGAGCCGCGGCCGACCTGCTGGCCGGCCGCCTGGACGCCTCCTTCGGCCGCTTCGCCGGACTCGACCCGGCGCTCCGCTCCGGTCTCGCGCAGCAGCCGGTGCGGTACGAGCCGATGGCCGTCGTGCTGCCCGGCGACCACCCGCTGGCGTCCTCGCCCGAGGTGCCGGTGTCCGCGCTGGCCGGGGAGACGGTGTACGCCGGCGCGGGCAACCCGCGCACCCGGGAGTGGACCGACCTGGCCCGGCGCCTGTTCGAGGACCGGGGCGTGCGGCTCGCCCCGCCGCTGCCGATGGCCGTCGGCGACGAGGAGTTCGCCCGCGTCATGGCGAAGACCGGGAACCCGGTGCTCGCGGTGGTGGACTTCCCGCCCATGCCCGGCACGGTCCTGCGCCCCCTCGTCGCCCCCGTCCCGCTGTCGCCCGTTTCCCTGGTGTGGCGCAGGGGGCTGGTCCACCCCGGTCTGACGGCGCTGAGACGGGCGGCGGCGGAGACGGCGCGGACGGAGGGCTGGCTGTGCCGCCCGGCCGACGGCTGGATCCCGGCGGCGGACGAGGAGGCCATGGGGGCCGGCCCTACGCCGGGTGGGCGACCGCGTCCCGCTGCAACTGGACGGCGGCCAGCAGGCTCAGGTCCGGCTCGGCCTGGCGCAGCGCCTTGACGGCGGCGACGGAGCCGACGTCCCCGGCGAAGTCGGCCGCGGCGAGGCGCTCGCGCACCCACGCGGCCCGCAGCGGCCCCTCGTCCGCCGCCGCGACGCCCCCGGCCACCGCGACGGCCCGCTCCAGCCCGGCCCGCTCCTCCTCCGGGGCCCCGTCCAGGGCCTCCCGCAAGGCGGCCAGAACGACATCCGCGTCCCGGATGACGAGCACACAGTCCTGCTTCCTGCCGAATCCCGCGAGTCCCTTCACACGGACCATGGTGGCCGTGACGGGCGACGCCCTCCAAACCACTTGAGCACTTCCAGAGGGTTGCCCCGGCCGCCTCGCTCCCGAGTGAGGCGGATCACTGCCCGATCGCCGCATCTCTTCGCCCGGCTGCCGAGTCACACCAGCGGACCGGAATGCAAAGGAGATGCAAAGGTGACCAAGCGAACCCTTCTGGCCACGGCGGCCCTGTGTGCGACGGCGGCGCTGACGCTGACCGCGTGCGGGGGTGACGACGAGAAGGCCGACGGCAAGGAGAAGGGCGCCTCCGCTCCCGCTTCCGCTTCCGCGACGTCGTCGCCCGGGAAGCCGTTCGAGGGGCTGACCGGGGACCAGATCTCCGAGAAGTCCCGCGTGGCCATGACCAAGCTGAAGTCGTTCAAGGTCAAGGGCGACATGACCATCGACGGCGCGGACATGAGCTTCGACTTCGCCGTCGTCGCCAAGGGCGACTGCCAGGGGACCCTCACCCGCGCCGGCGGGACCGCCGAGATCCGCAAGGCCGGCGGCGTGATGTACATGAAGGGCGACGAGAAGTTCTGGCAGCAGTCGGGCGAGGAGGACGGCTCGTCGCCCGAGGACACGAAGGCCTTCACCCAGCTCGTCAAGGGACGCTGGTTCAAGCTGGGCTCGGGCGCGGAGGCGAGCGAGGAGTTCCCCTTCTGCGACGCCGGCGTGATGTTCGAGAAGGACGAGGACGAGCCCCGGCTCGCCCGGGGCCCGGAGACCGAGGTCGACGGCACGCGCGCCCTGACGCTCACGGGCAAGGACGGCGCGGAGCGGCAGACCCTCCTCGTGGCCGCCGAGGGAGAGCCCTACGCGCTGAAGATGACGACCGAGGGCGGCAAGGAGCCGGGCTCGCTGGAGTACTCGGCGTTCGACAAGCCCGTGACCGTCGCGGCCCCGCCGGCCGACGAGGTCGTCGACGCGAACGGCCTCAAGGGCTGACACCGGGTTCACCGCCCTGACGGGACCCCGGGGGGGGGGGGGGGGGGGGGGGGGGGGGGGGGGGGGGGGGTGGGGGGGGGGTGGGGGGGGGTGGGGGGGGGGGGGGGGGGGTGTGGTGAGCATCCCCCAGACC
>NZ_JBVJOT010000033.1:70255-102338 GCF_055583025.1 Streptomyces sp. NPDC104831
TCCACACCCCCCCCCCACCCCCCCCCCCCCCCCCCCCCCCCCCCCCCCCCCCCCCCCCCCCCCCCCCCCCCCCCCCGGGACGGGGAGCGGGCGGCCGTCCCGTTCCCCGGGCGCCCTCACCGGCCACCACCCGCCCGAGTGAGAGCAACGTTCCCTTCCGGTCACCCGCTGCCACAGGGTGGAAACGCGCCCTTCCTACCTTCGGACCGAGTCAACCGAGTCAGTGGTCGGCAGACCGAGCAGCCGGAGCACCGTGGAGGCGTGATGACAGCCCCAGTCCCAACCCGTCGCAGTGGCCGCTGGATCGAGCGCTGGGATCCGGAGGACGAGGCGTTCTGGAACGCGACCGGGGAGCGGATCGCCCGCCGGAACCTGTGGTTCTCCGTGCTCTCGGAGCACATCGGGTTCTCCGTGTGGACCCTGTGGTCCGTGCTGGTGCTGTTCATGGGCCCCGAGTACGGGCTGACCCCCGCCGACAAGTTCCTGCTCACCTCGGTGGTCACGCTGGTCGGCGCGGTCGTCCGGGTGCCGTACACCTTCGCCGTGGCCGTCTTCGGCGGCCGGAACTGGACCATCGTCTCGGCGAGCCTGCTGCTCGTCCCGACCGTCGCCGCGTTCGCCGTGACGAAACCGGGGACGTCCTTCTCCACCTTCCTCCTGGTGGGCCTGCTGGCCGGCATCGGCGGCGGCAACTTCGCCTCCTCCATGACCAACATCAACGCCTTCTTCCCGCTGCGGAAGAAGGGCTGGGCGCTCGGCCTGAACGCGGGCGGCGGCAACATCGGCGTCCCCGTCATCCAGCTCGTCGCGCTCGCCGTCATCGGCGCGAACGGCGGCCCCCGCGTGCTGCTCGGGATCTACATCCCGCTGATCGTCGTGGCCGCCGTGCTCGCCGCGCTGTCCATGGACAACCTGGCCGCGGTGAAGAACGACACCGGCGCGGCCAAGGACGCGGCCCGGGACGGCCACACCTGGATCATGGCCGTGCTGTACATCGGCACCTTCGGCTCGTTCATCGGCTACAGCTTCGCCTTCGGCCAGGTGCTGACCAACCAGTTCGGCCGCACCCCGCTCCAGGCGGCCTACCTCACCTTCATCGGCCCGCTGCTCGGCTCCCTCGTCCGTCCGCTCGGCGGCTGGCTCGCCGACCGCTACGGCGGCGCCCGCATCACCCTGTGGAACTATGTCGGCATGGCCGCCGCCACCGCCGTACTCATCGTCGCCGGCATGCAGAAGTCGCTGCCGCTGTTCGTGTCCGTGTTCGTCGTCCTGTTCGTCCTCAGCGGCCTCGGCAACGGATCGACGTTCAAGATGATCCCCGGCATCTTCCAGGCCAAGGCGCTGGCCAAGGGGCTCCGGGGCGAGGCGGCCGTCGCCCACGGCCGGCGGCTGTCCGGCGCGGCCATGGGGCTGATCGGCGCGGTCGGCGCGCTCGGCGGGGTCGGCATCAACCTGGCCTTCCGGCAGTCCTTCCTCGCCTACGGCTCCGGGACCGGCGCGTTCGTCGCGTTCCTCGCCTACTACGGCCTGTGCTTCGCGGTCACCTGGGCCGTATACCTTCGCCGCCCGGCCGGCAGGGCATCGGCCACGGCGTCCGCGGCGGAGGAGAAGGCCCGGCTCAGCTATGCCGAGGTGTGACGTAACACCGGCGTCATCGGGTCGAACCGAGCCTGTCACGCAGTGTTGACAGGCTCGCCCGGCGCGCCGGTCAGCCAGGAGAGGTCATGTACGACGAAGAGCAGCAACCCGAGCACGGACCCCTCGCCGGGTTCACCGTGGGCGTCACCGCCGCGCGCCGGGCCGAGGAGCTGTCCGCCCTGCTCCAGCGGCGCGGCGCCACCGTCCTGCACGCTCCCGCGCTGCGGATCGTGCCGCTCGCCGACGACGGCGAACTCCTCGCCGCCACGAAGGAGATCATCGACCACGTCCCGGACGTCGTCGTCGCCACCACCGCGATCGGCTTCCGGGGCTGGGTCGAGGCCGCCGACGGCTGGGGCCTCGGCGAACAGCTGGTGGGCCGGCTGCGCGGGGCACGGCTGCTGGCCCGCGGCCCGAAGGTCAAGGGCGCGATCCGGGCGGCGGGCCTGACCGAGGAATGGTCGCCCTCCTCGGAATCCCTGGCCGAGGTGCTCGACCGGCTCCTGGAGGAGGGCGTCGACGGCAGCCGCGTCGCCGTCCAGCTGCACGGCGAGCCCCTCCCCGGCTTCGTGGAGTCGCTGCGGGCCGCGGGCGCGGAGGTGCTCGCGGTGCCGGTCTACCGCTGGATGCCCCCGGAGGACACCGGCCCGCTGGACCGCCTGCTGGACACGGCCGTCGGCCGCGGCGTGGACGCCCTGACCTTCACCAGCGCCCCCGCCGCCGCCTCCCTGCTCTCCCGCGCACAGGACCGCGGACTGCTGGACGAGCTGCTGGCGGCGCTGGCCCACGACGTCCTGCCCGCCTGCGTCGGCCCGGTCACCGCGCTGCCGCTCCAGGCCCACGGGGTGGACACGATCCAGCCGGAACGGTTCCGCCTGGGCCCCCTGGTGCAGTTGCTGTGCCGGGAACTCCCCTCCCGCGCCCGCACGCTGCCCGTCGCGGGGCACCGGGTGGAGATCCGCGGTCACGCGGTCGTGGTCGACGGCGAACTCAGGCCGGTCCCGCCGGCCGGCATGTCCCTGCTGCGCGCCCTGTCCCGCCGCCCCGGCTGGGTGGTCCCGCGCGCGGACCTGCTCAGGGCCCTGCCCGGCGCGGGCCGCGACGAGCACGCCGTGGAGACGGCCATGGCCCGTCTGCGCACGGCCCTCGGCGCGCCGAAGCTGATCCAGACGGTGGTGAAGCGGGGGTACCGGCTGGCACTGGACCCGGCGGCGGACACGAAGTACGCGGACACGTAGGACGGACCCCGGCCGCGGCCCCGTACGCCGTCCCGCGGGGCTCCGGCCCCAGGGAGCGGCGCGGGATTCCGCCATGACCGCGCGGGCCCGGTACGTGCCGCCCGACCCGTTCCCCGCGCGAGGGCTTCCGGCCCGACCCCGCGCCGGGCACTGTGGAGGAGGCGGGGCCCGGTGGCCCCGTATGCCGTCCGCGTCCGGGGGCGCACGTCCCCGCGCGGTTTCTGCCTAGGCGGTGACTGGCACATGGCACTCGGCGCAGACCCGTCCGCGTACCCGCTGCGGTTCGATGCCGGGCGGGTGTGTCTCGACCTGCTCGCCACCCGGCACCCGGACGAACGCCTGACCGGGGTGGGCGCGTTGTGCGGGTGGATCGGCGGTGCCGGGCTGGTGCCGGCCGGGACCCCGCTCGGCCACGCGGACCCCTCCTGGCCGGCCGCCTTCCGGGAACTGCGCGCCGACGTGGGGGACTTGGTGCGGGGCGTGCTGGGCGGGGAGGAGAGTGGGTGCGGGGGCGCGCTCGCGCGGGTCAACCGGGCGGCCCGGGGGACACCGCCCGCACCCGTCGCCGTGGCCGGGGAGGACGGGCGCCTGGTACGGGAGTTGGCGGAGGCTCCCGGGTGCGCCGCGCTGCTCGCCGTCGTCGCCCGGGACGCCGTGGACCTGCTCACCGACCCCGTCGCCCGGGCCTCGCTGCGGCGGTGCGCCGGGGACCACTGCCCCCTGGTGTACCTCGACACCTCCCGGGGGCGGCGCCGCCGCTGGTGTTCCAGCGAGGTGTGCGGCAACCGCGAACGGGTCGCCCGGCACCGGCGCCGGGCCGCGCTCGCCCGCACGTGACGCACGCGCTGCGCGCGCCCGGCCCGCGGACCCCGCGCCGCGCCCGTCCGCGCCCGAGGTGCCCGCTCCCCGCCGCGCCCGCCCGCGCCTGACGCGGGACCACCGGGCCGCGCGCGGCCGCCGGGCACCACCGTGTCGCCCGGGTGAAGATCCCGGGGCGGAACTGTGCGGGTATGTCCCGCTCGGTACGGCGCCCCGGGGAAATCCGTGCCTCCGGTTTGAACACCGTGCCGTCCCGCCGCGTACGGGTGGGCGAGCGACCGACTGGGGGAACCCCCGGACACCGGAGGTGGGCGTGCGCAAGGATGCGGCCGTGGCCAAGGACCGTGGAGCGAGGGCCCGACATCGCATGTCCTCCCACCCCTCGGAACCGCGCGTGCCCGCACCGTCCGCGGAGCCGGACGAGGAACTGGTGCGCGCGCTGTACCGGGAGCACGCCGGCCCCCTGCTCGCCTACGTCCTGCGGCTGGTCGCCGGTGACCGGCAGCGTGCCGAGGACGTCGTGCAGGAAACGCTCATCCGTGCCTGGAAGAACGCCGGTCAGCTCAATCGGGCGACCGGTTCGGTACGCCCCTGGCTGGTGACGGTCGCGCGCCGCATCGTCATCGACGGCCACCGCAGCCGGCAGGCCCGGCCGCAGGAGGTCGATCCGTCGCCGCTGGAGGTCATCCCCGCGGAGGACGAGATCGACAAGGCATTGTGGCTGATGACGTTGTCCGACGCGCTCGACGACCTGACCCCGGCCCACCGGGAGGTGCTCGTCGAGACGTACTTCAAGGGGCGTACCGTCAACGAGGCGGCCGAAACACTGGGCATACCCAGCGGTACCGTCCGCTCCCGGGTGTTCTACGCCCTGCGGTCGATGAAGCTGGCGCTGGAGGAGCGGGGGGTGACGGCGTGATGAGCAGCGGATACGGGGGAGTGCAGGGATTCGGACCGGGTGGTCCGGGTATGTCTGGGCCCATGAACCCCAGCCAGGGATCTCCGGTGCCGAGCGAACACGAGACCGTGGGCGCCTACGCCCTCGGGATCCTCGACGACGCCGAGGCAACCGCTTTCGAGGCGCACCTCGCCGACTGCGAGTGGTGCGCCCGGCAGCTGGACGAGCTGGCCGGGATGGAGCCGGTGCTCGCCGCGCTGGCCGACCTGCCGGGCTCCGGCGGCACCCCCGCCCTCGGCGGGTCGCTGGCCGCCCGGCCCGGCCCCGGGCTGGTGGAGAAGCTGGTGGACGAGGTCGCCGAGCGGCGCGCCCGCAAGCGCCGGCGCGGCTTCTACATGATCGCCGCCGCGGCGGCGCTGGTCATCGCGGGCCCGCTGGCCGCGGTGGCGGCGGGCGGCGGCTCGGACGGGGGCGGCCAGGTCGCCGCGGCACCGGCCCGGTCCGCGTTCCGCACCATGTCCGACCGCAAGTCCGCCACCGACGCCTCGACGCACGTCAGCGCGACCGTCGCCCTGGCCGGGAAGGACTGGGGCACCCAGGCGGTGCTGGAGCTGAAGAACGTCAAGGGCCCGCTGAAGTGCTCCCTGGTGCTCGTCGCCAAGAACGGCCAGCGCGTGACCATGTCGTCGTGGACGGTGCCCGACTGGGGGTACGGCATCCCGGACGCGACGGCCGGGAACGCGCGGGAACCGCTCTACATCGGCGGGGCCGCGGCCTTCCGGCCCGACGAGATCGACCACTTCGAGGTGGTGACGTTCGAGGGCAGGAAGCTGGTGGAGGTCGACGCGTAGCGCGGGCGCGCCCCGGGTGACCGCCCCGTAGCTTTGTCGGGCCCCCTTCGCGTACGGTTGACGGCTGCCCAGCACGTCAGAAGGGGGCCCGGTGGCCGCTCAGGTTCAGCAGTCCGCGGTCGGCTCGGTACACGAGACACACGATTCCGTCCGTGACCGGGAGATCAGCGTCGAACAGGAACACCTGGACCGGGTGTACCGGCGGCTCGAGGAGAAGATCCACGAGGCCGAGTTCCTGATGCACGACGCGGCCCAGCGCGGCCAGGTCGGCACCCCGGGCGCGCTCGCCGAGCGGGACGCGCAGGTCTTCCGGGCCGGCGTCCACCTGAACCGGCTGAACAACGAGTTCGAGGACTTCCTCTTCGGCCGGATCGACCTGCTGACCGGCAAGGACGGCAAGAAGGGCCCCGACGGCGCCTACACGGCCGTCGAGCCCGCCGAGGGAGCGGTGCGCGAGGACAACACCGCCGACATCGCCGAGACGCTGCACATCGGCCGGATCGGCGTCCTCGACCAGGACTACTCCCCGCTGGTCATCGACTGGCGGGCGCCCGCCGCCGCGCCGTTCTACCGGGCCACGCCCGTGGAGCCGGGACGGGTCGTGCGCCGCCGCGTCATCCGGTCCAAGGGCCGCCGGGTGCTCGGCGTCGAGGACGACCTGATGCGGCCGGAGCTGACGGCCTTCCTGGACGGCCGCGAACTGGCCGTCATCGGCGACGGCGCCCTGATGGCGGCCCTCGGCCAGGCCCGCGGGCACACGATGCGGGACATCGTCTCCTCCATCCAGGCCGAGCAGGACCTGGTCATCCGGGCCCCCGCCGCCTCGGTCACCTATGTGGAGGGCGGCCCCGGCACCGGCAAGACCGC
The DNA here is from genome assembly GCF_055583025.1 of Streptomyces sp. NPDC104831. Classification (NCBI taxonomy): domain Bacteria; kingdom Bacillati; phylum Actinomycetota; class Actinomycetes; order Kitasatosporales; family Streptomycetaceae; genus Streptomyces; species Streptomyces sp. NPDC104831. The sequence continues at coordinate 76,567 of NZ_JBVJOT010000033.1, forward strand.
CGTCGCCCTGCACCGCGCCGCCTACCTGCTCTACCAGGACCGCAGACGCTACGCGGGCGGCATCCTCATCGTCTCGCCCACCCCGCTGCTGGTCGCCTACACCGAGGGCGTGCTGCCCTCCCTCGGTGAGGAGGGCCAGGTCGCCATCCGCGCCATCGGCTCGCTGGTCGACGGCGCGGAGGCCACCGTCTACGACTCCCCGTCCGTGGCCCGCGCCAAGGGCTCCGCCCGGATGCTGAAGGTGCTGCGCAAGGCCGCCCGGGGCGCCCTGGAGCTGGGCCCGGCCGCCCCCGCCGGCGCCGGGGACGACGAGCGCCGGCCTGACGACGGCCCGCCCTCCCGGCTGCGCGTCGTGGCCTTCGGGCGCCGGCTCGAACTGGAGGCCGACGAGCTGGAGCGCATCCGCCGCACCGCGCTCGGCGGCACCGCGCCGGTCAACCTGCTGCGCCCGCGCGCCCGCAAGCTGCTGCTGGACGCCCTGTGGGAGCGGTCGGGCGCCGCCGGCCGGCACACCGACCCGGAGCTGGCCGCCGAGCTGCGCTCCTCCTTCGACGAGGACATCACCGGCGAGGACTCCTTCCTGGCGTTCCTCGACGCCTGGTGGCCCGAGCTGACCCCGAAGGGCGTGCTCGCCGCCATGGCCGACGAGAAGCGGCTCGGCCGCTGGGCCCGGCGGGTGCTGAACCCCGGCGAGGTCCGCAAGGTCGCCCGCTCGCTCAGGCGGGACGGCCACTCGGTGCACGACATCGCCCTGCTGGACGAGCTCCAGGCGATCCTCGGCGCCCCGGCCCGGCCCCGCAGGAAGCGCGAACTGGACCCGCTGGACCAGCTCACCGGCCTGGAGGAGCTGATGCCGGTGCGCGAGGAGACCCAGCGCGAGCGGGCCGAGCGGCTGGCGCAGGAGCGCACCGAGTACGCGCACGTCATCGTGGACGAGGCGCAGGACCTGACGCCGATGCAGTGGCGCATGGTCGGCCGCCGCGGCCGGCACGCCACCTGGACGGTCGTCGGCGACCCGGCGCAGTCCTCCTGGTCCGACCCGGACGAGGCGGCCGAGGCCCGCGACGAGGCGCTCGGCACCCGGCCCAGGCGCCGCTTCCGGCTCACCGTGAACTACCGCAACCCGGCCGAGATCGCCGAGCTGGCCGCGCGGGTGCTCGCGCTCGCCATGCCCGGCGCCGAGTCCCCGCGCGCCGTGCGGTCCACGGGTGTCGAGCCGCGCTTCACCGTCGTGGCGGACTCCCTGGGGCGGACGGTGCGCGCGGAGGCCGAGCGGCTGCTGGGCCTGGTGGACGGCACGATCGGCGTGGTGGTGGCGATGGGCCGGCGCGAGGAGGCCCGGCGCTGGCTGGCCGGGCTGGGCGACCGGGTGGTGGCCCTGGGCAGCCTGGAGGCCAAGGGCCTGGAGTACGACGCGACGGTCGTCGTGTCGCCCGCGGAGATCGCCGACGAGTCGCCGGCCGGCCTCCGCGTGCTGTACGTGGCGCTGACCCGGGCCACCCAGCAGCTGACGGTGGTCTCGGCGGACCGCGACGAGCCGGACGCGGCGGGGGTGCCGGACCTGCTCAGGGACTGATTTTCCGGCGAATCCGCGCACGGGGAATGGCCCTGGGCGAGGGTTTGTTAGCCTTGACGTGGCACCGGCCCGATCCAAGCCCCCGGGCCCAACCTTAGTCGCCACGAGCGACCACTTGCCGCGAGGCGAGCATGGCGGGTCGGTGTCGCCAGCGTGGGAGGCCCACGTCACGGATGTGACGTGGGCCTCTTTCTTTGCCCCGGCGGCCTCTTTCCTCCACCGGTCGTTTCTCGTATGGTGGAAGTGGTTTTCCGAAACCGCGCACCCCGCAGGGAACGTCGCGTGAACAAAACGTCCGCAACCCAGGGCGACTACCACGTACCGAGCGGTAGGTGCGACGATCGGACGGCACAACTCGCGACACGGTGAAAGCAGAGGAAGTCGGCCATGGCAACGGCGCCCAGCGTCTCCTACTCGATGACGATCCGGCTGGAGGTGCCCGCGAGCGGAACGGCCGTATCGCAGCTCACCACCGCCGTGGAGTCCTCCGGAGGCTCGGTGACCGGCCTCGACGTCACCGCGTCCGGCCACGAGAAGCTCCGTATCGACGTCACCATCGCGGCCACCTCCACGGCCCACGCCGAGGAGATCGTCGAGAAGCTGCGCGGCATCGAGGGCGTCACGCTCGGCAAGGTCTCCGACCGTACGTTCCTGATGCACCTCGGCGGCAAGATCGAGATGGCGTCGAAGCACCCCATCCGCAACCGTGACGACCTGTCCATGGTCTACACGCCCGGCGTGGCCCGCGTCTGCATGGCCATCGCCGAGAACCCCGAGGACGCCCGCCGCCTCACCATCAAGCGCAACTCCGTTGCGGTCGTGACGGACGGTTCCGCCGTGCTGGGCCTCGGCAACATCGGCCCCAAGGCCGCGCTGCCCGTCATGGAGGGCAAGGCGGCCCTCTTCAAGCGCTTCGCCGGCATCGACGCCTGGCCGATCTGCCTGGACACCCAGGACAGCGACGCGATCGTGGAGATCGTCAAGGCGATCGCCCCGGGCTTCGCCGGCATCAACCTGGAGGACATCTCCGCGCCGCGCTGCTTCGAGATCGAGGCCCGGCTGCGCGAGGCCCTGGACATCCCGGTCTTCCACGACGACCAGCACGGCACCGCCATCGTCGTGCTCGCCGCCCTGACCAACGCCCTGCGCGTGACGGACAAGCCCATCCAGAACATCCGGGTCGTCATGTCCGGCGCCGGCGCGGCCGGCACCGCCATCCTGAAGCTGCTGCTGGCGGCCGGCGTGAAGAGCGCCGTCGTCGCCGACATCCACGGCGTCGTGCACGCCGGCCGCGAGGACCTGGTGCAGGCCCCGGCCGACTCGCCGCTGCGCTGGATCGCCGACAACACCAACCACGAGGGCCTGACCGGCACCCTGAAGGAGGCCGTGCGCGGCGCCGACGTCTTCATCGGCGTCTCCGCCCCGAACGTCCTGGACGGCGCCGACGTGGCCGCCATGGCCGACGACGCCATCGTGTTCGCGCTCGCGAACCCCGACCCCGAGGTGGACCCGGCGATCGCCCGGCAGACGGCGGCCGTCGTGGCCACCGGCCGCTCCGACTTCCCGAACCAGATCAACAACGTGCTGGTCTTCCCGGGAGTCTTCCGCGGCCTGCTGGACGCCCAGTCCCGCACGGTCAACACCGAGATGATGCTCGCGGCCGCGAAGGCCCTCGCCGACGTCGTCAGCGAGGACGAGCTGAACCCGAACTACATCATCCCCAGCGTCTTCAACGACAAGGTCGCGGGCGCCGTGGCCGGGGCGGTCCGGGAGGCCGCCAAGGCGGCCGGCGCCACGGCCTGAGACGGCGTGCCGCACGGAGCGGGGGGCTGTGAGCATCGCCACGCGGCCCCCCGTACCGGCGCGTCGTGGAACCACCGGGTGCCGGGCGCACTCTAGGGTGACGGCCGAGCAGGCGCTTTTCGTGTGACTCCCCAGGGTGTTCTCACGACTCCTACGGGTGCCGGATTGGCTTTCCCGCCGCAGGTAGGGGCAGGATGCTCCCCCAGGGACTACGTCCCGGGGGGCACCCCCAAGGGCGCGAGCGCATCGGCATCGCAGTGCCTCGGGCGGCACCGCCGCGTGGCACACCCCAACGGCAAGAAAAATACGGGAGTAACAACATGAACCGCAGTGAGCTGGTGGCCGCGCTGGCCGACCGCGCCGAGGTGACCCGCAAGGACGCCGACGCCGTGCTGGCCGCGTTCGCCGAGACCGTCGGCGAGATCGTCGCCAAGGGCGACGAGAAGGTCACCATCCCTGGCTTCCTGACCTTCGAGCGCACCCACCGTGCCGCTCGTACCGCGCGCAACCCGCAGACCGGCGAGCCCATCAACATCCCGGCCGGCTACAGCGTGAAGGTCACCGCGGGCAGCAAGCTCAAGGAAGCCGCCAAGGGCAAGTAAGCGCTTCGAGCGCCGGCCCGCTGAGGCGCCGTTCTACGCGCGCGTCAGCCGAGGACACCGCAAAGGGCGGCCCCCCTTCCGCCGAGGGGGGCCGCCCTTTGGTGTTCCCGGACCGTCAGCCGAGCGCCTTGCCGGGGAGCTCGACCTTCGCGCCGAGTTCCACGAGCTTGTCCATGAAGTTCTCGTAGCCGCGGTTGATCAGGTCGATGCCGTGGACGCGGGACGTGCCCTCGGCGGCGAGGGCCGCGATGAGGTACGAGAAGCCGCCGCGCAGGTCGGGGATGACCAGATCGGCGCCCTGGAGCCGGGTGGGGCCGGAGACGACCGCGGAGTGCAGGAAGTTGCGCGCGCCGAAGCGGCAGGCGGAGCCGCCCAGGCACTCGCGGTAGAGCTGGATGTGCGCGCCCATCTGGTTCAGCGCGGAGGTGAAGCCGAGCCGGGACTCGTACACCGTCTCGTGGATGATGGACAGGCCCGTGGCCTGGGTCAGGGCCACCACCAGCGGCTGCTGCCAGTCCGTCTGGAAACCGGGGTGCACGTCCGTCTCCAGGGCGATGGACTTCAACTGCCCGCCGGGGTGCCAGAAACGGATGCCCTCGTCGTCGATCCGGAAGGCGCCGCCCACCTTGCGGTAGGTGTTCAAGAACGTCATCATCGAGCGCTGCTGGGCGCCGTGGACGTAGATGTCGCCGTTGGTCGCGAGCGCCGCGGAGGCCCAGGAGGCGGCCTCCAGGCGGTCCGGCAGGGCGCGGTGGGTGTAGCCGGAGAGCTTGTCCACACCGGTGATGCGGATCGTGCGGTCGGTGTCCATCGCGATGATCGCGCCCATCTTCTGCAGCACGCAGATGAGGTCCTCGATCTCCGGCTCGACGGCCGCGTTGGACAACTCCGTGACGCCCTCGGCCAGTACGGCCGTCAGCAGCACCTGCTCGGTCGCGCCGACGGACGGGTAGGGCAGCCGGATCTTCGTGCCCCGCAGCCGCTGCGGAGCCTCCAGGTACTGCCCGTCGGCCCGCTTCTCGATCGTCGCGCCGAACTGCCGCAGCACGTCGAAGTGGAAGTCGATGGGCCGGCCGCCGATGTCGCAGCCGCCGAGACCGGGGATGAACGCGTGGCCGAGACGGTGCAGGAGGGGGCCGCAGAAGAGGATCGGGATGCGGCTGGAACCCGCGTGGGCGTCGATGTCGGCGACGTTGGCGCTCTCGACGTGCGTCGGGTCCATCACCAGTTCGCCGGGCTCCTCGCCCGGACGGACCGTCACCCCGTGGAGCTGGAGCAGGCCGCGGACGACCCGCACGTCACGGATGTCCGGAACGTTGCGCAGTCGGCTCGGCTCGCTGCCCAGCAGGGCGGCGACCATGGCCTTCGGCACGAGGTTCTTCGCACCGCGGACACGGATCTCGCCCTCCAGCGGGGTTCCGCCGTGGACAAGCAGGACATCGTCGTTGACGGTCATGAATCTCGCGTTCCGATGAGTTGGTCAGGGGCCGGCCGATCACTGTGCGCAGGGGCCGGGAAGACAGGGTAATCGCCGATTACCCCCCTCCCGTAAGCCCAGTACCCGGCCACTCCGTCATAGCTGTGTCACAACACGAACCGTTCCCTTTCGGGCACATGGGGTCACCGGCGCCCCGGTGTGCGCCGGGGTGGTGTCCGCCCCCGGGCCGGCTTCACCCCCGTGCCCCCGATTGGGTCCCCACACCCGGGGAAGATGCGGGATCATGTCTGGCATGACCGAGGTGTCCTCGCTCACAGGGCGGCTGCTCGTGGCCACTCCCGCCCTGGCGGACCCGAACTTCGACCGGGCGGTGGTGCTCCTCCTCGACCACGACGAGGAGGGTTCCCTCGGTGTCGTCCTGAACCGGCCCACCCCGGTGGTCGTCGGCGACATCCTGGAGGGCTGGGCCGACCTCGCGGGCGAGCCCGGCGTGGTCTTCCAGGGCGGCCCGGTGTCGCTGGACTCGGCGCTGGGCGTGGCGGTCATCCCGGGCGGCGCCGACGGCGACCGGGCGCCGCTCGGCTGGCGGCGGGTCTACGGCGCGATCGGCCTGGTCGACCTGGAGGCCCCGCCGGAGCTGCTCGCCTCGGCCGTGGGCAGCCTGCGGATCTTCGCCGGGTACGCCGGCTGGGGCCCCGGCCAGCTGGAGGACGAGCTGGTGGAGGGCGCCTGGTACGTGGTGGAGTCCGAGCCCGGCGACGTCTCCTCGCCGGCCCCGGAGCGGCTGTGGCGCGAGGTGCTGCGCCGCCAGCGCAGCGAGCTGGCGATGGTGGCCACGTACCCGGACGACCCTTCGCTCAACTGATGCGCCAGGGCTTTCAGTACCCTGGCTGTTATGAGCACTCTCGAGCCCGAGCGCGGGACTGGTACGGGGACCCTCGTAGAGCCGACGCCGCAGGTGTCCCACGGTGACGGCGACCACGAGCGCTTCGCCCACTACGTCCAGAAGGACAAGATCATGGCGAGCGCCCTCGACGGCACCCCCGTCGTGGCGCTGTGCGGCAAGGTCTGGGTGCCGGGCCGCGACCCGAAGAAGTACCCCGTCTGCCCGATGTGCAAGGAGATCTACGAATCCATGGGCAGCGGCGGCGACGACAAGGGCAAGGGCAAGGGCGGCGACAAGTAGGTCCCCGGTCCGGCCGGAGGCGTGAGGTCCCCGGTGCGCGCGAGCGGCGCGTGCCGGGGATCTCCGCGTTTTCCGGCCGCCGACTGGTCCAGACCTCTTGTGGGGGCCGGGCGCAGTGCCTAGCCTTCGAGGTGTCGCTTTGTGCAACGACCGTTGCGCATATTGCAACGACCTCTCTCAGGGGGCTGAGGACGTGGAACTGATTCCGGCGCCGCGCGCCGTCGAGGAGCCGACCGGACCGGGCGTGCCGCTCGGCCCGGACACCACGCTGTGGGCCGGCCCGGGCACCGAACGCACCGAACGCTGGCTGCGCGCCACCCTCGGCGCGTCCCTGGGCCTGCCGCTGCGCCCAGGGCCCGGGGACGCCCGTGACGGCGTACGGCTGCTGCTGGACGACACCCTGGCCCCCGAGGCGTACCGGCTCACCGCCGGCGCCGGGGACGGCGTGGAGATCCGCGGCGGCGGGCCGGCCGGCGTGTTCTGGGGCGCCCAGACCCTGCGCCAGCTGCTCGGCGCCGACGCCTTCCGCCGCGCGCCGTTGCGCCCGGGCGCCGCCCACCGCGTGCCCCGGCAGTCCGTCGAGGACGCCCCCCGGTTCCGCTGGCGCGGCCTGCTCCTCGACGTCGCCCGGCACTTCATGCCCAAGGAGGGCGTGCTGCGCTATCTGGACCTGATGGCCGCGCACAAACTCAACGTCCTGCACCTGCACCTGACGGACGACCAGGGCTGGCGGATCGAGATCAAGCGGTATCCGAAACTGACCGAAACCGCCTCCTGGCGCGCGCGGACCAAATTCGGCCACCGCGCCTCACCACTGTGGGACGAGAAACCGCACGGCGGTTACTACACCCAGGACGACATCCGGGAGATCGTCGCCTACGCCGCCGAGCGGCACATCAGCGTCGTCCCCGAGATCGACGTGCCGGGCCACTCGCAGGCCGCGATCGCCGCGTACCCCGAACTCGGCAACACCGACGTCGTCGACACCGCCGCGCTCTCCGTCTGGGACACCTGGGGCATCTCGTCCAACGTCCTCGCCCCCACCGACACCACCCTGCGCTTCTACGAAGGGGTGTTCGAGGAGGTCCTGGACCTGTTCCCCGCCGACGCGGCCGAGTTCTCCGCGTTCGTGCACGTCGGCGGCGACGAGTGCCGCAAGGAGCAGTGGACCGAGTCCGTCACCGCCAAGACCCGCATCGCCGACCTCGGCCTCACCGACGAGGACGCGCTCCAGTCCTGGTTCATCGGCCACTTCGACGCCTGGCTCGCCGCGCGCGGACGCCGGCTCATCGGCTGGGACGAGATCCTGGAGGGCGGGCTCGCGCCGGGCGCGGCCGTCGCCTCCTGGCGCGGCTACGCGGGCGGCATCGCCGCCGCCCGGGCCGGCCACGACGTGGTCATGTGCCCCGAGCAGTACGTGTACCTGGACCACCGGCAGGCCCCCGGCGACGACGAACCGGTGCCGATCGGCTTCGTGCGCACCCTGGAGGACGTCTACCGGTTCGAACCCGTGCCGGCCGGGCTCACCGAGGAGGAGGCCCGGCACGTGCTGGGCACCCAGGCCAACGTGTGGACCGAGGTGCTGGAGGACTCCGCGCGCGTCGACTACCAGGCCTTCCCCCGCCTCGCCGCCCTCGCCGAGGTCGCCTGGAGCCCGCTGCCCGCCCCCGCCGACCGCGACTACCCGGACTTCGAACGCCGGATGACCGCCCACTACCGGCGACTTGACGCCCTCGGGGTCGCCTACCGGCCGCCCACCGGGCCCCGCCCGTGGCAGCGCCGCCCCGGCGTGCCCGGCCGCCCGATCGAGGGACCGCCCCCGAACCGCTGACCGCACCCCCGCCCCGTCCCGCACCGCTCCACCCCGAACAAGTAGCGGAAAAACCCCGGCAGGATCACCGAAGAGTGGCAATCCACACGCACCGGTGATGCCGTGCGAAACCGGACCATCCCCCCGGTGAGGTGGGCGAAAGCCTCCTAGCGGACCCCCGCGTTCGGGCGTTGCGAAGATGTGCCAGAGTTGCGTCGTCCGCCCTGTCAGCACGTACCGTACGGCAACACAGGCGGGACCAGGTGGGGCAGCGGGAAGGGGCAGCCGGTTTGACCACGCACGCACCGCGGACGGCGCAGGCCGTCACGTTGCCCACGACGCTGGACGAGGCGGTGGCGGCCCTCGCGGCCACGCCCACCGCCGTCCCCGTGGCGGGCGGCACCGACCTGATGGCCGCCGTCAACTCCGGCCAGCTCAGGCCCGCCGCGCTGGTGGGACTGGGCCGCATCAGCGAGATCCGGGGCTGGCAGTACCAGGACGGCCACGCGCTGCTCGGCGCGGGCCTCACCCACGCGCGCATGGGCCGCCCCGACTTCGCGGCCCTCATCCCGGCGCTCGCCGCCGCCGCGCGCGCCGCCGGCCCGCCGCACATCCGCAACGCGGGCACCCTGGGCGGCAACATCGCCTCCGCCGCGCCCACCGGGGACGCGCTGCCGGTGCTGGCCGCCCTGGAGGCGACGCTGATCATCGCGGGCCCGGACGGGGCCCGCCGGGAGATCCCGGTGTCGCACCTGCTGGCCGGCGTGGAGATGCTGGGCGGCGGCGAACTCATCGGCTACGTCCGCGTGCCGCTGCTGCACGCCCCGCAGGTCTTCCTGAAGGCCACCGGGCGCACCGGCCCGGGCCGCGCGCTGGCCTCCGTGGCCCTCGTCCTCGACCCCGCCCGGCGCGGCGTGCGCTGCGCCGTCGGCGCCATAGCGCCGATGCCGCTCAGGCCCCTGGAGGCCGAGCAGTGGATCGCGGGACTCATCGACTGGGACAACGACCGCGCCCTCGTCCCGGAGGCCCTGCACGCCTTCGGCGAGTACGTCGCCGCGGCCTGCATCCCCGACCCGGCCCCCGAGGCCGACGGCACGGTGGTCCCGCTTCCGCCCGCCGTACTGCACCTGCGGCGCACCGTCGCCGCGCTGGCCCGACGAGCACTGGGGAGGGCGCTGTCGTGACCGACGACCAGCACGGAGAGGGCACGCCCCAGGGCGGCGGACGCTGGAACCCGCTGCCCCAGGGCGACTACGACGACGGCGCCACCGCCTTCGTCCAGCTCCCCGAGGGGGGCATCGACGCGCTGCTGGCCGGCGACAGCCCGCTGGCCGCGCCGGGCCACGGCTACGTGCCGCCGCACATCACGGCCGCCCACACCGACGCCGCGCCCGCCTGGCCGGTGCCCGGGGGCGGCCAGTGGCCCGACCCGGACACCGCGCCGGACACCGCGCCGGCCCCGCCGCACGCGGCGGACGACCGGTTCACCTACGAGCCCGGCGCCACCCAGCAGTGGACCTACGAGGAGCCCGCGGCCCCGGCCGCCCCGGGACACGACGTCACCGGGCAGTGGTCCATCCCCGTCGCCGGGGGCGACCTTCCGGACGAGTCCGGCGAGTACACCACGTCCTCGCTGGTCGAGCAGTGGGGCGGCGCGCCCCCGGCCACCCTGCCCGGCGGCGCCCCGGCCCCCTGGGCGGCCCCGGACACCCCCCGCCCCTGGGACGGCCCCCTCCCCGACCACACCACCTCCCACCCGTCGGGCCCGGCACCGGAGGCGTACGCCCCCGAGGCGGGATACGCCCCCGATCCCGGGTACGGCCACGGGACCGGCTACGCGGACCCCGGCCACACCGGGGGCGGCCACGCGGACGCGGGACACGCCGAGGGCGGTTACCCGGGTGCCGGGCACGTCACGGGCGGCCACGGGGACGGCGCGTACGCCGGGGAGGACCACCGGGACGGCACGTACGCCGAGGAGGACCACGGGGACGCCGGTCACGTCGACGGGGGGTACGCCGAGGGCGGTCACGCGGAATCCGGTCACGCGGAGGGCGGCCACGCGGACACCGGCCGCGCCGAGGCCGGCCACCCGGACGCCGGACACACGGAGGGCGCACACGGGGACGCGGTTGCCGCCGGGAGCGCCCCGCCGGACGGCGGGCACGCCGACGGCGGTCACGTGGCGGCCGGGCACGGCCACGCGGGACCCGCCGACGCCGCCGACGGCGACACGCCCGGCGGTACGGTCCCGCCCGGCGTCGGGGTCACGTCCGCCGCGCCCGGCGAGCCGGCCGTCCCGGCGCACCGGCCGGCCGGCCACGAAGCGGCGCCGGACGCGGACGCCCACGGCCTCGCCGACGCCCCCGAACGCCCCGCCGAGGCTCCCGCGGGCCACGAGCGGCCCACCGGCCCGGCCCCCGTGCCCGGGCCCGCCGCAGCGGCGGCCACGGCCGCGCCGGAGGCCCCCGGGGACCCGGCCCCGGCGACACACCCGGACGCGGTTCCGGCCGACACGCCCGAGCCCCCGGAAGCCGCCGCGTCCGCCGGGCATCCGGCCGCACCGGAGCAGCCGGCCGCCGGTACGGCCGTGGCCCCGGAGCCCGCCGCCGATCCCGCCGTCGCCGAGCGGCCCGCCGCCCACCCCGCGGCAGCCGACGACACGGCCGGCGACCCGCCCCCGGACGCCGTACCCGAAGCCGCCGTACCCGGGGCCGCCGCGCCCCCGGCCGCGGCGGAGCCCGCCGAGGCACCCGCCCCCGCGGAGCCGTCCGAGGACGCCGCCCCGGCCCACGAGGCGCCGGAGGACCACGCGGACGGGGAAGCCCGGGACCCCGCACCCGAAGGCGCCGAAGAGCCCCCCGCCGCACCCCTGCCACCGCACGACGACCACCCCCTCGCCTCCTACGTCCTGCGCGTCAACGGCACCGACCGGCCCGTCACCGACGCCTGGATCGGCGAGTCGCTGCTCTACGTGCTGCGCGAACGGCTCGGTCTCGCGGGCGCCAAGGACGGCTGCTCGCAGGGCGAGTGCGGCGCCTGCAACGTCCAGGTCGACGGCCGCCTGGTGGCGTCCTGCCTGGTCCCGGCGGTCACCACGGCCGGCAGCGAGGTCCGCACGGTCGAGGGCCTGGCCGTCGACGGACAGCCCTCCGACGTCCAGCGCGCGCTGGCCCGCTGCGGCGCCGTGCAGTGCGGCTTCTGCGTGCCCGGCATGGCGATGACCGTGCACGACCTGCTGGAGGGCAACCCGGCGCCGACCGAGTTGGAGACCCGGCAGGCGCTGTGCGGCAACCTGTGCCGGTGCTCGGGCTACCGGGGCGTCCTGGAGGCCGTGCAGGAGGTCGTCGCCGAGCGCGACGCCGCCCACGCCGGCTCCGGGACGGACACGGACGAGGCCCACATCCCGCACCAGGCGGCCTCCGGCTCCGGCGGCGTCCACCCGTCGGCCTTCGAGGCGCCGGGCGCGTTCGCCGCCCCCCGGTCACCCGAGCGGTACGACGCGCCGGACCCGTACGGCACGACGCCCCCGGGACCGCAGGACCAGCAGCACTACGGCCAGGACGGAGGCCAGGCGTGAGCAACGAAGCCGGCATCGCGGCCACCGCCGCGGAACCCGCCCCCGGGACCGAGCCGTCGCCGCACGGCATCGGCGCCTCCCTGCCGCACGCCGACGCCCGCGCCAAGACCGAGGGCACCTTCCCGTACGCCGCCGACCTGTGGGCCGAGGGCCTGCTGTGGGCGGCCGTCCTGCGCTCCCCGCACGCGCACGCGCGCATCGTCTCCATCGACACCACCCACGCGCGCGAGATGCCCGGCGTCCGCGCCGTCATCACCCACGAGGACGTCCCCGGCACCCCCCGCCACGGCCGCGGCACGCCCGACCGGCCGGTGTTCGCCTCCGACGTCGTGCGCCACCACGGCGAGCCCATCGCGGCCGTGGCCGCCGACCACCCGGACACCGCGCGGATGGCCGCCGCCGCCGTCATCGTCGAGTACGAGGTCCTCGACCCCGTCACCGACCCCGAACACGCCTTCGAAGCCGAGCCGCTGCACCCCGACGGCAACCTGATCCGGCACATCCCGCTGCGCCACGGCGACCCGGAGTCGGCCGGCGAGGTCGTGGTCGAGGGCCTGTACCGCATCGGCCGCCAGGACCCCGCCCCCATCGGCGCCGAGGCCGGTCTCGCCGTGCCGCGCCCGGACGGCGGGGTGGAGCTGTACCTCGCCTCCACCGACCCGCACACCGACCGCAACACGGCCGCCGCCTGCTACGGCCTGCCCCCCGAACGGGTGAAGATCGTCGTCACCGGGGTGCCCGGCGCCACGGCGGACCGCGAGGACCAGGGCTTCCAGCTCCCGCTCGGCCTGCTCGCGCTGCGGACCGGCTGCCCGGTGAAGCTGACGGCGACCCGCGAGGAGTCCTTCCTCGGCCACGCCCACCGCCACCCCACCCTGCTGCGCTACCGCCACCACGCCGACGCCGAGGGCAGGCTGGTCAAGGTCGAGGCGCAGATCCTGCTGGACGCGGGCGCGTACGCCGACACCTCCGCCGAGGCCCTGGCCGCCGCCGTCTCCTTCGCGTGCGGCCCGTACGTCGTCCCGAACGCCTTCATCGAGGGCTGGGCCGTGCGCACCAACAACCCGCCCTCCGGCCACGTGCGCGGCGAGGGCGCCATGCAGGTGTGCGCCGCCTACGAGGCCCAGATGGACAAACTGGCGCGAAAGCTGGGCCTGGACCCGGCGGAGCTGCGCCTGCGCAACGTCCTGGCGACCGGGGACGTCCTCCCGATCGGCCAGACCGTGACCTGCCCGGCGCCGGTCGCCGAACTCCTCCAGGCGGTACGGGACTTCCCGCTGCCCGCGCTGCCCAAGGACACGCCCGAGGAGGAGTGGCTGCTGCCCGGCGGCCTGGAGGGCGCGGGCGAACCGGGCGCGGTGCGCCGGGGCGTCGGCTACGGCCTGGGCATGGTGCACATGCTGGGCGCGGAGGGCGCCGACGAGGTGTCCACGGCCACGGTCAAGGTCCACGACGGCGTGGCCACCGTGCTGTGCGCCGCCGTGGAGACCGGCCAGGGCTTCACCACGCTGGCCCGGCAGATCGTCCAGGAGACCCTCGGCATCGAGGAGGTCCACGTCGCGCCCGTCGACACCGACCAGCCGCCGGCCGGCGCGGGCTGCCGGGGCCGGCACACCTGGGTGTCGGGCGGCGCGGTGGAGCGCGCGGCGAAGATGGTCCGCGCCCAGCTGCTCCAGCCGCTCGCGCACAAGTTCGGCATGTCGACGGAGCTGCTCCAGATCACCGACGGCAAGATCACCTCGTACGACGGGGTGCTGTCGACCACCGTCATGGAGGCGCTGGAGGGCAAGGAGCTGTGGGCTACGGCCCAGTGCCGCCCGCACCCGACCGAGCCGCTGAACGCCTCCGGGCAGGGCGACGCCTTCGTGGGCCTCGCGTTCTGCGCGATCCGCGCGGTGGTGGACGTGGACGTGGAGCTGGGCTCGGTGCGGGTGGTGGAGCTGGCGGTCGCCCAGGACGTCGGCCGCGTCCTCAACCCGGCCCAGCTGGCCGCCCGGATCGAGGCGGGCGTCACCCAGGGCGTGGGCATCGCCCTCACCGAGAACCTGCGCACGCCCCGCGGCCTGGTCCGCCACCCCGACCTGACCGGCTACGCCCTCCCGACCGCCCTGGACGCCCCCGACATCCGGATCGTCAAACTGGTCGAGGAACGGGACGTGGTGGCCCCCTTCGGCGCCAAGTCGGTCAGCGCGGTCCCGGTGGTGACGGCCCCGGCGGCGATCGCCTCCGCGGTACGCGCCGCCACCGGCCGCCCGGTCAACCGCCTCCCGATCCGCCCGCAGGCGGCGGTGGCCGCGGACCGGTGACCACCCCGCCGGACGCGCCGGGACGCCCCGTCCGGCGCGCCGCGCGCCGAGCCCTCGTACGGTGAGCCGCGTCACGCGGCCCCGCCCGCGCCGGGGAGGGGCCGCGGGCCCCGCGGAGCCCGCTGTTCGCCGCGGCGGCACCGGCCGTTGTCCTCGGTGGGATCTACTGCCCCCGGGCCGGACGGCGTGCGGACCCCTTGACGCCGATCCGGCCGGGCGGGCAACGCGCCCGGCCCGCCCGGCGTCTTGCCTGACGGCGGCCGTTGTCAGTGGTGCGGCCTAGGCTGCGAGGCGGTGGGGGCACCTGCCCGGGGCCGCGTACGACGCTGTGCGCGGGCCCGTCACGCACGGGGAAGATCGCGGGGGAGCGATGAGCACGACCGACGCCGGGGTTCCGGCGATCACGCTGACCGAGGCGGAGCTGGACCGCTACGTCACCCACGCGCCGACGCGCGGCCTGCTCGCCGGAGCCGGCCTGCCCGCGGTGACCGACCTGCTGACCTTCTCCCCGCTGCGCACGCACGGCCTGCGCACCCTCGCCGACGCCGCCGACGGCCCCCTGCGCCTGGCGGAGGAACTGCGCGGCCGGCTGGTCATAGGCGAACTGCTCACCCCGGCCGGCCGGGAGCGCGAGTCGATCCTGCTGGACGGTGCCACGGGCGAGCTGACCACGGCCTACCTGCGCGACCCGTACGACGCGCGCCCCTTGGCGTCCTCCCTGCACACGCTGCTGCGGTTCGCCGCGGTGACCGAGGAACTCACGGGGCTGCGCGGCCGGTTCGCCTCCCTGGCCGGGCAGTACGGCCCCCGGACGGCGACCGAGGCGTCCCGCCGCCTCCTCACCCTCTTCGAGGAGGGCTCGGACGGCGCGGTCCCGCCGTACTGGAAGGCGGCGGCCCTGATCCGCCCCCTCGCCCTGGCCGCCGGCCCCGGCACGGCCTCGGGGCTCGCCCTGGACGTCCCCGCGCGCCTGCTGGACCAGGAGTTCGGGCACGGCAGGGTGACCCGTTTCGAGGAGGTCGACTTCCCGCCGACGCTCACCCACGAGCCCACGCGCCGCTTCCTGCGCGGGACGGGGCTGCCGGAGTCGGCGGTCTTCTACCACGCCGACACGGACGTGCGGCTGCCCACGCTCCGGGAGTACTTCACCGAGGAACGCCCCGGTCACCCCGTCACGGACCTCCCGGCCCACTGCGACCACCTGATCCGCCTCGGCCACCTGAGGGAGGAGACCAGCCTGGTGGTGGACGGCAGGACGGGCGCGGTGCTGACGTTCAGCGAGCCGGACGCCACGCTCCACCCCCTCAACACCGACGTCTCCACCCTGGCGTTCACCCTGTGGCTCATCCACCACGAGCGCACGATCGACGCCCACCTGGGCCACGAACTGGCCACCCACGCCTACGACCACCTGGTCACCCTCATGCTCCACACCCTGGAATCCATCGACCCCACGGGCACCCTCCCGGAAACGACCTGGCACTACTGGACCCACCTGCTCCAGGACGAGACGAACGGGGTGCTCTGACGCTAGGTCAGGACAAGCCAGCGGTGACCGTCGATGAGCTCTCGTGCCGCGTCGAGGTGGCCGGCGTGGCAGGCGGTCTCGGTGATGACGTGCAGCAGGACATCGCGCAGGGTGTGCAGATGCGGTTCACCGAACAGGTCGTGGGGCCACCAGGCCAGGGCCGCGCCGGCCGGGGTGGCGCTGATGACGGCGTCGGCGAGCTTCGCCTCCTGCCGATACCGGTCGAGCACGTCACCGGCCGGCACGTCCGGTTCCACCCGCCACGCCTCGTCGCCGCTCGTCAGGCCTTGGACCACCTCCGCGTCACCGGCGACAACGGCCCGGAACCAGAACCGCTCCACGTCCAGCGTGAGGTGCTGAACCAGCCCCAGGCAATGCCAGCCGGACGGCAGCACGCGCCGCCGCAGCGCCTCGGCATCCAGCCCGTCGAGGACGCCGAGAACGTGGCGCCGCTGCCCGTCCAGAACCTTGAGAAGGGCCGTGACCTCACTGTCCGGAGGGGTCTCACCCGTGTTTTCGATCACGATCAACCAGGGTGGCCCATACGCGTGGACGGCGCGCCGAGTTCTGCGTTTTCGGGCCGGGGCCGACCACCCGCCAGTGGTCGGCCGCAGCGCCGGTGTGGAGGCCGTGGCGGGAATCGAACCCGCGTAACTCGCTTTGCAGGCGAGTCCCTGAACCACTCGGGCACACGGCCGTGTTGTGTTGTTGTCCTCGGCCGTGGTGGGAATCGAACCCGCGTGACTCCCCGCGGGCGGAGCCCGCTGTTGGATACAGCGCAGGCGAGTCCCTGAACCACTCGGGCACACGGCCGTGTTGATGAGATGAACCTATGGGGAGTGGCGGGCGGGGCTCAAGGGGGCGTCGGGGGCTGCAATGCGACTGCCATACGGCGTTCATGAAGCGGTGCCGGACGTACGACCAAGGGACGAGGGGACGTCGGGCTCCTGACAGGGGCCGAAGTCGGTTGTGCGCCTTACCCTGACGAGCATGAGCGCCCTCGAATCCCACGACCCCGCCGTCCTCGACCCCCCGGCCGACCAGGTATCCGGCGTGTTGAGCCGGGCCTACCGGGCGCTCAGTGTCGGGATCGTGTCCGTCGTCGTGCTGATCGCGTTCGAGGCGACCGCCGTGGGAACCGCGATGCCGGTCGCCGCCCGGGAGCTGGACGGCGTGGCGCTGTACGCGTTCGCCTTCTCCGGATACTTCACGACCAGCCTCTTCGGCATGGTGCTCGCCGGGCAGTGGTCCGACCGGCGCGGCCCGTTCTCCGCGCTGACCTGCGGCATCGCGGCCTTCGCCGCCGGACTCGTCGTCGCCGGGACCGCGCAGGCCATGTGGGTGTTCATCCTCGGCCGGGCCGTGCAGGGCCTGGGCGGCGGGCTGGTCATCGTCGCGCTGTACGTCGTCGTCGGCCGGGCCTACCCCGAACGGCTGCGGCCCGCGATCATGGCCGCGTTCGCCGCGGGGTGGGTCGTGCCGTCCATCGTCGGTCCCCTCGCCTCCGGTGCCGTCACCGAGCAGCTCGGCTGGCGCTGGGTCTTCCTCGGCATCCCCGTCCTCGTCGTGTTCCCGCTCGCCCTCGCCCTGCCCCAGATACGCCGGCGGGCCTCGGGCCCGGTGGACGAGCGGGCCGGCGCCGCCGCCTTCGACCGGCGGCGCATCCGGCTCGCCCTCGCGATCTCCCTCGGCGCGGGGCTCCTCCAGTACGCCGCCCAGGACCTGCGCCCCCTCTCCCTGCTGCCGGGACTGGCCGGGGCCGCCCTGCTGGTGCCCGCCGTCCTCGGCCTGCTGCCCCGCGGCACCTACCGGGCCGCCCGCGGTCTGCCCTCCGTCGTGCTGCTGCGCGGGGTGGCGGCCGGGTCCTTCATCTCCGCCGAGTCCTTCGTACCGCTGATGCTGGTCACCCAGCGCGGTCTGTCGCCCACGCTCGCCGGGTTCTCGCTCGCGGCCGGCGGCGGGACGTGGGCGCTGGGCTCGTTCGTGCAGTCCCGGCCGCGCCTGGCACCGCACCGGGAGCGGCTGATGACCCTCGGCATGGTGCTGGTCGCCGCCGCGATCGTGACCGCGCCCAGCGTGCTGATCCACTCCGTGCCCGTGTGGACGGTCGCCGTCGCCTGGGGCGTCGGCTGCTTCGGGATGGGGCTGGTGCTCTCCTCCACCAGCGTGCTGCTGCTGAAGCTGTCCGCCCCCGAGGAGGCCGGCGCCAACTCCGCCGCGCTCCAGATCTCCGACGCCCTGTCCAACGTCGTCCTGCTCGCGGCGACCGGCGCGGCCTTCGCCGCCCTGGGCGGCGGCAGCACGGCCGCCACCGGCGCGGGTGACGGCGGCCACCCCGCCGCCTTCGCCGCCGTCTTCCTGCCGATGGCCGCGGTCGCGCTGGCGGGATCCTGGGTGACCACGCGGCTACGGGAACGCACTCCCGCTGGCTGAGCGACGGCGGGTGCCCGGGGGGCCGCTGTGATGTCGCTCCCACCCGGGGGCGACCCCGGCTCGTTCGCGCCGTGCGCGCAGGACGGCGCCGGTAGGGTGGCCCGGTTGTCGTACGTAGCCGCCCGACCCTGATCCACGGAGACCGTGACTACCACCGCCGCATCCTCCGCTTCCGCCTCCTCCCACCACCTCTCGCCCGCCTTCCCGGGCCGGGCCCCCTGGGGTACCGCCAGCAAGCTGCGCGCCTGGCAGCAGGGGGCGATGGAGAAGTACATCCAGGAGCAGCCGCGCGACTTCCTCGCCGTCGCCACACCCGGAGCCGGCAAGACCACCTTCGCGCTGACCCTGGCCTCCTGGCTGCTGCACCACCACGTCGTGCAGCAGGTCACGGTGGTCGCGCCCACCGAGCACCTGAAGAAGCAGTGGTCCGAGGCCGCGGGCCGGATCGGGATCAGGCTCGATCCCGAGTACAGCGCGGGCCCGCTCGGCAGGGAGTACGACGGCGTCGCCGTGACGTACGCCGGCGTGGGCGTGCGCCCGATGCTGCACCGCAACCGGGTCGAGCAGCGCAAGACGCTGGTGATCCTGGACGAGATCCACCACGCCGGCGACTCGAAGTCCTGGGGCGAGGCGTGCCTGGAGGCGTTCGAGCCGGCCACCCGGCGCCTCGCGCTGACGGGTACGCCGTTCCGCTCCGACACCAACCCGATCCCCTTCGTGACGTACGAGGAGGGGGCGGACGGGATCCGGCGGTCCGCCGCGGACTACACGTACGGGTACGGGTCGGCGCTGTCGGACGGCGTCGTCCGGCCGGTGATCTTCCTCTCCTACAGCGGCAACATGCGCTGGCGCACCAAGGCCGGGGACGAGGTCGCCGCCCGGCTCGGCGAGCCGATGACCAAGGACGCGGTCAGCCAGGCCTGGCGCACGGCCCTCGACCCGCGCGGCGACTGGATGCCGAGCGTGCTGCGCGCCGCCGACCAGCGGCTGACCGAGGTCCGCAAGGCCATCCCGGACGCGGGCGCGCTCGTCATCGCCTCCGACCAGGACTCCGCGCGCGCGTACGCCAAGCTGATCCGGGAGATCACGGGGACGAAGGCGACGCTCGTCCTGTCGGACGACACCGGCGCCTCGAAGAGGATCGACGAGTTCAGCGCGAGCGACGACCGGTGGATGGTCGCCGTGCGCATGGTGTCCGAGGGCGTCGACGTGCCGCGGCTCGCGGTCGGGGTGTACGCCACGACGATCTCGACGCCGCTGTTCTTCGCGCAGGCCGTCGGGCGTTTCGTACGGTCCCGGCGGCGCGGCGAGACCGCGTCCGTGTTCCTGCCGACCGTGCCCGACCTGCTGACCTTCGCCAACGAGATGGAGAAGGAACGGGACCACGCCCTCGACAAGCCGAAGAAGGAGGGCGAGGAGGACCCGTACGCCGAATCCGAGAAGGAGATGGAGGAGGCGAACAAGCAGGAGGACGAGGACACCGGCGAGCAGGACATGCTGCCGTTCGAGGCGCTGGAGTCCGACGCGGTGTTCGACCGGGTGCTGTACGACGGCGCCGAGTTCGGCATGCAGGCCCACCCCGGGAGCGAGGAGGAGCAGGACTACCTGGGGATCCCGGGGCTGCTGGAGCCCGATCAGGTGCAGTTGCTGCTGCAGAAGCGGCAGGCCCGGCAGATCGCGCACAGCCGGAAGAAGCCGGACACGGAGGCCGACCTGCTGGAGCTGCCGGCGGAGCGGCGGCCGGTGGTGTCGCACAAGGAGCTGATGGAGCTGCGGAAGCGGCTGAACACGATGGTCGGCGCGTACGTGCACCAGAGTGGGAAGCCGCACGGGGTGATCCACACCGAGCTGCGGCGGGTGTGCGGGGGGCCGCCGAGCGCGGAGGCCACGGCGGGACAGCTGCGGCAGCGGATCGCCAAGGTCCAGGAGTGGGCGACGCGGATGAAGTGACGGCCGCTCCGCCCCGGGCCCCGGTGGGGGTCTCGCTCACCCGGCTGTGAGGTCCCGCCCCGGCGGTCCGCCGCCGCCCCGGTGGTCCGTCACCCGGTGCCAGGGTGAACCCCCACCCTCCTGTTCGAGTACGTTTCGACGCCCTCCCGGTGTGCGTATCCGGACGAATGCAGGCAGGCCGGATCTGGTCTTGCCCGGATTCTGGACTGAGACTTCCGCTGAGCGAACCGGCTTCGCTACTGTCCGGCTACGCATACGCCCCGTGGCAGCGCCGCCGCGGAGCGCAGCCGTGAAGCGACATCGGCTCGGAGCTGCCGGGCCGTCCTGCCGACCGGCGGCCTCTGAGGCGCGTCGCCGACGGGACTCGGTGACGCATCCGCCGCTCAGGGACCCGCCGACCTCACCGCCGAAGGAGTGGGCGTCGTGACCGCGGAGACCTCTCAGACGCTCGACCGGGGACTGCGCGTCCTCAAGCTGCTGGCCGACACCGACCACGGACTGACCGTCACCGAGTTGTCCACCAAACTGGGCGTGAACCGGACCGTCGTCTACCGGTTGCTCGCCACCCTCGAACAACACGCACTGGTACGACGCGACTTGGGCGGCCGGGCCCGGGTCGGCCTCGGGGTGCTGCGGCTCGGCCGGCAGGTGCACCCGCTGGTACGCGAGGCCGCGCTCCCCGCCCTGCGGTCCCTCGCCGAGGACATCGGGGCCACCGCGCACCTGACACTGGTCGACGGCACGGAGGCGCTCGCCGTCGCCGTGGTCGAACCGACCTGGACCGACTACCACGTGGCCTACCGGGCCGGTTTCCGGCACCCCCTCGACCGGGGGGCCGCGGGCCGGGCCATCCTCGCCGCCCGCCAGTCGCCGTGCGCCGACCCCGGCTACACCCTGACCCACGGCGAACTGGAGGCCGGCGCGAGCGGCGCCGCCGCCCCGCTGGTCGGGGTCACGGGTGTGGAGGGCAGCGTGGGCGTGGTGATGCTGGCGGACGCCGTACCGGAGCGGGTCGGCCCGAGGGTGCTGGAGGCGGCCCGCGAGGTCGCGGAGGCCCTGCGCTGACCGCCGCCCCCGCCGCGCGCGGTTGCCGACTCCCGCCGCGGGCGGAAGCCGCCCCCGCTCGCGGGCAAGCCGAGCGTCGCCCTCGTGCGGAGGCGGACCCCTGCCCGCGCGTGGACGCCGCCCCGCCCGCGTAGGGTTGCCGACTCCCGCCGCGGGCGGAAACCGATCCGGCTCGCGCGGGCTGACCGCTGCCCGCGCGTGGACGCCGCCCCGCCCGGGTAGGGTTGCCGACTCCCGCCGCGGGCGGAAACCGATCCGGCTCGCGCGGGCTACCGCTGCCCGCGCGGAGCTGATCGCCGTCCGCGTGGACGCCGCCCCCGCCCGAGCGCGGGGCTGGACCGCCCGCTGCGTCGAAGTCGGCCTCGCCCCCGCGCACGGACGCGCCCCGTCAGCCGCCCCGCGCACAGACGCCGCCCCCCCCGCCCGCGCGCAAGCCGCCCTCGCCCCCGCGCACAGACGCCGCCCCCCGCCCCCGCGCAAGCCAACCCACCGCGCACGCACGCCACCCCCACCCGAAAAGCGCTGCGCTCCGCTGCTCACCGCCTCCTGCGGACCTCGCGTTAGATTGATCCCGTGCTCTCACGTCTCACACGCCCCCAGGCCCTCGCCGTCTGCGCGCTGCCCGTCGTGGCCCTGCTCGCCACCGTGGGGTTCGCGCCGCTGCCGTTCTCGGTGGCGCAGCCCGGCGGGACGACGAACGTGCTCGGCGAGCACCAGGGCACGCCGGTGATCACCGTCTCCGGCGCGGCGACCCGGAAGACCAGCGGGCAGCTGCGGATGACGACCATCGTGGCGACCGGACCGGACGCCCGGATCTCGCTCGGTGACGTGGTCGGCAACTGGTTCCGCACCGACCGGGCCGTCATGCCCCGCGACTCGGTCTACCCGAGCGGGGACACCGTCAAGGAGATCGAGAAGCACAACCTGGCGCAGATGCGGGAGTCCCAGGACTCGGCCACCCAGGCGGCGCTGGGGTACCTCGGGCTCGGCGCGGACAAGGTGAAGGTGAACCTGCGCCTCGCCGACGTCGGCGGGCCCAGCGCGGGCCTGCTGTTCAGCCTCGGGATCATCGACAAGCTGGACGGCGACGGCCGCGGCGGCGACCTCACGGGCGGCCGCACGGTCGCGGGCACCGGCACGATCGACGCCGCCGGCCGGGTCGGCGCGGTCGGCGGGGTGGCGCTGAAGACACAGGCCGCGCGCCGCGACGGGGCCACCGTCTTCCTGGTGCCGAAGGCGGAGTGCGCCGAGGCCAAGGCCGAGCTGCCCGAGGGGCTGCGCCTGGTGCCGGTGACCACGCTCAAGAGCGCCGTCGGCTCCCTGGTGGCCCTGGAGAAGGGCGGCGGCCCGGTCCCGAGCTGCTAGCCGCGCCCCGCCTGCCTCCCCTCCCGGGCCGCCTGCTCCACCAGCGGGATCACCCGCAGCGGCACCGGCGTCTCCATCACGATCGTCGTGGAGGCCCGCACGATGCCGTCGAAGCCCACCACGCGGTCGATCACCCGTTGCAGGTCCGCGTTCGAGCGGGCCACCAGCCGGCACAGCATGTCCCCGCTGCCCGTGGTGGTCAGCAGCTCCAGCACCTCCGGCACGGTCGCCAGGTGGGCGCGGACGTCGCTGCCCTGGCCCTGCCGGATCTGGAGGGTGGCGAACGCGGTGACCGGATAGCCGAGGGCCGCCGGGTCCACCTGCGGGCCGAAGCCGCGGACGACCCCGCCCGACTGGAGCCGGTCCAGCCGCGCCTGCACGGTGCCCCGCGCCACCCCCAGCCGACGGGACATCTCCAGCACGCCGATGCGCGGTTCCTCCGCCAGCAGCACGATGATCCGCCCGTCCAGATGATCGATCGCCACGGGACCCCCTGTGATGGTCATCCTGTACAGAAAGACCGCCTGAGCGGTCGTACCGCTGAACAGATTGCCCAGTGGATTCGCGAACTATTGCGCACCTTGCAGGGCGGCGCCACCCTTCGGGTATGACGCAGACCACACACCACACTCCCGACACGACCGCACGGCAGGACGACCCCTTCCCGGTCAAGGGAATGGACGCGGTCGTCTTCGCCGTGGGCAACGCCAAGCAGGCGGCGCACTACTACTCCACCGCCTTCGGCATGCGGCTGGTCGCCTACTCCGGACCGGAGAACGGCAGCCGCGAGACCGCCAGTTACGTGCTGGAGAACGGCTCCGCCCGGTTCGTCCTCACCTCGGTGATCAAGCCGGCCGGCGACTGGGGGAACTTCCTCGCCCGGCACGTGGCCGAGCACGGCGACGGCGTCATCGACCTGTCCATCGAGGTCCCGGACGCCCGCGCCGCGTACGCGTACGCCGTCGAGAACGGCGCGCGGGGCATCACCGAGCCCTACGAGGTGAAGGACGAGAACGGCACCGTCGTCCTCGCCGTGATCGCCACCTACGGCGAGACCCGCCACACCCTGGTCGACCGCTCCGGTTACGACGGCCCCTACCTGCCCGGCTACGCGGCGGCCGAGCCGATCGTCGCGCCGCCCGCCGCGCGCACCTTCCAGGCCATCGACCACTGCGTCGGCAACGTCGAACTCGGCAGGATGAACGAGTGGGTGACCTTCTACAACAAGGTCATGGGCTTCACGAACATGAAGGAGTTCGTGGGCGACGACATCGCCACCGAGTACAGCGCGCTGATGTCGAAGGTGGTCGCGGACGGCACCCTCAAGGTGAAGTTCCCGATCAACGAGCCCGCCATCGCCAAGAAGAAGTCCCAGATCGACGAGTACCTGGAGTTCTACGGCGGCGCCGGCGTCCAGCACATCGCGCTCAACACCAACGACATCGTGCAGACCGTGCGCACCATGCGCGCGGCCGGCGTCGAGTTCCTGGACACCCCCGACTCCTACTACGACACCCTCGGCGAGTGGGCCGGCGAGACCCGCGTGCCGGTCGAGACCCTGCGCGAGCTGAAGATCCTCGTCGACCGCGACGAGGACGGCTACCTGCTGCAGATCTTCACCAAGCCGGTCCAGGACCGGCCGACGGTGTTCTTCGAACTCATCGAGCGGCACGGCTCGATGGGCTTCGGCAAGGGCAACTTCAAGGCCCTGTTCGAGGCGATCGAGCGCGAGCAGGCCAAGCGGGGCAACCTGTAACCGGGGGCGCTACTCGCTGGGCGGCGGCTCGTCGGGGACGTCGCCCAGCTCCCGCAGCGCCTCCTGCGCCATCGGCACCCGCAGCGGCGAGAAGTACGGGTTGATCCGCAGCGCCTCCTGGAGGTGCCGCCGCGCGGGACCGGCCCGGTCCAGCTCCGCCTCGATCACCCCGAGGTGGAAGGCGTGCGGCGCGCTGCGCACCCCGCCGCCCTTCGCCTTGTCCGTGGCGACGGCCGCGTACGTCAGCGCCTCCCGGTCCCGGCCGGTCCGGTGCAGCGCCCAGCCCAGCGCGTCGGCCACCTCGATGCCCGGCTGGCGCCGCCACTCCTCCTCCAGCCGCTCCACGGCCTCCCACGGGTCCCCGTGGTCCGCCTCGAACCGGCCGATCAGCAGCTCCTCGTCCACCCCGCCCGCCACCGAGAGCCGGACCGCCTCCCGCATCCGCGCGTAACTGTCCTCGGCGGCGCCCTGCTGCCCCAGCGACTCGTACAGCTCGCCCAGCTCCAGCAGGTCCTCCGGGCGCGGCCGCCGCGCGACGGCGGCCCGGTAGGCGGCCAGCGCCTCCGAGGTGCGGCCCAGCGCGGCCAGTGTCCGCGCCCGCCCGGCCGGTGCCGCCCGCTGGCCGGGGTCGAGCCGCAGCGCGGCCTCGAAGTGGTCCAGCGCGTCCGGCAGGTCCCCGCGCTCCCAGGCCAGCTGCCCCACCCCGGCCAGCCAGGCGGCCTGCTCCACCGGGGTGCGGGCGGCGGCGGCCGCGTCGGTGAGCTGGGCCGCCGCGTCCTCGCGCCACCCCCGGTCCCGGTACACCGCCGCCGCCTGCGCCATCACGGCCGGCCGCGCCGCCGCGTCGGTGCGCAGCGCCAGCAGTTTGTCCAGGGCGGAGCGGGCCTTCTCGTAGTCGCCGAGCCCGGTGTAGGCGTCGATCAGCGCCGGATACGACGACCACCGCTTCGGCGCCGCCTTCCCGGCCTGCTCGGCGTACCGTTTCGCCGCCGGGTAGTCCCGGCGCGCCAGTGCCAGCGATGCCAGCCCGTCCAGCGCCTCGGTGTTCCGCGTCCCCCGCACCTCCAGGGACGCCTTCAGCGCCCGCTCGGCCCGCGGATAGTCCGCCGCGTCACCCGCCCGGCGCCCCCGCTCCACGTACGCCGACCCCAGCACCGCCCAGGCCACGGCGTCCTTCGGCCGCAGCCGCACCTGCTGCTCCTGCCGCCCGATCAGCGCGGTCAGCCCGGGCAGCGCGGCCGGCACGCCGTAGGGCACCGCCGCCGGCGCCGCGGCCCGCGGCCGGGACTGCGGGCCGGCGGCGGGGGGGCGGGGGGGGCCCCGCGCGGGGGGGGCCCCCCGACACGCAACCCACCCCACACCCCCCGCCAGGCG
>NZ_JBVJOT010000034.1:0-101880 GCF_055583025.1 Streptomyces sp. NPDC104831
CTGCCCGGACCACCGGGTCCTCCCCGCGGCCCGGCCGGACCCGCCCACCGCGGTTCCGCCCGGGCCTTCGGCCTGCTCGCGGGAGCCGGCCGGCACAGACACACCATGGGGTGGGAATGAACGACGACGTGACCAACGACGTCAGCGACGACATGCTCGACCGGCTGATCGACAAACTGAGTACGGCGCGGAAGGTGCGCCTGCTCACCGGAGCCACGACGTGGCGGACGGCCGCGGACCCGGACATCGGCCTCCGGGAGATGGTCTGCTCCGACGGCCCGGCGGGGGTGCGCGGGGAGAGCTGGGACGAACGGCGCACCTCCGCGCTGCTGCCGTCGGCCTCGGCCCTCGGCGCGCTCTGGGACGACGGTCTGCTGGCGGAACTGGGGCGCCTGCTGGCCGCCGAAGCGGTGCGCAAGGGGGTGGACATCCTCCTCGCGCCCACGCTCAACCTGCACCGGACCCCGCTGAGCGGGCGGCACTTCGAGTGCTTCTCGGAGGACCCGGAACTGACCGGTCGCGCCGCCGCCGCGTTGATCCGGGGCATCCAGGCGCAGGGGGTCGCGGCCACGGCCAAACACTTCGTGGCCAACGACTCCGAGACCGAGCGGCTCACGGTCGATGTCCGGGTGTCCGAGCGGGTGCTGCGCGAGGTGTACCTCGCGCCGTTCGAGGCGGCTGTCGAGGCCGGCGCATGGCTCGTCATGGCCGCCTACAACGCGGTGGGCGGAACGGCCATGACGGCCCATCCCCTGCTCGGCGACGTCCTCAAGGACGAGTGGGGCTTCGACGGCGTCGTCGTCTCCGACTGGGCCGCCGTGCGGACCGTCGAGGAGTCGGCCCGCTCGGCGCTCGACCTCGCGATGCCCGGGCCGCACAGCCCGTGGGAGGCGTCCCTGACGCGTGCGGTGGAAGACGGCCGGGTGCCCGAGAAGACCCTCGACGACAAGGTGCGGCGCCTGCTCCGGCTCGCCCACCGCGTCGGCGCCCTCGCTGCCGGCCCCGCGCGCATGAGACCGGCCGTACGCGCGCGTGACACCCGGGCACTGCTGCGCCGAGCCGTCGCCGCCGGCTCCGTACTGGTCAGCAACGCCGACGAGGTGCTGCCGCTGGACCCGGCCGCGCTCTCGTCCGTCGCCGTGATCGGGGCGCACGCGGCCACGCCCCGGGTCCAGGGGGGCGGCAGTGCGGGTGTCCACCCCTCGGCCGTCGTCACACCCCTCGACGGGATCCGCGGCCGCTTGCGCCGCCGGGGACGAGTGGTCCACGTGCCCGGCCCGTCGCTCGGTCTTCCTCCGGCTCCGGTCGACGCGGACCGGTGCACGGAACCCCGGTCCGGGATGCCGGGGGTCCTGGTGCGGCTGCTGGACGCGCAGGGCCGCGAACTGTGCGCCGAACGGCGTTTGTCCGGGCGCCAGTTGGAGCCCACCCTCGTCCCGGGTGCGCACACCGTGGAGATCAGCGCGCTGCTGCGGCCCGAACGCGCCGGGGAGTGGAGCTTCGGCGTGGGCGGCTTCGGCCGCATGACACTCAGTCTCGACGCACAGGTGCTCCTGGACGACGACTTCCCCTGTCGGACGGACGATCCGGCGGTCGTGCACGTCACCCCGCCCCTGCACACCGTCCGGGCGGCCCTGGTGTCGAAGCGGCCCGTCCACCTCGTGGCACGGCGCGAACTGGCGGCCGGTACCGGCCGGGCCACGATCCTCGCCGCCGCACCGCCCGAGGAGGATCCGGGGACGGCGCTCGCCACGGCGGTCGAAGCCGCCCGGACGGCGGACGCGGCGGTCGTGTTCGTGGGCACCACCGAGCACAGCGAGACCGAAGGCCACGACCGCACCGCTCTGGCCCTCGGCGGCCGGCAGGACGAACTCGTGCGCGCCGTGGCCGCGGCCAACCCGCGCACGGTCGTGGTCGTGAACAGCGGCGGCCCGGTCGAGCTGCCCTGGCGCGAGGAGGTGGGTGCCGTGCTGCTCGGCTGGTTCCCCGGGCAGGAGGCGGGCGCGGGAATCGCCGACGTCCTCTTCGGCCACGCGGAGCCCGGAGGCCGGCTGCCCACCACCTGGGCGGCGTCCCTCGCGGACGCACCCGTCACCGAGACCCGGCCGGCCGGCGGCCGGCTGGACTACGCCGAGGGCCTGCACATCGGGTACCGGGCCTGGCTGCGGGCCGGGCGCACACCCGCGTACTGGTTCGGTCACGGCCTCGGGTACACCACGTGGGACTACGAGAGCATGGGCGCGCCGGCGCAAGTCCCCGCGGGCTTCCCGTTCACGGTCCGGGTGGGGGTGCGCAACACCGGGCCCCGGCCCGGACGCGAGGTGGTCCAGGTCTACCTAGCGCACCCCGACTCCGCCGTGGAGCGACCGGAGCGCTGGTTCGCCGGCTACGCAGCGGTACGAGCGGAACCGGGCGAGACGGTGACCGCCGAGGTGGTCGTTCCCCCCCGTGCCCTGCGGCACTGGTCGGAGGCGGATGGCGCCTGGCGTACGGAGACCGGGACGTACCGGCTCATGGTCGGACGCTCGGCGGGAGATCTGCGGTGGCAGACGCCGCTGACGGTCACCGAAGCACCGTAAAAGCGCCGGCGAAAGCGCCCTGCCTGCCGCGTCGGCTCCCGGCCGGCGCGGTGGGCGCGGCGGCTCCGGAGCGATGGCCCGGGGCTCGGCACAGCAGCGGCCCCGTCCGTCGGACGTTCTCCGACGGACGGGGCCGCAGTGGGTACGGGGACGGATCAGCCGGCGCTGACGCCCTGCCGGTGCGCCCGGACGATCTCCGCGTAGCGCCGCCCGCTCGTCTTGACGGTGCGCTTTTGGGTCTCGTAGTCGACGTGGACGAGGCCGAAGCGCTTGTCGTAGCCGTAGGCCCACTCGAAGTTGTCGAGCAGGGACCAGGCGTAGTACCCGGCGAGCGGGGCACCCTTGCGTGCAGCGCGGGCGCAGGCCGCCAGGTGCTCTTCCAGGTAGCGGGTCCGGTCGGGATCGTCGACGGTACCGTCCGGGCCGACGGTGTCGGGGAACGCGGAGCCGTTCTCGGTGACGTAGAGGCGTCGGATCCCGTAGTCGTCGGTGAGCCGCATCAGCAGGCTCTCCAGGCCGTCGGCGTCGATCTGCCAGTCCATGCCGGTGCGCGGGACGTCGGGCAGCCGGACCTCACGGGCATAGGGGACCGGGCCGGTGGGGTCGTTCTCGACCGTGGCCGGGAAGTAGTAGTTGAGTCCGTGCCAGTCCAGCGGGGTGGCGATGGTCTCGAGGTCGCCCGCGCGCTCGGGGAGTTCGACGCCGTAGAGTTCGCGCATGTCGGTGGGGAAGCCCCGGCCGTAGACCGGGTCGAGCCACCAGCGGTTGGTGTGGCCGTCCATCCGCGTGGCCGCTGCGACGTCCTCCGGGCTCGTGGAGGCGGCGGCGACGGTGGAGTGGTTGGTGACCAGGCCGACCTGTGCGCCGGGGACGGCCGCCCGGATCGCCTGGGTGGCCAGGCCGTGGCCCAGCAGCAGGTGGTAGGAGGCGCGGACGGCGGTGGTCAGGTCGGTCAGGCCGGGTGCCATCCGGCCCTCCAGGTGGCCGATCCAGCCCGAGCACAGCGGCTCGTTCAGCGTGGCCCACTGGGTGACGCGGTCGCCCAGGCGCTCGGCGACGGTGGAGGCGTAGCTTGCGAGGTGTTCGGCGGTGGCGCGTTCGCTCCAGCCGCCCCGGTCCTGGAGGACCTGCGGGAGGTCCCAGTGGTAGACGGTGACGTTCGGGGTGATGCCGGCTTCCAACAGACCGTCGATCAGCCGGTCGTAGAAGGCGAGGCCCTTGGCGTTGACTGGGCCGTCACCGCCCGGCACCACCCGGGGCCAGGCGATGGACAGCCGGTAGGTGTCCACGCCCAGCTCCTTCATCAGGGACACGTCTTCGGGCCAGCGGTGGTAGTGGTCGCAGGCGGTGTCGCCGTGGTCGTCGTTGTCGATCTTCCCGGGGGTGTGCGAGAAGGTGTCCCAGATGGACGGCGAGCGGCCGTCCTCGGCGACGGCCCCCTCGATCTGGTAAGCGGAGGTGGCGGTGCCCCAGGCGAAGTCACGAGGGAAGGCGGCGAGGTCTGTCGAGTCGGACACGGAGAACCTTTCGAGGAGGCAGGGAAGTGTGCTACTTGACCGCGCCCGCGGTGAGTCCGGCGACCAGGTAGCGCTGCAGCAGCAGGAAGCCGGCGACCACGGGCAGGCTGACGACCAGCGAGGCGGCCATGATCTGGTTCCAGTAGACGTCGTTGAGAGTGGAGTAGCCCTGGAGTCCGACGGCGAGGGTGCGGGTGGTGTCGTCGGTCATGACGGAGGCGAAGAGCACTTCGCCCCAGGCGGTCATGAAGGCGTAGACGGCGACCGCGACGATGCCGGGGATCGCGGCCGGCACCACGACGCGGAACAGCGCGCTGAGCGGGCCGCACCCGTCGACCATGGCCGCCTCGTCCAGGTCCCGCGGCACCGAGTCGAAATACCCGATCAGCATCCAGATCGAGAACGGCAGGGTGAAGGTGAGGTACGTCAGGATCAACCCGCCGCGCGAGCCGAACAGGGCGATGCCGGTGGCGTTGCCGATGTTGACGTAGATCAGGAACAGCGGCAGCAGGAACAGGATGCCGGGGAACATCTGCGTGGACAGCACGGTGACCGTGAAGACACGCTTGCCGCGGAAGGAGTAGCGGCTGACCGCGTACGCCGCGAACACCGCGATCACCACCGAACCGACGGTCGCCGATCCCGCCACGATCAGCGAGTTGGCGAAGTACCTCGCCAGCGGGATCGTCGACCAGATGTCGACGTACGGACGCAGGGTCAGCCCGCTGGGCAGCCAGCGGAACTTCCCGGAGACGTCCTGGAGCGGCTTCAGCGAGCTGGACACCATGACGTAGACCGGGACGAGGACGAAGCCGGCCAGCAGGGTGAGGAAGACCCGCCTCGACCAGTGGAAGGAGCGGGGCGAGGCCATCGGGGAACGCGGCGGCCGGGACGTCCGGACGGTGTCAGACATCGGCCGTCTTCTTTCCTCGGGAGGTCAGCAGCAGGTAGACGCCCGTCACCACGAACAGGAACAGGAGCAGCATGACGGACATGGCGGAGCCGGTGCCGAAGTTCCAGGTGATGAACGACGACTGGTAGATGTGGATCGAGATCAGGTCGGCTGCCTCGGGCGCCGACTTGCCGAACAGCACGTACGGCGTGTTGAAGTCGTTGAACGTCCACAGGAACAGCACCAGGACGAGGACCTGGTTGACCGGGCGCAGCGACGGCAGGGTGATGCGGCGGATCTGCTGCCACATGCCGGCCCCGTCCAGCGCGGCGGCCTCGTACAGCTCCTTGGGGATGTTCTGCAGTCCGGCCATCACGATGAGGAAGGCGAACGGCCAGCCCTTCCACACCGAGACGGTCAGCAGGGCGTAGAAGCTGTTGTCGCCGATGAGCCAGAAGGACGGCTTGTCGGTGAGGTGCAGCTGGTCGTGCAGGACGTGGTTCACCAGGCCGTTGTCGTGCTGGAACATGAACACCCAGGTGATGACGGCGGTGTAGACCGGCAGGGCGTAAGGGATGAGAAAGACGGTGCGCAGCAGTCCGCGGCCGCGGAAGGTGTCCTGCATGAAGACCGCGGCGGCGGTGCCGATCAGCCAGCAGAGGGCAACCGAGAGCAGGGTGAAGCCGACGGTGACGAAGAAGGAGTGCAGCAGGGCCTCGCCGACGGGGCCGTTGACGTCGACCGACAGCTTGTAGTTGTCGATGCCGGTCCAGGGCGCGGTGCCCCAGTCGCGGATGTAGAACTGGGTGAGCTCCTTGAAGCTCATCGTGATGCCGATGACCATCGGCACCAGGTGGACGAGGAGTTCGAGGACAAGAGCGGGAAGCAGGAGCAGGTACGGCAGTCCGATGCGCTTGATCCGCCCGGTGCGGCGCGGGCCGCGCGCCGCACCGGGGGAGTTCTCGCGCACCGGCCGCGTGCCCGTCTCGGGGACCGTGGTCGTCATGAGGGTGTCCGCACTCACTTCGTCGGCATCTGCTGCTGGGCCTTGAGGAGCTTGGCCTTCACCGACTCGGTGGTCACCGCGCGGCCGGCCGCCGCCTCAGCGAACAGGTCCTTCACCGCCGTCCCCACGGCCGTCTCGAACTGGGACTCGTCGGCCACCTGCGGCAGCGCCTGCGCACTGGTGGCCAGGGTCTGGCGGAGCACCGCGGTGCCCTGCGAGTTGAACGCCGGGTCCGACTGAGCCGACTTGACCGGCGGGATGGAGCCGTAAGCCTTGTTGAGAATCCTCTGCTCCTCGTCGCTGGTCATGAACTTCGCGAACTTCGCGGCGCCGTCGAGGTTGTGGGTGTTTTTGAAGACGGCCATGTTGATGCCGGCCACCATCGAGTTGACCTGGGTACCGGTGCCCGGTGTCCCGGACTGGACGGGCGCGGGGGCGGCGGCCCAGTCGGAGTCCTTCATGCCCAGCGCCTTGAAGGTGGCGGAGGCGGTCTGCCACAGCACCATTGCCGTCTTGCCCTTGGCGAAGTCGCTCAGGGACTGGTTCTGGGAGTACTCGGCGTTGCTGACCGGGATGACCTTGTCCTTGGCCATCAGGTCCACGTACTGCTTGACCGCCGCGACCACGCCGTCGTTGGTGAAGTCGGGCTTGCCGTCGGCGGTGAAGAAGTCCGCGCCGTGCTGCTTGGCGAGGACGAACACCTGGTGGATGTTCTCGGAGAGGTTGGAGCCTTCCGTGCCGATGGCCTGCATGCCCTTGGCCTGGATCTTCTTGCCGTCGGCGACCAACTCGTCCCACGTGGCAGGCGGCTTGGTGATGCCCGCCTCGGCGAAGACCTTCTTGTTGTAGTAGAGCGCGTACGACATCGAGTACAGCGGGACGGCGGCCGGGTCCTGGCCTTGGACGCCGGTCGAGCCGAGGGCGGAGTCGACGAAACGGTCCCTGCCACCGATCTTGGCGAAGTTCTTCGCGTCCCAAGGCAGCAGCGCACCGGTGGCCTGGAGGGAGGCGCTCCAGGTGTTGCCGATGTTGAGAACGTCCGGACCCTGGCCCGAAGTGGTCGCGGTCAGGATCCGGTTCAGCAGGTCCGCCCAGGGCACCACCTCCAGCTTCACCTTGATGCCCGTCTGCTTCTCGAACTTGTCGAGTTCCGGCTGGAGGACCTTCTTGTCGACCTCAATGCTGGCGCCCTGGTTGGAAGCCCAGTAAGTGAGCGTCTTCGGCGAGTCGTTGGACCCGCCGCCGGTCGAAGAACCGCCGCCGCAGGCCGTGGCCGCCAAGGCGAGAGACAAGGTGACGGCACCTACGGCCGCGGCTCGGATGTTGCGCATGACTCCTGGTGTCCCTTTCCGGGGGTCGAAGCCGTGGAAGCGCCTACGGACGCCGACACCGCGTTCGACTCGATAGGCCCCAAGGCTTAATTTATGACGTGAGTTAAGCCGCATGTGAAGAACGGCGTCAAGAGGTTGGACCCGCCGCGCCTTGCCCAGGGCGTAGGTGAACGAGGAGGCCAGGTGACACAACCCAGTGGTCGTACGGTCTATGACCTGCGGCGGGAGAGCCGGACCGCCGTTTTGCAACGGTTGTATTTCGACGGGCCGATGAGCCGCTACACGCTCACCTCGGCGACCGGGCTGAGTTCCGGATCGATTACCAACGTGGTGGCCGAGTTGATCGCCGACGGCCTGGTCGAAGAGGCCGGCAGCGTCGCCTCCCCTCGCGGGCGTCCACGCATCCTGGTGCGGATCGCGCCTGGCAGTGGCCACCTGATCGGCGTGGACGTCGGGGACAACCGGGTACGAGTGGGGCTGTTCGACCTGTCCCTGACCGAACTCTCCAGCGTGGAGCGCACGTTGATGCGCCAGAACAGTAGCCCCTACGAAGTGGGCGCCATCACGGAAGGCATCAACCATGGTGTCGAGGAGGTGCTGCGAACCTCAGGTGTCGACGGCGAGAACCTGCTCGGCGTCGGTATCGGAGTGCCCGGCATCGTCGACGCCAGCGCCGAAGGCGGCGCCGTCGTGCACGGCCAATCGATCGGCTGGAAGGCAGTGCCCCTGGAGCGTCTCCTGCGCCGAACCGGCCGGCTTCCGGCACACGTGCCGTACTTCATCGACAACAGAGCCAAGACCGCAGGCCAGTCAGAGATGTGGTTCGGCGCCGGCCGCGGCGCGCGCTCCGCCGTGGTGGTGCTCTTCGGCTCCGGCGTCGGCGCCTGCGTGGTCACCGACAACCCGGAGCGCGGCCGGGCCGTCGAGTGGGGCCACCTCACGGTGCAGGTGCGCGGGCGACGCTGCCGCTGCGGCGCGTCCGGTTGCCTGGAGGCGTACGCGGGCGCCGAGGCACTTCTCGCCCGCTGGCGCGAGGCGGGCGGCAGGCCATCGGCGGGCGCCGACGAGGAGAGCGCTCTGACCCAGCTGCTGGCGGCCGCGTATCCGTGGAGCGGGGGCATGTCCGATCCTGTGGCGGCGGCCGTCGTTGCTGAGGCGGCCCAGTACGTCGGTGCGGGCCTGTCCGATTTGATCAACCTCTTTCAGCCCGAACGGATCATCATCGGCGGCTGGGCCGGCCTGCGACTCGGCCCACGGTTCCTCGAAGAGTCGCGCACGCACGCACTCGCGCACGCGCTGCGACACCCCGCCACAGGCGTGGACATCGAACTCAGCCGCCTCGGTCCGAACGCGGTCACCATCGGTGCCGCGACCCAGCCGCTCGCCGACTTCTTCGCCCACGGCGGCCGTCGTGCGGATCCCACATACCGGCGCCGCTCCCGCCCTGGCAGGCGGCCCTGAACCGGCGGAGCCGGATCGGTACCGTGATGCTTTGCTCTGCAGGCGTTCCAACCGCTCGTTGAGGTGCCGGTCCGCTCTTCTACGCGGATTCCCGCACGACGAGCTCGGGATCGAAGAGAACCGACGCCGGCTCGGCGCGCTTCCCCCGAATCTGCTCGTCGAGGATGCGGGCCATTTCCGCGGCCATCTGCTCGACCGGCTGACGAACTGTGGTCAGTGGGGGGCGGCAGGTCAGCGCGATACCGGAGTCGTCGAAGCCGATCACCGCGACATCGTCGGGCACCCGCCTGCCCCGCTCATGCAGCATCTGGCACACGCCCTGTGCCATGAGATCATTGGCAGCGAACACGCCGTCGATATCAGGATATTCGGCGAGCAGCCGCCCCATGGCCGCGGCGCCGCTGTCGAGCGTGAAGCCGCCTTCGACGACCGGCACCCACGAATGTCCATGGCGAGCCATCGTGTCGCGGAAGCCCGCGAGTCGCTCCTTACTCGCGGAAATGGCGAGCGGGCCGGACACGGTGGCCGCTCTGCGGCAGCCGCGCGCCAGGAGATGCTCCGCCGCGAGCCGTCCGCCGTCGCGGTGGTCCAGATCCACGTAGCTCAGCGGCACCGGGCGGGCCGGACGGGCGAACAGCACGGTGGGCAGTCTCGCCTCCGCCAGCAGTGCGGGCAGTGGGTCGTCGGCGTGCGTCGAAACAACGAGCGCGCCGTCGGCCCGGCCCTGCCGCAAGTAGGTGAGCACCTCATGCCGGTCTTCAGGCGACTCCGCGAACATCAGCACCGGGTGCATGGATCGTGGGCTCAGAAAGCCGACAATTCCTGAGACCACCCTTCCGAAGAAGGGATCCGCGAACGCCCGGGCGGCGAAGGCACCTGGGATGTCCTCCGAAGGGTTCCCCGCGCCAGAGACGACGAGCGCGATGGTCTCGGCGCGCCGGGTCACCAGCGACCGCGCGGCCCGGTTGGGCGCGTATCCGGTCCGTTCGATCGCGCGGTACACCAGGTCCTGAATCGCTGGATCCACGTTGCGCACGCCGTTCACGACCCGGGAGACAGTCGCCCGGGAAACGCCTGCTTCCCGCGCGACGTCCTCCAGCGTCGGGGCCCGATTGCTCATGCCCGCACCTTACTGACTGCATGCGGATGGGGGCGGGCTGACTCCTGCGGGACGTCGGCGCCGGGAGACGGTACGGATGCAGGCAGTCGGGCTGTTCGAGCAGAAGATCAAGCCGCCGGAGGTCGCACGGCGCCTGCGGGTGAGCCTGGGATCGGCCTACCAGTGGCATCAGTTGTGGCGGGCGGGCGGTCGTGAGGCTTTGGCCTCGCGTGGCCCGAGCAGGTCGCGGTGTCGTCTGTCGCCGCGTTGCCTGGAGAAGCTCGCCGGGTATCTCGAGCAGGGGCCGGCCGTGCACGGCTGCCCAGCTTCGCCTCGACCAGCCAGCCCCTTTCCACCAGCCGCTTCAGCCGTGCCCTGGCACCTTCGACGCGGGAGGCGGATGCGCTGTCCCAGCCCAGCACCATCGCCGCCCGCCGGGCGCCGAGCCCGTCGCCTCCCGCATCGTCCACGGCGGCCATCAACGCCTGATAGTCCGGCGACAGCTCCTTCACCTCGCTCGCGTGTCGCCGGTGAGGCACCGCCCGGCGCGGTCCGGCCGGCTTCCTCCGCGGCACCTCGCCGGTCATGTCAGCGGGTGCCTCCTCCTCGGCCAGCGCCTCCAGATACTGCTCCAGGCCGATCACCCGGTGGCGGTGCGCCTCCTCGGCGTCCGTCAGAGCCGCCCGCCCGTTCCAACTCGGCTTGGAGTTGGTTCCCCTGCGCGGCTGCGGCCTTCTGCCGCGCTTCCAGGACCGCCCGCATCGACGGCATCCGCCACCCCCCACGACATCTCGACCGGCAACAAGCCGAGGCTGCCGCGACAGCAGCTGCTTAATGTCGGCAACCCGCGGCTGCGGTGGGGCTGGAGCCGGTTTTGGCGAAGGTGGAAAGAGTGCGGTCGAAAGCCAAGCGGCCGGCCGCGCGGGGCTGGCTGGCTGGCTGGCTGGCTGGCTGGCAGAGGAACGGCCGAGGCTGTTCAGCGTGCCCGTCGGGCGAGGCGGCGGCTCATGACCATGCTCATCGCCCACTTGATCACCGCCTCCGAGGTGTCGGTGTCTCGTAGTCGCGGGCCAGTCGGCGTGAGTGCGTCACGAGGGCGTGTTGGGCGGTCCGGTGAAACTGGGCAGGCCCGGTGAGCGCGAGGTCTGGATGACCCAGAAGTCCGGGCCGGTGGTCGACGAGGGCCTGATCCACCAGGACGGCACGTACTTCCCGATCACGGTCGGCGTCCCGGACGGCGAGAAGCCCGTCGGCTCACCGGCGGGCCTCAGCCGCCCGACGTATTCCTGGCTGGCCTCCCTGCCCACCGACCCCGACGTCCTGCTCCGCCGGCTCGCCGCCGAGATCACCGCGGAGCAGGACGCGCGCGACATCCCGGCCGGCGAGCGGAACCCGGACCAGGACGCCTTCGAGGCCATCGGCGGGCTGCTGCGGGAGACCTCGATGCCTCCGCAGAACGCAGCCGCCCTGTACAAGGCCGCGGCGAGGATCCCCGGCGTGAGCGTGGACTCCGACGCGGTGGACGCGGCCGGCCGGCACGGCATCGGCGTGGCCCGCGACGACGAGCGCGCCGGCTGGCGCACCGCCTGGGTCTTCGACGCGAAGACCTTGGAGTACCCGGGCGAGCGGACCTGCCTCACCCGGGACACCTCCCTGGGCCGGAAGGGCACCGTGACACCGTGACGAACAAGTCGGCGGTCCTGGAACGTGCGGTGGTCGGCGCCCTCCGCGAGAAGCCGGGGACGACGGCCTGACGTGATGACCCTGGACCGCATGAAAGATGCTGTACCGGTAAGCGCCGGGGCGGCGCCCTGCCGCCCCGAGGGGGAACCGAGCGGGGCGCCCCTGGCCGTCCCGAACGCGCCCGGCGGGCTGTGCGGCACTCGTGGTCCGGAGCGCCCGCGCCGGTGCCGGCCTGCGATGACCGCCGGTCGTCACCCCTGGCGCAGCCCACCGGGGCGGTCCGGGCGCCGCGCCGGCACGGGAGCAACCGGCCGACGGGAGCGTCCGGTCCGGGGCGCCGCCCCGGCCGCCGGGCCGTCCGGTCCGGCGGGCCCGCCCCAGCCGCCGGAAGCCCGGCAAACCCGTCTCAGCCGCAGGAGGACCCGTGGCTCAGCCGCAGGAGGTGCCCATTCCTCAGCCGCAGGAGGTGCGGTACGCCAACTGCGGGAACAGGGTGTTCCACTGGCTCTCGGGGACGCTCAGCGGATGGGTGCGGCACAGTTCCTCGTAGACGCGGTCGCTCCTGAGGCCGAGCAGGAACGTCCGCTCCTCGCCGTCGGCTTTTGCCACGACCGCCATCCGGGACCTGTTGCCCGGGAGGACCTGCATGTCGGACACGCCCGCCAGACTGGTCTGGGCGGGGCTGCGCCAGCGTCCGTCCGGGCCGGTGTCCCAGATGCGGTACTCCTCGGGGGTGTCGGCCCACTGGCTGCCGCCGCTCATGCCGGTCACGACCTGCTGTCCGTCCGGGGTCACCGTGATGGAGTCCACGGTGCGGTCCAGCCGGAGGGTCTCCTGGCGCTTCGGGTGGCGGATGTCGCCGATGTCCCAGAAGCGAACCGATCCGTCACGCAGTATGGTCGCCAGCCGGCCCCCGGTGACCGGGTAGTACCCGTGTGAGGTGCCGCGCAGCGTACCCCCTTTCCGGGGCCGGTCCGGGTCGCTCGTGTCCCACAGCCGCAGGGTCTCCCCGGTGCTCTCCACGACCAGTGTGTGCGACTCGCGCAGGTAGGCCAGTCCGCCTCCGGTGGCGCCGTCCGGCACCGTGGCGCCCTTGCGCGGGTTGCGGGGATCGGCGAGGTCCCACAGGCGCAGGTCCTGGGAAGTCCCTTTGTCCTCCGTGGTGACGAGGGTTCGGTCGCCGAGGAACCACGGCTGGCCGCGGCCCCTGTCGGTCGGGGCGTCGATCACGGAGCGCCTGACCGGCTCGCGCACGTCGCTCAGGTCCCACACCTCGAGGCGGCGGGTGCCCTCCAGGCCGATGGCGAACAGCGTGCCGTCGGTGCTCACGGCCGTCACCACCTCGTCCGCCGTGAGCGGGATGTCCCTGCCGTGCCTGGGGCGGTCTCCGGCGCCGTCGAAGCCCCAGAAACGGAAGACGTGTCTCCTGGTGCCGTCCTCGTACGAGTGGCCCACCAATACCGGGGGCTTCTTCCTGCCGGGCAGGAAGTACCGTGCCTGCCACGGCTTGGGCACCGTGAAGACCGGACGGGGCCGGGTGGCCGCGCCGACGTCCCACACCCGGTTCGTGTGCGTGTAGTCCTCCTCGTCCTCCTGTCCGAGGAAGTAACGGCCGTCGGGACTGACCGCCTTGGTACCGGGATCGGTGTCCGAGGGCCGGCCGGGGAACGCCGGCGCCGGGGGGCGCTCCGGCCACATGCGCACCGAGCCGCCCATGTCCCCCGCCGCGAAGTACCTGCCGTCGGGACTGTACGCGACGGACTGGACGGGCTCGCCCGCGGGCCGCTCGCCGTCCTCCCCGAAGCTGTCGTAGTAGAGCGAGGACTCCGCCCCCACCTTGCGCAGCAGCATCTTCGGGTGGAAGTCGTCGTTGTCGGCACCGGCGAGGACCTCGCCGTCCTTGCGGAAGGCGAGTGAGGGAATGCCGTCGTCCGAGCCGAGCACGTCCCATTCGCCCTGGTACGACTTCTCCGGTGCGATCCGGCGCAGCCGTCGCCCGTCCTCCACCCGCCACCAGACGATCCTGCCGCCCGCGCCCGCGGCCACGGCCAGGTCCCGGCGCGGGTGTGCGGCGACGGCCATGACGGTGTCGGCCCCGGCGGTGTCGCGCAGCACCGGACGGGCCGGATCGCCGACGTCCCACAGTCTGACCGCGGCGTGCGAGGAGGCTCCGCTTTCCGGACTGCCGTTGCCGGTGAGCAGGTGCCGCCCGTCGCGGGTGAACGCCACCGAGATGAGTTCGACGTTCCCGGCGACGGACTTCTCGTGGCGCAGCCGGGGCCGGTCGGCGTCGGTCATGTCCCACAGCCGCAGCCGCCCCTCGTCGGAGCCGCTCGCCAGGGTCCTGCCGTCGGGGCTGAAGGCGAGGGAGTACGTCGTCCCCTTGCCGGTGCGGCGTTCGGCCCTCTTTCGTGGGTGGCGGGGGTCGGTGGTGTCGAACACCAGGAGGCGGTCGCGTGTCTGGACGGCGAGGAGGTGGGTGCCCGGCTGGAAGGCGAGGACGGCGGCGTCACCCGGCTTGAGACCGGCGCCCTTGCGGGGAACGGTGGGGCGTGTGATGTCCCACAGCTGGACCCGCCCGCCGCGCTGGCTGGTGGCCAGGACGTCGCCGTCGGAGCGGTAGGCGATGTTGAGCACGGGCTGCTCGACACCGTTGCTGAGGTCGACGGGCACGGTCGAGATGTACGAGGAGTAGAGCGCGGACCTGGTGACCGGGGTCCGCGCGGTGCGGTAGGCGGCCAGGCTCAGCCGCAGCGCTGTCTGAGGGTCCTGTTTCCGCATTCCGTCGGCCTGCCGCGCGAGTTGTTCGGCGATCAGCCGGGTCTCCCGCGCCTCGGCGTCGCCCTGGGCGCGGCGGGCGAGCGCGGCCAGGGCCGTCGCCAGCAGGGCCATCGTGACGACGACCGCGACGAAGGCCCGGTACAGCTTCTTGCGGCGGCGTTCGGCGTGCTCGCCGGCCGCGATGAAGTCCCGTTCCACCGGGCGCAGTCCGAGCGCGGCGCCGTCGTCCGCCAGCACCGCCCGCGCGCCGGCGAGGTGGCTGCCCGCGTACAGGCCGCTCACCGGCCGGCCCGCTTCGGCCCAGGCGTCGGCGGCCTGGGCGAGCCGGCGGCGCACCAGCAGGGCGTCGAGGTCGGCGTTGATCCAGCCGCGCAGCCGCGGCCAGCCGTGCAGGAGGGAGTCGTGGCAGAGCTGGGCCACTCCCTCGTCCACGACGACGAGTCGGGCGTCGGCCAGCCGGCCGAGCAGGTCGCCTGCGCCGTCCAGGTCCTCCAGGGGGACCCGGCGCCGTACCGCCCGGCCCTCGGCGTCGACCAGGTGCACCATCCGCAGCAGGAGGGCGCGTAATCGCTCGCGGCCGTCGTCGTCGAGCGCGTCGTGGATGTCCTCGGCGGTCTTCGCCACGGAGGTGCGGATGCCGCCGGACGCCTGGTAGCCGGCGAAGGTCAGCTCGGCGCCGCGCCGCCGGTGCCAGGTCTCCTGGAGGGCGTGGGCGAGGAACGGCAGGGCGATGGCATCACCGGTGCCCACCCGCTCCTGCCGCAGCTCCCGCAGCAGCAGCTCCGGCAGGCCGTCCTCCCAGCGCAGTCCCGCGCTCCGGGCGGGCTGCTCGACGGCGGCCCGCAGCTCGTCGTCGTTCATCACCGGTACGGGGAACTGACCGGCGCCGACGATCCCGGCCAGCCGGGGATCGCGCAGGCACTGGCCGAGGTAGTCGGCCCGCAGTCCCAGGACCACCCGCGGGCCCGTGCCGTCCGCCGGGCCGGTGAGGGCGCGGACGAACAGCCGGCGTTCCTCGCTGTCCCGGCAGTGGGTGAAGATTTCCTCCAGCTGGTCGATCATCAGGACGCGCGGCGCCGTGCGGCGGCCGGCCGGTGCGGTGAACCGCCCGGCGCCCAGGTCGCGTTCCACCTCGCCGGAGGGCCGGCCGACGGCTCGCGCCCAGGCCGCCGTGAGCGTCCGGAAGGGCAGCGCTCCGGGAGCGGGGACCATGAGCACCGGCTTCAGGTCCGTGCTGTCGAGCGCGGCGCCGAGACCGGCCCGCAGCAGCGACGATTTGCCCACGCCCGAGGGCCCGACGAGAACGACGGGGCCGCTGTGGTCCTCCGCGGTGACCCGTTCCAGCAGCCGCCGGGTCAGTTCCTCCCGGCCGAAGAACAGGTGGCGCTGCTCCGGCGGGAACGGCCGCATGCCGGGGTACGGGCAGGGCCCGTCACCGGCCCCCGGCGCCGGTTCCGCCGCCGGGGCGGCGGGCAGGGTGTAGCGCGGGTTGGCGGCCAGGACCAGGTCGCCGAGCCGTCCGACGCTGCCGGCGTGCGGCCGGGCGGGCGAGTCCTCGAAGCGGCGGTCGAGGTGGCGGTGGACGTCGGCCAGGGTGAGCCAGCGCGGCCCGCCGCTCTCGCCCTCCCGGAGCAGTCGCAGCAGTTCGCCGCCGAAGAGGGTGTACCGCTCGCCCTCGGGGGCGAAGGAGGCCGCGTAGTGGGTGGCCGAGGCCAGCAGGAAGCTGCCGTGCGGCCGTACGGACAGGTAAGGGTCCTCGCGGCGACCGCCGGCGGCCTCGGCGAGGCCCGAGAAGCAGCAGTCGAGGATCACCACCGGGCGCACCGGTGCGTCGGCGAGACGGTTCTCGATCTCGGCGTAGGGGACGGCGTGGACGGTGTTGTCGTGGGAGGGGGTCGCGGACGTGGCCAGATACAGCCTCCCGCCCGGGCCCAGGAGCCCGTGGCCGACGAAGCAGAAGACGAGTACCCCGCCCTGGGCCTCGCCGATGGCCTCCTCCAGCGGGCCGAGGATGTCGGCGGACGATCCCGGATCGGTCACCAGCCGTACGTGGCCGGCGGGCATCCCGCAGGCCGAGGTGAGCGTGTCCGCCAGTGCCCGGGCTGTCCGTACGGCGCTCGGCAGGCCGGCGAGCAGTGCCCCCTCGGTGTGCCGGCCGGTGCCGACCAGCAGAGCCCGGCAGTCGCTGCCCGCCAGGTCGCGGGCGTCTCCCCCGTCCGCCGCCATGGTCTCAGACCCGTTCCCCGCTGTTCCCGGCCGGTCCGGCCGCGTCCCGGACCACGGTGGTGTCCCGGACCACGGCGGCGTCCCGGGGCGTGTTCCGCCCGCCCGCGCCGTCCGGTGTCCGCCCGGACGCCTCGACCGTCGCCGCGATGCTCCGGGCCAGGTCACCGGTGGCCTGGGCGGTCAGTCCGCGCACCTTGGTGGCGGAGACGGTGATCTGGGTCTGGTCGGGCAGGGTGATGGTGACGGTCTGGTCGCCGCGCCGGTTCTGGAGCCAGGCCACGACGGCCGCTCCCAGGGCGGCGGTGAGGCCGCCGGGTGCCAGCACCAGGGTCAGCAGTTCCCCGGACGCGCCCATGGTCCCGGGCTGCGGCGCGGCTGCCGGCTGCCGGACGAGGCGGCCGCGCAGCTCCGGCTGGCGCTGCAACCACCGGTGCAGCTCGCCGGTGGCCGCGGCCTTCCCGCCGTCCGGACCGGTCGAGGACACAGTGACTTCCACTTGGCCTCCGTCGCGGGAGCGGCTGCTGAGCCAGCCGACAGTACCAACGGCGACGCCGTTCGGTAAGGCCCGCGTTCGGCCAAGTGCCGGCGGCACTGCGCGGGACGGCAAGGGCTGCACTCCGCTGCCGGAACCGGCCGTGGCAAAGACCGAAATGCAGGCACCGATGCGGGGCACGGGCTTGCAGCCCGGCAGTGACACCTCTTCGCCGACCGTTCGCACGCTGTCCTCCTGGGTGGAGGAGTCCCGTTGGGCGCGGGGCGAGAGCGTCGGCCCGGCCGCTTGCCCCGACATCCCCAGGATGGATACCAGTGACCGCATCGCCCGCCCGCCGTCGGCGTCGTGCTCTTTCCCGTCTCCTTGTCGCCGCGCCGCTGCTGGCCGCAGGGGCGCTGACCGGTGTCCCCGCGGCGCACGCGGCCGCAGCGGACGATGTCCGCGTCAACGAAGTCGTCACCACCGGTGACGTCAACGATTCGATCGAGCTGTACAACAAGGGCACCGCCACGGTCGACATCTCGGGCTGGGTCCTCAAGGACGACGACAACAGCCACTCCTACAAGATCTCTTCCGGGACCACGCTGGCTCCGGGCGGATTCCGGGCCTTCGACGTCAGCGGCACGTTCGGTCTGGGCTTCGATGACGAAGCCCGTCTCTACCTCGCCGACGGCAAGACCCTGGTCGACAGCTTCGCCTGGAGCAATCACTCCGATCCGTCCTGGTCACGCTGTGCGGATGGCACGGGCTCGTTCAAGCAGGTGGCCACGGTCACCCTGGGCGGCGCCAACAGCTGCGGCACCGGTGGCGGGGGCTCGACGGCGCCGGTGGCGTGGCCCGGTGGCAGCAGCGTGGCGACCGCGGACGGCTCCAACGTGTTCGGCCAGGACCTCAGCGGTCTCTACCAGGAGGGCGACGTCCTGTGGGGCGCGCAGAACAGCGGCAAGCTGTGGCGCCTGGTCCGTGACGGATCCGGCGGTTGGAAGCCCGACACCGCCAACGGCTGGTCTGCCGGCAAGACCCTGCGCTTCACCGGCGGCTCCGGAAGCCCTGACAGCGAGGGCGTCACCCTGACCGGTGCCGGCTCGGCCGGCGGGGCGTTCGTCGCCAGCGAGCGCAACGGCGACGCCTCCGGCACCAGCCG
This sequence comes from Streptomyces sp. NPDC104831, assembly GCF_055583025.1. Lineage (NCBI taxonomy): Bacteria > Bacillati > Actinomycetota > Actinomycetes > Kitasatosporales > Streptomycetaceae > Streptomyces > Streptomyces sp. NPDC104831. The sequence continues at coordinate 18,213 of NZ_JBVJOT010000034.1, forward strand.
GCTGTCGGTACTGAAGTACGACGTCAGCGGGACCGGTTCGTCGCTGACCGCCGCCAGGGAGTGGCAGCTCACCTCCGACCTGCCCTCGACCGGCTCCAACCTCGGCTTCGAAGGGATCACCTGGATCCCGGACACCGCGCTGACCGGCTCCGGGTTCAAGGACGCCAGCACGGGCGCCGCCTACGACCCGGCCCGCTACGGCAGCCACAGCGGCGGCGTGTTCTTCGTCGGCGTCGAGGGCACCGGCATGATCTACGGCTACGTCCTGGCCGACTCCGGAACGTACACCCGCGTCGCCTCGTTCAGCAGCGGCATGCCCGGTGTGATGGAACTGCAGTGGGAAGCGCAGGCGTCACGCCTGTGGGCGGTGTGCGACGACACCTGCGACGGCCGGCACCGCACCCTGAAGATCAACGCAAGCGGCGCCTTCGCCACCACGTCCGTCTACAACCGGCCCAGCGGCATGCCGAACTACAACAACGAAGGCTTCTCCCTGGCCGGCACCGACGAGTGCGTGGCCGGCTCCAAGCCCGTCTACTGGTCCGACGACACCAACGACGGCGGCCACGCCCTGCGCCGCGGCACCATCACCTGCTGACCCGGCCCGAAGGCCGAAGGCAACTCGGCCAGCGCCCAGGAGACCCCGCGTAGAGAAGAAAAGCCCCGGACCAGGTCAGTCCGGGGCTTTCCTCGAACCAAAGACGGCTTGCGGATGCCCCAGCAGCTTCTCAAGTACCGGTTCCGAATCAGTGCAGTTGCGGTCAGGGGACGGTGCACATCACCGAGGCGAAGAGGGTGTGCGGGTCGAAGCCCGTGTTCTTGGCCCACACCGTCCAGCCAGTCGCCGTCGGGGCCGAGGTGGTCAGCAGGACGTCGAGACTGCCCAATCCGCCACCGCTGAGCGGCACCTGCCCGGCCGGGCACTCCGCGGTGGCCGTTCCCACCTCCCCGGGCGCCAGTTTGGCGGTGGTGCCGGCCTTCCAGACGGGCTCCGTGTCGGAGCAGACGACGAACGTCCGCAGGTACGAGAGAGGGGCATCCGGGCTGTAGTCCGTGTACTTCGCCATCGCCGACCACGATCTGATGTCGGGGGAGTCCGAGCTGCTGACGAACGTGCGGCTGCCGGCCTGGAACCCGCCGCCGACCGCGTAGCGGGTATTGCCACAGCTTGCGGCGCTGTACACGCTCTCCCCCGGCTGGAGGGGCACGTCCGCCTCGGCCCGCTGGGTGATGCTGCTGTCTGTCGTGCAGATCACTCGGGGATGGACCGTCTGCACCTCGTCGCTGGCGTTGTAGGCCTGTACCACCCAGCGGTTGGCGTCCGCGTCCGGGGCCGATTTCCGGAAGAAGACCGCGCTCCGGAGGTCGCTCTCGACCGTCGCGCCTCCCCCGGTGGGTTTCATCCCCTGCGGGCAGTACGCCGCCGCCGTTCCTACCCTGTCGGGGTACAGGATGAGAGGATGCCCCGGTTCCTGGTCCACGGTCTTGGTCGCCGGTGCCGGTCGGTCGGCCGCCCGTGCGTCCGTGGCGGAGAGGGCGCCCGGCACGGACAGTGGAAGGGCTACGGCAAGGAACGTACTGAGCGTCGGTGCGGTACTCCGAAAACGCCTCACTCCGGCCTCCTCGTGGCGCGGTCGTACGGTCGGAGGAGAACGTTCCCCTACGCCGTGACCGGGTGCCCCCGAGCGACCAGTAATCGCCCGGACGGGCTCTGAGGCGGCCCTGCCCTCGGCATCTACTTGCACAGCAAGCCTTTCGAAATCCACGGTATGTGACTATCGAAGGCCTTGCACCAAGCGGACCAACCTCCCTATTTATACTAATTGGCCTGCTAGCTGCATGCCTGTTGATCTCAGCTCCGCGTCTCGGGGCGTATACACCGATCCGCTTGGTCACCCACCAACGTGCCGAGGGAGCCGTCGCGCCACTCCGACCCACTCACCGGCAGCGGTCCGGATGACCGCGTCGAAGCTCGGTTCACCACACTGGGGACGCAACAGCAAGGGCCAGTCGATCGCGTGGGTGGACAGCGCACACGACGACTGGTGGGCGGCAGCGGTGAGAACGGGCGACAGGCCCCTGGGCGCACCAGCGGCCCGGGGCCTGCCGCTGTCCAGGGACAGCGGCACCTCTCCCAAGCCCTACACGCACTGGGGTGCGATGCTCGGGGCGTGTCGGCCCTGGGATCTCGAACTGCTCCCCCGGCGGCTGCGTACCGGCGCCGGCCCCGCCCGTATCCCGGCGGTTACTGACCTTGAATGCGTCTGCTTGAAGAACCAGCGGGCCGCCGCCCGCAAGGGCGGGCGCGGTGCCGGCCGTCGAGGTCTCCTCCTCGGAGCCGCCCACCCCGCAGCCCGCGCCACCGGCGGCTCCGGCGAAGCGGCGGGTGCGGGAGCATCACGAGGAGTGTGACAAGGAGCTGTACGAGGGCGGAAACTGCACCTGCTGGTCCATCGAACGGTTCGGGCGCGATCACGACTCCCCATGGGGACGGCGACTTCGTCGGTGTGCACTCGGCAGGCCATGACCGGCCCCTACGATGATCCGATGCGCCAGCCCGCCGCAGATCCGTACTGGAACACCAACGTTGCCCGGCACCCGGGCATCCTCCGGGCCGTTCCCGAGGGATGCGGCGCTGCTCTGGACGTCGGTTGCGGGGACGGACTGCTGGCACGGAAGCTCGCTTGGCGGGCGAAACACGTCACCGGGATCGACAAGTCGCCGGACATGATCGCCTGCGCACGCGAGTCTGCTGTCGGCCCGCCGTGGCCTACCTTCATCGAGGGTGACTTCCTCACTTCGGAACTTCCCCGTGTGGAGTACGACTTCGTCTGCTCGGTGACCACGATCCATCACATGGACTTCGAGGCGGCCCTCGTCCGCATGCGTGAGCTGCTGCGGCCTGGCGGCACGCTGGTGGTGGTCGGTCTGGCCCGCGAGGCGAGCGTGACGGAGTGGGCGGCGTTGATCGCGGCTGCCCCCATCGTTCGGCTCACGAAGGTGCTGCGTCGCGCGCGTGGCCCGCAGGGCATGCCGGTCGCCGACCCGCAGATGAGTTATAGGCAGGTGCGGGCTGCTGCCCGGCGGCTGCTGCCCGGCGTGCGCTACCGCCGCCATGTGCTGCGCCGGTACTCGCTGACTTGGGAGAAACCCGCCCGCTGAGCTGACACCGGAGGCGGTATCAGAGACCGGCCGCGCCATCCGCAGTTCGTGAACGTCGCCGGCAGCACGGCACAGCTCGACGAGTACGACGTCCGGCACAACCTGTGCCGCCACGCCCAAGCCCTCCGAGGGGCCCGTCGTACCGTGCTCGGCGGACAGCCTCTCGCCCCTGCCTGACCACTTTCACGGAGGCCGGAGTCCGCCGTCCATCACCTGCTGGAGCTAACCAATGCCGCGCCGAGCTCGCAGCCCCTGACCCGAACGTGCCTGCCGGCCAAACGCCCTTGCCGCCGCCCCCGCAGGGAACTGGAGGAGGACTCTTGCAAGCCCAGCTCCCTCGATCACTCGTGGGAGAGGCCGGTCGATGCCAAGCATCTGTCCGTTACGCGGCGAGGGTGTGGAGGCTGGGCAGGTCATCCTGCCGGACCTCCGGATCGCGGCGACCGCACGCCCCGAACTTTGTGCCCAAACCCTCCGCCTGATCACCGAGATCGGCCGGTGTCAGCACATGGGGGACGGATCACGGGAAGGCCTTCTCCAGGTCGCCGAGGAGCCGCTGATGATCGAAGACAGCACGATGTGCCCGGTGGACTGGACGATCCAGGCCGCCCAACGGTCGTCGTCCGTGGCTTGGCCTTTCGGTCCATCCCGTCAGGCCATCACGGACGACCTGCACCTTCTCCTCCGGCTTCTCTCCGACCCCGACCCTCGCGTCCGGCGACGCCGAAGCTGCCGACAGGGCCTTGCGGCAGCTCTGGACGACAGCTCGGTCTCGTCGTCGGTGATCTTGTCCTCCAGCGCGCTTTCTTCATGCCCGACGCCGGGGCTGCCGGCCCAACCACCCGTCAGGTTGAAAAGGGCTCAGCACGTCACCGACTGGGTTGCGGACACGACCCGTTGACAACTGAGCCTTGATACCGCGGAACAGGCGGCGCTCATCGACGTCCTCGGCCGCTGCCCCAACGTGCCCGTCACCGTGACTCCGGCCATCTGACTCTTTCGGCTACGCAGCAGCGCCCAGGGATGCTCCGCGTCCCGCACCGCCGTGTTTCCCGCGGCGCGTCGGCTCCGTCGGAAGGCGCCGCAGCGGGACGGCCGCCGCGACCTCCGGGATCCACCGCCTGAACGAAAGGACCATAAGGGCAGTTTTCTAATCTTGGCTGGATCGCGCTCTACCTGGTACAGAGGAAAGTAACCGATCCTGGCAACCAGCAAGTCTCATGAAAGGAGACACGAGTGAAGAGACGAGTGAAAGCCCTCCTGTCCGCACTGGCCGTCTTGGCATTCTCCGGAATCCCTTCTTTGGCGCATGCGCAGGAGGCAGCCAGACAGCCCGAGAGCGCGAAGACGGTCCTGATCACACAGCCCGCAGCGGATGACCGGCGACAACCTCTCGGTAACAGTATGGGCTCGACCATGCAGAGCCCACCCGAGAGCCCTCTGGCGGCCGATGGTGATTACATCTGCTACAGGGCCCATGTACGCAACGTCGGCTGGCAGAGCGGTCTGTGCAGTTTTATGACTGGGTTCGCAGGACTGGAAAATGCCAACGCGACCATAGAAGCGGTCGAGTTCTGGGTGTCCTCAGGCAGCATAAACCGAACTTTCTGCATGCGCGGACACTTCGCCGATATCGGATGGGAGCAAGAAAAATGCTCCTATTACAACGCCCGCACCGGGTACAGCAATAAGGAAATCATCGGACAGGCAGGGGTCGCCCACCAAGCACTGCAGGCCATCGAGGTCTCCTCACCCGAGCGTCCCTACATTGGCGGCGCACACATACAGAACTACGGATGGCGAGACCTGAGCCGTCAGTGGATCGAGAACGGGCGCTATCGGCTGCTCCTCGGCACCGTCGGACAAAATCTTCGCCTAGAGGCTTTCTGGATCAACTATTAAGACCGTGTCCTATGTGGTGAGGCGGATGAGACGCTTGTAGCAGCACAGGGTCGCGGCGAGGCCGAGAATCGCGCAGTTGCGGACGCTGGTCTTCACCGAAGCCGGCGCCGTGGCGGCGGGTTCGGTCGGGACACGGCAGGCCCCTTCAAACGCTGCGTCGCGCGCGAGATCTAGCAGACGATCATTTCTCCGACCGAGCACGCCTGAGCCAAGATCAGCCGGTTGACGTCCATAGGGGCATCAAACTCACCGTCCACTACGAAGCGACCGTGCTGGTCGCAGACATCAACGAGCGTCTGCGACCAGCACTTCCACAACAGACCCTCTTCACACCACTACGGGACCGCGATTGTGGACCGGGGGCCTCAAGGACGGCAGCGTCAAGGTACCGCAAGGCGGAACTCCGCTACGCCGCCACCAGGTCCGGCTCACCCGGAGAGGTTGTCAGGCCAGTCGAGTTCCCAGTTGAAGCGGCCCTTAGCCTGGGAGCCTTCGTTGTTGTTTCGCGCGTTGAACAGCCACATCTCCCGGTCCTCGGTGAGGAGGTAGCTGCAAAGCGGGCTGTGGTTCTTCAGCTGGAGGCAGGCTCGCGCCTGGCCGCTCAGTTTTGATTCCCAGAGGCGGGCCGTCTTCTCCGGGGCCGCAGGGGTGAAGGCCCGCCGCCTTCCCGACTCCAGGTCGAAGACGGTCGCGTCCTTCGCGGCCCGCGTGGTCCAGTAGTCATAGACGAAGCGGCTGCTTCCGCCGTAGTACGTGGAGAGGTTCTCCTCCTTCGGGTCCGTGTCGAACGGCTTGCAGATCTTGCTCCCCTTGACGAGATAGCAGGTTCCGCCGATATTGGCGGCGCTGTCGACACCATCGGCGAACACCGTGCCGCTCAATTTGGGGAAGTGCTCGGTGATCTTTTTCAGTACCGGCGTCTTCGTCGGATCCGGCCTGCCGCTCGCGTAGAACGAGGCGTCGTCGGTGAGGAGCATCGCGTACGCGCCGAGGAACACATACCACTGAAACGGAGTGGTGTTGGGTCGCACCGGGGCGAGGACGGCGTCGGGAATGGGATATGCGTAGGGGACACCGTGCCAGTACCTGCGGATGAGCTGCGGCCCCGCGGTGAGCTTCTCCTGTTTGATGTCGCAGGTGACGTACTTGTCGCCGACGAAGAAGTATCCGGTGTCCGTGCCGGGAAGGCGGACGGCGGCGTCGATGCCTTTGGCCAGTTCCGGGACGATCTGCCCGTTCAGCTTCCACTTGGTGCTGACGTTCGCGGCCTTGCCGACGCTGAAGCTGGTGTTCTCGTAGGTGATCCGTACGCACTGTGCGCCCTTGAAGAGCCAGGCCGTCTTCCTGGTACCGCCCTCGGTGCCGCCCATGGCGGCAGTAAGACCCTGCTTGAAGGCGGGCGGGAGCGCCGGGATCATGTCACCGATACCGGCCACGTTCTTCGTCACCTCGTCGGATTCCCAATTGAACTGCATGATCCGGTCGCCGGAGGTGGCCCAGCAGATGGAGGACGACTTGTCATAGTCCGGGAAGACGGTGTCCACCTGCCTGTCGAACGGCGACGGAAGCTTCTTGTACACCCCCAGGGACTCGGCCAGGGTACGGTGGCAGGAGAAAGCGAGGTGGATCTTTTGCCAGGTGATGTGCCCGTTGTTCGGGTCGACGGTGGCGACGCCCACCGTGCCTTTCTGCACGAGGACCAGGGCGTTGCTTCGGACGTCGAATCCTTCCCCCGTAATCTTGGGGACCCGCATCTTCTTGATGTTGTAAGCGTGGTTGATCCCGTGGACCGCCATGGTGCTGCTCCTTCTCGTCATGCCTGTGGGATGGCTACTTGGCTCCGGCGGCCAGAGGGACCCAGACCAGGGACGCTTGGGCGCCGCCTGCCAGGCGGCTGTCCACCGCGTGCGCACCGGCCGGGTGGACGGCCGATTTGGCGATGTGGAGGGTGGCGCCCTTGGGCACCGGCAGGAACACCGGGTCGGGGACAGCCGTCTGTTTGTCCGCCGATTTGGCGCTGTACAACGTCGCGCCGTAGGGCGATCCACTCTTCGGGGTGACGGTGACGGCCACCTTGCTGCCGGCTTCGGAGTCGTCGGAGATGTGGCCGGTCAAGAAGCCGTCGGTCGACACGTCGGACTTGGTGTAGTCGCTGGTGAAGGTATAGGCCACAGGCTCCGGCGGCCCCATCATGGTCGTGTTGCCGGTGACGGTGAGCTCCGTGAAGTCCGCGTCGGGGTTGGCGACGGTGACCGTGGTGGTGGCCACTTCGAGGATCTTTCCCGTGCCGAAGGCGCCCTCTGTGGCGAGCAGCACGAAGGCGGTGTCCTTCTTCAGGTTCTTGACCACCTGCTCCGACCTGCCGGTGACGGGCACCGTCACCACCTCGCCCCGGTCGTTGTGGTGAATGAGGGTGAGGATGGTGGCGGGCTCGTCGACCGCCCAGGAGAGTGTCACCGAAGCGGTGTTGGGAATGTTCACCTCGTCCGGGCGGAAGCCGCTGATGAGGCGGCGCGTGCGGTTGTCCGGCACGGTCCGCGCCGCCTCCTCGTCGTCGCCCATGGTGGCCACAGTGGCGAGTGGGAGGACCTCGCCGGCTCCCGGCCCGCTGGGCACCAACTGGCCGGTGCCGAAGGGCAGCCAGGTCAGCAGGGTATCGAGGGCGTAGCTGTTGCCGGGCGTCCTGGTAATGGAGACGGAGGCGCCGCGCGGGACCGGGACGACCATGCCCACGGGCAGAAGGTCGCCGTACGTCTCCTGCGGGTCGTAGGCGAGTGAGCGCGCCGAGTACGAGGAGCCTGCTCCAGTCGGGGTGACCTTGCATTCGAGCGTGACGGGCTCGTTCTTGGCTTGGACCTCCGCGTCCCGCTCGTCCCCGGACAGCACGAGCCCAGGGCGCTTGTTGACGGCTGAGAGGACCAGCAACCCGTCCGTACCGGCGGTGGCCTTCCACTCCTGGACGAACGCCGGACTCCACGTCTGGCGGCTTCTGATGAGCGAGCAGACGCCGCCGACCTTGAGAGTCTTGGCCGTCAGGTCGGGGTCGGAGACGGTGACCGAGGTGGACAGGCTGTGCAGGACCTTGTTGTTCTGCTTGTTGTAGGCGGTGAGGGTCACGGAGGTGGTGCGCCGAATGCTGTTGATGGTGTGCTCGTTCACCGTGGAGACGTCCTGCTTGCCGCCGGACCAGACGAGCTCGTACCTGACATCAGTGAGGACGTTGGCCTTCCAGGTGACGCGTGCCGTCCCACCGCGCTTGACGACCGGCGGGAGGGTACGCAGGTCGCTCATCTTCAACTGCGGGCCGCCCTTGACCACCGGCAGCTTCACGGGGTCGCTCAAGGTGCCGCCGCGGTCCTCGCGAATCTCGATCTCGGCGCGTCCGGTCACCTTGTTGACCGTGACGCCCTTGAGCTTCAGGGTCTCCGGGGTGGAACGGAACAGCGACCCTTCGCCGGGATCGGCCTCGAAGTAGCCGTTGGTCTCGTCGAAACCGGACCAACGGGTGTACTCCCTGTCGATGCCACCGAGGGAATCGGTGAGGTCCCCCGCCTTCTGGCCCACGGGCAGCGTGACCCTCAGCTTGGTCAGGGTTTCGTTCGGGTCGGCCGCGTCCACGTACAGCACGACAGTGGTCTTGCTGGGCTGGGCATCCGTCGAGGCGTCCACCGCGTGCGGTGCGTAGGCGAACATGAGACGGGGAGAAGTACCGGCCGTCAGGGCGGTGCTGTCCGTCCCCTGCGCAGAAACCGAGAGGTCCTTGCCGCCCAGGGCGATCCAGCACACCGTGCCGGTGTCCGGCTTGGTCAGCGAGGTCAGCTCGATCTTCGACCCTGCGGGGACGGGGAGACAGATCGCGGAGGGAGTCTGGGGCTTCTCGCCGGTGCGCCGGACGGTCCGCCGCTGCACATGGCTGAGCTGGGCGTCCGTGTAGACGTTGGCGAACACCCGGGCCGTCCGCTGTCCCGCGACGGAGTGTGTGGGCTGGTACAGCAACAGCCCGTCCGTCGGGGCGACGGCTGCGAAGGCGCCCTTGCTCCAGTCCTGGGTGTGCTGCCGGGGTGTGCCGAAGAGGTTCGTCGACGTCTGGACGCGGAGGTCGCCCGCGGTGACCTTCGGCTTGGTGACCGTCACATGGACGCTCTGGTAGCTGCGGACGGTCTGGCCGCCGCTGTCCGTGCCCTCGGCCTTGACCACGAAGGTGGTGGGGCTGGTGATGTCCGTGACGGTGGTGGACCAGACGCCGGACTGCTGCTTGGGCGGGGGCGCCTCCTTGTCCAGCCCGTAGTACACGGTGTAGGCCGCGTTACCGGGCCCCTTCCAGGAGACGGTGACCTGCTGCCCGCAGGGGACGTTGGACGGGGCGGCTTTCAGATCGGTGAACTTCACCGCCGTCGACACCTTCTGCACCGTCACGGAGGTGCCCCGCTCGACGAGTGACTGCCCAGTGGGGGCGCTGGTCTCGGTAAGGACGATCCTGGCCGCCCCGTGCTGCGCGCCGACGGTGATCTGCTTGAAGCGGAAGGAGTACTCTCCGTGCGGCTTGGCCGTCGTGGTGGCGGTGAACCGGCCCTTGACGCTGTTGTCCTTTGTCAGCGCCCAGTCCCCGTCCAGCGGTTTGCTGCCCAGGACCGCGGCCCATGCCTCCGGAGCGAACAGGGCGTCCTGGCCGGTGCCGACGGGAAGGTCGAAAACCAGCTTGGTGCAGTCGACGTTCTCGGGAATGGTGGCGATGACGGCCACTTCGGCGAGTGTCGCTCCCGTGAGGAAGGGCGTGGGGGTGACCGTGTGGGAGTAGGTGAGCAGGGGGTCCTTGCTGTCGGATGTCACGAGGTCCGTTCCTTTGGTGTGGCGGGGACGTCAGCTGTCGACAGGGGTCTTGAGGTGGAGGAAGCCGTAGCGGGCCGGTGGCCGCCCGGCGTCCGCGGCGGCTTCGCTGAGCTGGGCCTCGGTGCCGGCGGTGCTGATGGCGTAGTCCTGCCAGGTGTTCTCGCCCCGGCGTTCGACGAAGGACCACTCCCCCTGCCAGGCGGCCGGGCACGGCATCCGGACCTTTCCCTGGGCCTCCAGCTCCGCGAGGAGCGGGCCCGTACGGAAGGAGGCGTGTCCGGCGCGGACGAACGGCCGTGAGTATCGTTCGGGGAGCCGGATCTCCTCGATCGGCACCACGTCGGTGATCGCGTGCACGGCGCTGAACGGGTCGGCCAGCAGCGTCACCCGGGTGTCGCGGCTGTGGTCCGGCGGCCCGGCCGGGTCGGCCGCTGGGGAGAAGGTCACGGTGGTGCCGTTGTGCGTGGCTGAGGGCACGAGGTAGCCGCCGCTCTCCGGAGGCCGGGGGTCGGTGACGTACACCGTCCCGTACGCCGAGCCCTGGACGTATCCGTAGAGTCCGTCCGCGAGCAGGCCGGCAGCGCCGAGCCGGACAGGGAAGGCCACCTTGGTGTAGGCGTCGTCCGGCGTGGCGCCCACGGCATTCCACTGCGGGCTGACGGCGACCGGGCCCGCCAGTTCGCCCCGCAGCCGGGCGCGCAGCAGGACGACGGGACGGCCGAGGAGCAGCGGGAGATCCCAGGCGGTGGCGCCGGGGCCCGGGGTGATGGTGGCGCTGACCCTGTCGATGGAGGTGGTGAGCGCGGCGAGCGCGGCCCGGGGCTTGCCGCGCAGGGCGGTGACGAACGCGTGCAGGTGAGGCATCATCGCGCTGCTCAGCTCGACGGCGTGCGGCACCGGACGCCAGACGACACGTGCCTGGCCGGTCTTCGACACGGCCGTGCACAGTTCGCCGACCGGCTGTCCGGCTGCGCTGTAGACCAGCAGGGAGCGGCCCAGATGGTTGACCAGCAGCCAGCCGGCGACGGGGCTGGGCGCGGCGGAGGCGGTCAGGTCGGGGTCGAGGACCTGTTGTTCGTCGGTCGCGCTGAGGTAGTCGAAACGCAGCCGGGCCGGCTGCTGGAGCCGCGGGGACAGCTGGATCCACTTGTTGGTGGCGTGGTCTCTGGCGGCCTGCCCCGGAGGTACGCCGATGCGGGCCGAACGGGCCAGTTGCTCGTTCGCGTAGCCGCCGCTGGTGATCAGGTCCAGCGAGCGGCCGAAGTTGTCCACGACGCTCAGCCGGACGATGAGGAACTGGCCGCAGGAGAGCGGGCGGAAGGCCCGTCCGGTGTCCGGCAGCTCACCGATCAGGGGGATGCTGCGCGGACCGTCGGCGACGAGCCGCTCGGTCTCCGGGTACTTGCGCGGGGCCATGCCACCAGGTCCCGCATGGGTGCCCTCACCGGCCAGCAGCATCCACGCGTTCATGCCGTGCAGCGTCTGGGAGAGCAGGTCGAGGGTGCCGAGCCGCTCGGCGTCGCCACGGAGCCGTGCAGCCTCGGCACCGGACAGTCCGTTGCTGTGGTGTTCCAGCTGGCGTTGCAGGACGTGCGGCAACTGCGGCGTCAGCAGTGACCGTCCGTAGAGGTAGGGTCCTGTGGTGGTCGCCGCCTTGCCGCGTGTCCAGTTCAGGGTGCCGTCGGCGGCGAGCGTCCACGTGCCCTCCGCGCTGCCGGGGGTGCCGCCCGGTCCGCTGGGAAAGGCCAGCGGGTGCATCTCGGCCTTCCACAGGACGTACAGGGGGGACCAGGGTTCGGCGGCCCAGCGGTGGGTGAGGTCGGGCAGGGTTCCAGTGACCCTGTCGGGCTTGGCGTACAGCTCTTCGAGAAGGGTCGGGTACGTGGCGGGGGCGGACGAGGGCAGCAGGGTCGCCTGGTGCAGCAGACACAGCTCCTCCGCCAGTGCTTTGGCCTTGGGCGACTGTTCCCCGGCGGCCGGGTCGGGAAGCTTCTGCCACGCGTTGCCGGGCAGCTTGGGCTGGACGGTGCCACCGTTCTTGTCGAGGAACTTGGTGAGCAGTGCGGTGCTCGCCCGGCACCGTGGTGCTGCCGCCGTGGCCGGTTGCCGGGTTCCGCGGGCACCGCGGATCAGGACGACCGGGTCGGCGGGGGTGTAGACGGTGCCGTGCGGGTGCCGGTTCAGCTCGACGCCGACCCCGTGACCCGGATCTTCGTGGACCTTGCGGCGGAGTGCGGCCACCGTTTCCGCCAGCTTCGTGACCCTGGCGGCCAGTGACGTGGACTCGGTGCGGTCGAGCTGGGCGTTGAGCTTGTCGGTGACACCGCTGGGGCGTTTGGCGTCGGGGAGGTTGCGCAGCCACCACAGGTGGTACAGGCGGCCCTGAGAAGCGCGCAACCGTGCCTCGGAGTAGGCCAGGGACGCCTCGGTGGAGTTCCGTGCGTCGTCCGGCAGCGGCGTTGCCGTGTCCCCCGACTTCTCGGGCGCCAGCGGCTTCCACGTCCAACGGAAGCGGGCGGGGGTGCGGTGGAACCAGTCGCGGTGGAGGGCGTGGCGTACCGTCTCGGCGGTGTCGGTCTCGCCCGTCAGCCCGTGCTGGAGGGCGGTGACCAGGGTGTCGGTGGCGGAACCCGGCGGGGTGAGGGCGCTGAGGGCGTCACCGGCGCTGTGGCCGACGGCGACCTCGACCGCCTTGCGCCCGCCGATGATCTGGTCGGGGTCCGGCATGGACTCCTGGACGTTCTTCGTCCCTTTGGGGTCCCAGATGACGGAGAGCGCCGTGCCCGTGAACAGCGAGCGTTTGGGGAAGGCGGTCATCCCCTTCGGCAGCTGCCAGCCCAGCCGGGACGGGTCGGGCGTGACGGTCAGGATGTCGTCCGCGGGCTGCGAGTACCAGCCGGCGACCAGATAGCTGACCGAGAAGTATTCCTCGCCCATGCCACTGGCCTTGTCCAGCAGGGAGAAGACGTTGTGGCAGTGCGGCTGGAAGGAGGCGAACGCCGCCAGTCCCGGGCCGACGACGGTGAGGAACTGCCGGGTGTTCGGGCGGGGTTCTTTCCAACCGCCCTCGGCACTCTTCGCTTCCCCGAGCCACCAGGTCTCCAGCTGGCCGTTGCTGTTCGCCTTGGCGTACCGGGAGGCGGCGGCGTCGTTGCCGTCCACCTCCTTGCGCAGACGGTCGCTGTCGACCATCCAGGAGGTGGCGAGGACCTTCTTCCCGTCGGCGTTGGCGGCGATCCGCAGCACAAGCCAACGGTTGGGGACGAAGGGAAAGACGGGCCGGCCGTCCGGCCCTGCGGTCGACCGGCACAGGGCCTCGGGCAGCTTCCAATGGAGCCGGATGCCCTTGTCCCGCGACTGATCGAGACCGAAGCCGTTGAAGGGGTCGGGCTCCACGGGGCGGTGGTCGTTGAGCGCCTTCCTGAATTCCGGGTGCCAGCGGACGAACGCTTTGCTCTTGGTGAAAGGCATGGTGCGGGCTTCCACCCGCATCGGGACGACGAGGGGGCCGGTGGCCATCGGGGGCGCTCCTACGCGGAGGGGAAGGTGATCTGGTACGGACTGTTGAGCAACTGCACGGCCAGATCGGAGGACTTGAAGGAGGTGGCCGCGATGGAGTGCTGCTTGGCCAGCGCGGTGGCCAGCGAGGAGGCTTTGGTGCCGAGAGTGAAGACGCCCCGCGCAGTGTCCCGCTGGAAGGACGCCAGGCCGGTGAGTTTCCGGCCGGGCATCTCCTTACCGCAGTTCGTGCCGCTGGGTACGCGGAGGTTGATGTGGTCGGGCCCGTCGATACCGAAGTGCAGGCCCTGTGCGGACTCGCGCAGCACCACCTTGTCCGGCACGTCGGGCAAGAGGCACAGCAGCACATCGGCGGAGAGGACGTCCCGGCGCATGACGGGGAGTTCCGTGCCCGAGGCGAACGCCTCGATCACCAGGCCCGGGCAGGCGGACACCAGATCGGAGCGCAGCAGCAGCCCCGCCTTGGGCATCGGTGTGGGCAGGTCGGCCGACACCGTCCCCTCGGCCAGCAGCTCGACGAGGCCGAAGCGGCCGAGGCTGCGCGCGCCCGCCAGAAGCTGCGTCAGCCAGTCCGGATCGACGTGGAAGAAACGCAGGCTCTCCGGCGGCAGCATCCCTGCGTCGGGTACCAGATAGCAGAAGGGCACCTGTTCGAGCAGGCCCAGCCGCTCCAGCCAGGAGCGCACGCCCCTCACCCCGTCGCTCGTCCCGCCGGCGTCGGCCAGGGCGTGCTGTACGTCGTCGGCGTATTCGCCGAGGAGGTCGGTGATGTGGCCGGTCGGGCCCCAGGGTGCGGCCGAAGCCGGACCGGTTACCGGCGGCGTGGTGGTCAGGTCGGCTTCGACAGCCGGGAGGATGTCTCCACGGCACCAGGCCGCCAGTGCCTCCGCAGGCGTCGCGGGCGGGGTCCAGCGGCCCGTGCCGGGCGGCCCGGCGGCGAGCATCCGCGTCACCAGGCGGCGGGCGGTGCCGCGCCAGTCGGTCAGGGACGCCACGTAATCGGCGTCGGTCAGGGCCAGGGCGCGGCCCAGGCTCCAAGCGGTCGCGTAGCTGATGTCGAAGACGCCGTGGTCCGGCACGTAGATGGCGGCGTGGTCGCCGCTGGCCCCGACCTCGGGCACGCCGGGCAGCTCGGGTGGGACGAAGGGGGTCAGCGGCCCCCGGTACCAGGCGAGGGTCTCCTCACCGGAGGACAGCCGCTCGGGCAGTGGCACATAGCCGCGTTCGAGGCGCCGCCAGGTCTCCTTCTCCGCCGCTGGGCTTCCCGGCCTGCCGCGGGGCGGCCGGCGCAGCAGCAGATCGCCCTGTGCCAGCTGGGTGACGACGGCCGGGAAATGCCGGGCTCCGGTGTCGCAGGTGAACGTCCACGACCACAGTGATACCAGCCGCACGCGCAGCGTCCCGCCCGGCAGCGTGCCGGAAAGATGTGCGCCGTGGCCCTCCAGGGAGACCAGGTGCGCGACATACGGGCCTGCCTTCTTCGGCAGCCGGTTCGCCAGCACGACGGCGAACTCGCCCGCGACGAGCTCCTCGCCCAGCAGGTCGGAAGTTTTCTTGGCCTTGCGGACGTGGGCGAGGTGTGCCAGTTCGTCGTCGGTCTCACGCGGGCAGAGCTGCCGGAACGGCTCGGCAAGCACGTCGATCGTGCGGCACGGCTGGACGGCCTCGGCCGCGGTCGGCGCGAGGGCCGGAACAGCGATATTGCTCTCGGCCTTCACCGCGTCCGCGCCGGTGCGGGATGTCGTCACACCCCGGGCCGCCGGGTCCTCGTAGATCTCGTCCGGCCCCAGGATCAGCAGCGCCAGCCACGGCAGGTCCTTGTGTCGGCTGTCCGAGCTGATCAGTCTCTGCCAGGGCAGCGACGGTTGCCGCAGGGTGCAGTGGGCGAGCGTCTGGTCGAAGTTGGAGGCCGCACCGCTCGCCGGGTTGACCGCGTGGATGGCGGTCGGGTCGAGGGCGAAGCGGGGTGCGGCCACATGGACGGGCTGTGTGTAGGGCTGGAAGTAGTCCTTGCCCAGTTCCCCGTTCTGCTGGCTGGTGACCTTCTGTGTGACGGTCACGGTGTGGTCCCCGGCGATCATGCCGGGCTTCTGGGCGTCGTGGAAGGACAGGTTCAACTGGGTGGACATGGTCTGGATCAGCTCTCCGCCGCGGTCAGCGGCGCGTCGGTGAAGGCGGACTCGACGTCCCGGACGTAACGGGCCAGCCGGTTGTTGACCAGCGGGACCGGCGGTTCGGTGAGGGGTTGCCCCTCGTCCCGGGTCATTGCTTCGGCGCCCGCCTTCCGCAACGCGTCCAGCAGCGCGCCGCGGGCCGCCACAGCGGGGGCTGCGCCGATGGCAGCGACCTTGCCTACGGCGTCCGCCGCCCGGACAGGACGCGGACCGTGGACGCCTGCGACGAACGGCAGTTTCCTGGTGTTCGCCACGGTCTCGTGGTGGAGGGCGGCCGGGGTGATGACGCCGGGGCTGCGGCCCGCGTCACGGGAGGGCGCGGTCAGGCGGAGGCCGGTGAGGCGACCGGTGAGCAGGTGCCCGGAGGTCTCGCCCGGCTTGCCCCACAACGCCTCGGGCACGCTGCCGGTCTCGGCGATGACGGTCCAGCCGTCCTCCCGCATCTTCAGGGGGGTGCCGCCCCTGGTGAGGGTCACCTTGAACTCGGAGGTGACCGCGGTCTCCTTCAGAGGGCGGATGGTGACCTTCTCCGGTGTGGACCCGACCTCGTCTGCTGCGCCGTTGGGCAGCCCCAGCAGCAGGCGGGTCGCCGGTGCGGTGCCGTGAACGGTGAACGAGAAGCCGTCTCCCGCCACCGTCCACGGCTGGGTCCCGGAGCCCTGCTTCGGACGTGCAGGGAGCAGCCCGGAGACGACGGTCGCCTTCACCGGCGGCGGAAGCTGACGCTGGAAGTCGGCCCAGGTCACCTTGCGGTCGTCGGCTCCCGACGAGCCGAACGGCACGGTGAACGACACCGGTCCGGCGCGGACCGTGGCCGTGCCGCCGAACGGCTCCCCCCACACGTAGCAGTCGGCCGACACCTCGGCGCGCACGGTGAAGTGGATCGGGCCGACGGAGACGTTGGCCTCGAAGCCGACGCGGACGCCGATGTGGAAGTCATAGCGTGGCGGGTTGGTCCACTGGAGGTAGCCGTCGAAGGAGGCGGCGAACCAGGCGCGCACCCACCCGCCGTCGAAGGTGACCGATGCCCTGGCCCCGAGCATCAGCGCGCCCGGGGTGATCGCGAGGTAGGCGGAGGCGGAGATCGCGACGGCCCGGGAGATCGCCCAGCTCGCCTTGAGCCGCGGCACCCGCGGGTAGTGACCGGGCACCTCGTACAGGGGGTGGTAGCCGCCGAGGGTGATGACGAAGTCGCCGCTGCGGTCCGGTCCCTTGCCGGGTTCGGGCGGGCTCCAGACGTACATGGCGAGGCCGCCCGTCAGTTTGAAGGACGGGTCGAAGACATACGAGTTCTCGGTGAGCAGCGCGGTGAACGACAGCAGCCCGAGACCGCGCTGATACAGAGCGCGGATGCCGACCTCAGCCTGTGCGTAGACCGGGCCGTCCGCTTTTCTGCGGGTGGGGAAGGAGGCCCGCACCAGCGCGAACAGCCCGACCGTCAGATCGTCGCCGAATTCGATGAGGGCCAGCGCACGGCCCGAGAGGAACTCGAAGGAGGTGAACTGAATACCCACGGCGACCCAGTTCCGGCCCAGCTTGGGGGACAGCCAGCCCGCACCGCTCAGCTCCTTGGCCATCTCGGCGGGCGACTTGTCGCGGAGAGCCGCACCGCCCAGGCCGGCGACCAGGGGAAAAGTGTCGACCTCGTCCGGGCCCGGAATCCGCACGGTCGCGTTGTACCCGCCACCGAGCATCGCGCCGGTGACCCGGAACGGCGGCGGCCCGAAGCCCCCGCCGCCCTCGGCCGCCAGCTCGCCGAAGACGCTGAACGACCAGGCTCCGCCCCCGGTCCGGTAGGCGAGCTGCCCCAGCAGTCCGCCCGACACGGTGGGCAGCCGCAGCAGCAGCATCCCGTCGAACTGGTCGGTGAAACCGGAGGCGGGGGGCGGTTTGGAGTACAGCAGGGCTCCGGCCACCTCGGCGGCCCCTGCCCGGACGGCGAGCAGCAGCCCGCGCAGCACGGGCCGGACTGTGTGCGGGGCGGCGAGTCCGACGCTGACGCCGAGTCCCTCGGCCTGCAGTTCCACTCCCGCGATGGTGAGCGTCGCCTGGACGCCGACCGTCACCGCCTCGGCCCTCAGCCGGATCTCCACGCCGCGCACCCGGAGCGGCCCGACGGACCGGTCCAGCCGCAGTTCGGCGCTCAGTTCGGCGCCCGCGCCGGGAGCGGTGGGCACCGGGGCGCCCGCGCCCGGGGCGGCAGGCCCTGCCGTCAGGGCCTTGGGGCCGCTTCCGGCACGGAGCGGGAGGTCCTGCCACTGCGCGCCGACGAGGAGCCGGACGGCTCCGCCGAAACCGGCCGGCACTTCGCCTTCGATGATGCCCAGCGCGTCGGCCTGCGCCGTGCCGTACCAGGTGCGCCAGGCGCTGATCTTCGTACCGGAAACCTTCGTCCTCGCCCAGCGGAGGGTGGGCGTTCCGACACCGAGGTCCTGGCCCGCAGGGAGCTGGCCGCGCAGCAGCTCCAGGCTGGAGAGCCGGGCCGCGCACGCAATCCGGACCTGCGCGAACCACCAGCCCTTGCCGCCGACGAGGGTGAGCGCGTGGCCCTGGGCCGTACCGGCCGTGACGAGCCACCTGCCGTCCTTGCCATGACTGACGGCCAGGCTGGTCAGGGTCAGCAGGAGAGCGGTGGGCAGCTCGGAGGCGGAGACGCCGAGCGCCGTCAGAAGGTCGGCGGCACCGATCCCGGGAGTCCCCGTCCAGGTGCCGTCGAACCGGTCACCCGTGCCGGTGACGGTGAGCTTGACGAGGCGTTTGCCGACCCGCAGGGTGGCCTGACCCGCGAGCTGGAAGGCTGCACTGGCAAGCCTACCGCCCTCCGTCCGTAGCGTCTTGTTCACGGTGGCGTGGATGCCGAAGGCGAGCTTGAGTCCCGGGATGGCGCCCTGGACGGTGAGCTGGGCCTCGCCTGCGTCCTTCCTCTTGGTCACCCCGGCACCGAGGTAGCTCAGCGTCAGACCACCGAGGCTGTCGGGGAGGGAGAGCCCGAAGCCGGAGAGCGCCTTCTCGCGGGCGGCGGGCTGAAGGTGCGCGGTGAACCACCAGTCCTCGGACTTCGTCCACTCGCCGTGCACGGCGACAGTGACGCCGCCGACCGTCCAGTCGGCGTCGAGGGAGGCGGAGACAGAGGCCCCGGCCTTCTCGACGGAGAGTTCCACGTGGGAGAGCTTCAGCCAGTCGGTGATCTGCCAGTCGGCGAATGCCACCCCGGCCGAGTAGGACGGGGTGCCCCCGCCGAAGCTGCCGTGAAGAGCGCATGCCTGCGCCGTGGCGGGGAGGTTGGGGGGAGTTTCTCCTGGGAACAGCTTGGCCAGCATCTTCCCGATGGAGACGGGCTGTTCGAGTGCCGCGGACAGCTCGTACCGGGGGCCCGCACGGCGCAGTTCAGCACCGATCGTGATCCCCTGCACGTCCAGCACGCCGGAGACGAGCGCCTGGACCCGGGACGACGCCGAGAGCTTGGCATCCCGTACCGAGGCCGCCACGCCGAACTCGGCCCGGACGTTGTGCAAGGTGAGCACACCGGGGACGAGTTCCCAGCTCTTCCGCACCGACAGGCTCAGCCAGAAGGACTGGAAAAGATTGCGGCCCGGGTCGAAGGTGAGGGCTGCGCCGTCGAGCCACAGGTCGGCACCGCCCAGGGCGGCCGGCAGCTCCAGCACTGCGCCGCCGACCAAGCCCTTGACCTTGTCCAGCGGCAGCCGCACCGGCACGAAGTCACCGCTGAGGGCCCAGATACCGCCGCTCACGGGGTTCTGGCCCAAGAGCACCGGGGCGGGCGAGACGCCCGGGACCGCCAGTTCGATCGCAAGGCCCGTGCCGGGCACGGGCGGACTGCCCTGCCCGGGCGAGTCGACGCCGAACAGCAGCCGGACCCCGCCGACGAGCCCGGTGGTCCGCAGCAATGTCAGGGCGGCTTTGAGGTCGGCCGGAAGCCAAGTCTCGGCCTGGTCGAGCGGGAGGTGGACGGCGACGCGGAAGCCGACGACCTGCTCGCTCTGGTCGGTGAGGAAGGCGACCTTCGCGGGGCGTGCCGTCCGCCCCTTGAGAGTGATCGTGCCGCCTGCCTGGAGGCCCGTGAGGTCGGTGACGACGTTGGTGAGCCGCAGTTGTCCGTCCGTGCACCAGTCACGGAAGAGCTGCTGTGCGGCGGGGAGTTGCAGGGCGGTGTGGTCCAGGACAAGGCCCTTGCGGTGCTCCAGAACCTTCGGGGAAAGCATCGTGCGCAAGGTGGTCACGGAAAGCGGCATCGTCCGTCTCCTACTGGAACCACAGCTCGAATTGGCCGTTCTTGTGGAACCGCAGGTGCCATTCGACGAAGCGGGGTGTGCTCACCGTAGGTTCGACGGCGGGCACAACAGCGCCCTTCTTGGGCGGCTGGGTGATGCCGGCGGTGTCGGTGTCGCTGGTATGCGGATACAGGGTGGTGCCCAGCGCCCGCCGGGTTTCCCGCCATTCCAGGCGGGGCTCTCCGTCCTTAGGCGCGAAGACCACGTAATGGTGCGGATTCGGCGGCTTCAGGGGGTCGACAGGACCGCGAACCCCGGGCGGCCGGTCCGGTGGATCGTAGTCCGCGGGCTTCGTCAGGTCCCATGCCTGGCCGACCTTCTGCCAGTGTACCGACCATGGGTGCCGAAACGTCTTGCGCATACCCGCGCTGACGAAGATCCCGGCCGGTTTCAGGAAGTTGACCCATTCGTCGGACGTAGACGTCTCGCTGCCGTGATGACCACATCTCAGCCAGCGCAGCGAGGCATCGGAAAAGAAGGAGCTGTCCTTGTACTGGAGTCGTAGCAGATCCTCGTTCAGCATGTAGGCATCTCCCATGATCCACGCCTGCTGGCGCTTGCCCGCACCATCCTTCGGACCTTTCACCACGATAACCATGCTGTGCAGGTTCGCCCACTCCTCCTTGGCGCTCTCCTGCATCTGCCATGCGAGGATCTCGTTCTCGATGCCCCACCGGAAGAGTCGCTCCTTGGCGACATCCTTCTTTTTTGCCTCGTCCCAGTTCCGCTCGGGGAGCTTTTCGGGCGGGGGAGGGCTGGAGCTGTTGTAAGCCTTGACCCAGTCGTTGTAGTCTTTCAGCTCCTTCTCCAGCAGTGCCTTAATCTTCCCGATCTCTGCCTCCTGCGCAGTGTTCGGGGCTTTTTTGATGGCCTCCTCGACGCATTGCTTGACAGCCGTCGAGAGCAAAATATCCTCGTACTCCCGCTTACCCAGAAAGAAGTCCTTGGGCGCCAGTTTTGCCTTGTGAGCCTGGAACTTCGCCTCTCCGCCCGGCTTCTTCCGGTACTCGACCCCGAGCTGCCGCCGCGCTTCGTCACGCACCCAGCGATTCCACGGGGGTAGCAAGTCCGGCCCCTCGACGACTTTCTTGGCGAGTACCCACCGGGGGACTTCCGTGCTGCTTACCTTCACCGTGCCGGTCCCCCCGTCGCTCTCGGCCCGGCCGATGTACCGGCTGACCTCCGCGATCTTCTTCTCCGGCTCCGTGGTCTCCATCTCGTCGAAGGTCAGCCGGTGGGCTTCGGCCTCCACCCGAGCGTCCTTCTCCGCCCCCGCCAGCTTCTGCGAGATCGTCTTCCGCAGCTCCGTAACGCGCTTCTCGATGTCCCAGGATTTCAGGTTTTTGGTGAATTCCTTCCCTGGGTACGGGTAGTTCTTCACCTTTCGCCCAGCCGATCCGCCGCCGGGCAGCGACAGCCAGATGTCCTCCCGGTGATAGGGACTGTCCGGCAACGGGCCCATCTGCTGGGCGGCGGCGACGAAGACATTGGCGGCATCGTCGCCGAAGCCCGCGAAGAGAGGGAGCTTCTTCACGGGATGGAATATACGGCGGGCTGTAGCCTGGAGTCCGTGCTTCACATGGCCGAGCTGTTTGCAAGTCGTCTTGTTGTCTGACGGCGACACCTCATCCAGCAGATCAGAGATAAAGCCGTAGTTCTGGTTCCGGTAGTCGTTCCGATCACAGGAGTACCAGAGGTTATTGACTGTGTATTGGAGTTCCCTGGTCCCGTCGTGGCACAGAACGGCATGCAGCCAGTTGTAATGATCCTTGTCAGGGTGACTGATCAGCAGGTAATCGAGGACGCCGTTGTTCTCCTTCAGATAAGCACCGGCACGCTCCCGCAAATATGCCTGGGCGCGCCGCTCCTGCCCCGGCAGATCGTTCCTGTGCGTCGCGCGTGACTGACCATTGGAACCACAGTCCATCAGAACGGTGTGCTTGATCTTGCCGCTGTCGTCACGAAAACACAGAAGGGTGCAGTCGCCAGCTCCCACATAGAAACAGATGATCTCGACGTCCACAGACACAAGCTAGCAGGACAACAAGTGACATTGCGCCCGATTCCGCCTGCCGGCACACCCGGCGAGTCCCTGCCCGACTGTAACCACATGTTCCCGCTTACCTGTATAAAAGACCTGTCCGGCCTGTCGTAACACCGGGAAGACCGATGAGGCTGCGGAGACGAATGCCCTGTCCGCGCCCACGAGAAATCACCCGGACGGAGGGAGACGAGTCCCACCGCGAGCAGCACCTGCCCCTGCACATCAGGGCCGTCGCTTTCTCAGCAGGTGATCTTGAGAAATTCGGTGGCATGCTCGGGGTGTGTCGTCGTCGAAGCCGCGGACCAGCGGCCCCTCTTGAGCTCCACCTACGGCCGCTCTGTCTGCTTCGCGGGCGAGAGAGTATGCGGGCCCCCTCTTGGGGCGTTGCGTGAGTCAGACCCGTGGCCGTCGTTCTGTGCACCACAGAGATGGGACGCGAAATCCCAGAGGAGGTTCTGCCATGGCGCAGACCGTCGCCCAGCCGACAGCAACCACTCCCGCCATCCCCGTCAAGCTGCCGCTGAAGGCGATAGCTCCCTGGGCGGTCTTCTTCGGCATCCTGATGCTGATCCTGCTCTACTTCGTCGGCGCCGAGCAGGGCGCCACCTCCGTGTTCAACGGCACCGACGTCCACGAGTGGGTGCACGACGCCCGCCGCCTGCTCGGCTTCTCCTGCCACTGACGCGAGCGCGAGGGACGCCGCACACCCATGAACTCCGCAACGGTAAGAAACCTCCTCGTGCGAGGCTTGCTCGCCGGCCTGGCCGCCGGCTGCTCGCCCTCGTCGTCGCCTACCTCCTCGGTGAGCCGAGCGTCGACAAGGCGATCGCCTTCGAGGACGCCCACGCCCACGAGCATGAGATGGAAGTAGTCTCCCGCTCCCTGCAGTCCACCGCTGGCCTCGCCACCGGCGTCCTCGTCTACGGGGTCGCGTTCGGCGGCATCGCAGCGCTCGCGTACTGCTTCGCCCGGGGCCGCGTGGGCCGCTTCAGCCCGCGGGCGACCGCGCTGCTGTTGTCCGGCTGCGCCCTGCTCACCGTCTACGTCGTGCCGTTCCTGAAGTACCCGGCGAACCTGCCGTCGGTCGGCGACCCCGACACCGTCGGCAAGCGGACCACGTTGTACTTCCTGATGATGCTGCTCAGCGTCCTCCTCGCGGTCACCGCCACCATCCTGGGCAAGCGCCTGGCGCCCAGCGTGGGCAATTGGTGGGCAACGGTCGTCGCGGTGGCCGCCTTCGCCGCCGTCATCGGTCTGGCCTACGCGTTCCTGCCCGTCACCAACGAGGTGCCGAAGGACTTTCCGGCCGCCCTGCTGTGGCGGTTCCGGGTGTCCGCACTGGCCATCCAGTCCGCACTGTGGGCCGGCTTCGGCCTGCTCTTCGGTGAACTGGCGGAACGTCTGCTGAACCCCAAGCCGGCAACGGCCGCGAGCGGCCGCGCGGTTCCGGCCGCGCGCTGATTCCTTCCGGACAACAGAGGGCCCCTTCTGGTGTTCCGGACGCCGAGTCCGACGCGAGAGCGAGTACGGCCCGACAGATCAGCCCGACCCGACACGGACCACCCGCCGATGAGCGGAGGAACCGAGTGGCCAGAACCCCGCAGCCGCGCCACATCGCTCTCGCCGGCCGTGAGGCGGTCGCCCCCACCCTGGAATACGGCCAACTCATCGCCAGCCGACGGCAGATCGGCGGCCAGAGCGCCCGGGCACGGGTCCTCGCCCAGCAGGCCAGACCCGCCGAACAACTGCTCCTCGAACTCGAGGCACTGGTCGCCTCACAGGGGGAGGACTGCACCGGGCGGGTCCCCACCCCGTCGACGCCCTGTCCCCGCGCTCCGTCCACTCAGGCGGACACCCCTGGTTCCTGCCTGCGCTGTGCGTTGGCAGCGCTACTGCGCCGTCACCGGGAGCCGGCGCCCTGAATCGCCGGTGGCCGCGTTCTAGTCGACATCCGGCAGGGCCAGAGGGCGCCCGAGAAGCAGATTCCAACGCCTGGCCTACTTGCCGTCGCTTCCCAGACCCTCCCGGGCCCAGTGCGTATGACGGCGGTCGTTCCCGCTCACCGCTGCGGGGCAGTCCCGGATTTCCACCGGGTTCCCTCTTACGACGCATCCCGCCCGGCGGACGGGGCGAACCAGCTGCACCCGCCAGCCTACGGAACCACCGCCGGATAAGGGAGCAGGACGTCCACCATCTGGACGGTGAGGCCGACCGATTCGCACCGCACAGGCCACAGGACGGGAAGCCCGCCGCACACGCGCTTCTCGTCCTACACCTGCCCTGCCGTCCGGGGACCCCACCCCTTGCGGAGGCCGGGGACCTTCAGCCCGGCGCCGTACCAAGCTTTCAGATCCGCTCGTAGCCGTGGGTCCCTCTGCTGCCGGCCTTACGGCAGAGGACTCCGGACCCACCATCGGCTGGAACCGCGTGGAGGCGCGTGAAGCAGCTCCCGGAGCTCTTCGTGAAGCGATTCGGCGATCGAGGCGACGGTGTCCAGTCCGATCAGGTCCGCGAGATCGAGTCGACTCATCAGGTGAGCGCACCCGAAGGGCATCCTATTCAGGCCGATTGAGGCGTACTCAGCGCGTTCAGCAAAGCAGCGCCTCGCTCAGCGTCGTCGATGCTGACGGCGAATTCCTTGCCCTTGCCCCTCACGCGGATGACCAGGCATTGCCCGCTGCGAAGCATGACCGTGGTGCCCAGGCCGCTTAGCCGGTACCCCCAGCCGCCCACCTGTGCAGGGGTGCGGTCCTCGGTGCGGACCGACTCGATCTCCGTCGCGTCCCAGCGGCGCACAGGCCAGCCGAACGGTCCGAACGCCACCTCCAGACCCCTCTCGGAGACGCAAACCTGGACCGCCGCGCACCCGGCCACTGCGAGGGAGGCGAACGCGAAGGGGGTGAACAGCGCCCAGAACGGCCCCGGTTCGGTCAGGCCGCTGACGAGAGCGATGATCGCTGCCACGGCCACGAGGCCCGTCACCGCGGCCAGCGCTTGGAGCCAGGGATTGGTCGTCCGAGAAAGCCATACCATGCGCTGTCCTTCGGGTATCTGCAGAACCGGCCCCTCCCGGCGTTCCTGCACCGCGGGAGCAGCTGCCTGCCGTCGGCGGCGGCTCACCAACCATCCGGCGAAGCCGCCGGCCAACGTCGCCACCAGGGTGACCACGAGCCACGGGGTGGGCTGGCGCGCGTCGTGCCAGTCCGCGCGGTCGAGGTTCGCGCGGACGACGGCTGCCTGCGCGCCGGCCAGCAGGACGCCTCCGGGCAGCAGCGAGGTCGCTGCCCATGTTTCTCCTTGCACACGGGCGGCGTCCGCGCCCCGCCACAGCATCGCCAGCACGACGGCCGCCAGGAAGAGCCAGATGAGGCCAGGGAAGACAGACGCTGCCCAAAGCGGCATCGAGTCGTCGGGTGTGCCGTCCCCGAATACCCAATGAGTGGCCAGCCGATCCGGCAGCCGTCCGCTCGCGGCCCACGGCAGTGCTGCGATCAAAGCAGCGATACCCACGGCCCACGCGATCCCGCTCCAGCGCGCCCCGCGGCCGGACCGTGTGCGGTTGTTCACGGTATCCCCCTGATCATCTCGATGAGTTCGGTCCTGCTGTAACCCAGCCGGGCGGCGTCGCCCACCAAGGCGTGTACTCGCTCCAGCAACCCAGACCGTTGGTCAGCGCCGTCAGCGACAGTCACCCCACGGCCTCTGCGGAACTCCAGCAGCCCATCGTCCCGAAGACCGCGCAGGCCACGCAGGACCGTGTTGACGTTGACGTCGAGCGCCTGCGAGAGGTCGCGTGCCGACGGCAGGCGGTCCCCTGGCCGGCATTCGCCCTCGGTAATGGCGCGACGGATCGCGCCCGCCACCTGCTCGTGCAGGGGCCGAGTGTCCCTCTTGTCCAAACGCAGCAACATGATGCTAATAACGATAGCTCCATGCGCATTGTTAGCGGCGTGCTCTCCCGGCCGGGGCAACGCTTGGGTCACGCCGAGGCAGAGCCTGGCAGGACTTCGTTGGGTTCGGTGCCGCCCAAGGGCCTGCGGGCAAAAGCGGGGGCCTGCGCGGACTGCTGATGGACGGTGGTCCATCCAGGCCAGGGCCTCAGGGGTACCGGACGGCACCGCTCCCGCCTGGAAGCCTGCCGCACGTCGAACCGGGTGCCCCGATGGAGACGCCGCCGGCGCTCCGCAGCCAGACCCCAGCGCGCCCACCCAGCCGACCTTGGCCGACCTCCCGAGCCAGGCCGGAGGCGAGACCGCCCACGCGTTCCGTTCCCGGCCGCGGTCATGCTGTCGCAGGGCCGTAGCGTCGGAAAGCCGAGGCGCGCCAGCGGGTCGCGCTGGCAGGATCGCCGCATGCTCATCACACCGCGCCCCGGTGCAGACCGGAAGAACATCCGGCAGGTACTCAGCGGCGTACACACCACGGCAATGAACCTGCAGCGGCCGTACGGCAGCGCCTTCGAGGGGCTGCTGACGTATCTGGAGTGGGCCACGGAGTCCGCGCGGATACTGCGTTCCCAGATCAGCGGCCGGGACCTTGACCAGCTCGTGTTCACCGATCGCTACCGGATGCTGCTGGGCAGCTGCGGCACCCTCGCCGGTACCGACCAGCAGCGCCTCGTGAACGGCCTGGTCCAACTTGAGGTCGCGGAACGCATCGAGGCGTTCGAGGCAGCCGTGGCCGCGCTGGATACGCAGATACGCCGTTGGAGCCAACGGGAGGTGTTCGTCGTAGCCGACTCCAGCTTCTACATCCAGAACGAGGTGAAGCTTGCCGACGTCAGCCTGCACGAGGTGCTCGGCGTGCCGCGCTATCAGTTCGTACGCCTGCTGTTTCCGATCGTGGTGGTCGACGAGCTGGACGACCTCAAGGACGCCAGCAAGCAGCGGGCCCGCTGGCGCGCCGCCCACACGCTCGGTCTCCTCGACGGGGTCCTCAACGGCGACACCCACGGAGTCCTTCACGAGGGGGAGCACGCCGTTCAGGACGGCGAGACCCGCGGCAGGGTCAACGTGGAGATCGTCCTCGATCCTCCTGGACACGTGCGCCTAGAGCGCCCCGATATCGAGATCATCGACCGTACGGTGGCCATCCAGGGCCTGGCCGGCCGTGACGTTCGGTTGCTGACGTGCGATACGAGTCAGCACACCCGGGGCCGGGCCGCCGGGTTGAAGGTGACCAAGGTGGCGACGAAGGACCCTGGGGACGAGCCGGACTGGTCGGCCCCGGACAGGACAGGCACTGGCGTACGCGCGCAGCGACGCGCCAGGCAGGCCGACGCGGAGGCTTCGACGGCCAGTGAGAATCGAGCGTCACGGTAGTAACACTGTGCTACGCGCCACCCAGCGGCACTGCACCCCCGGCCCCGTGCACGGCAACGGAACATGCGCGAGACGCTGCGCACGCAGGGGTGCAGCCCACGGGCCCGCCGCGTACACCGGCCTCCGGTGCCACCGAGAGGTTCCAGCCCGCTGCAGCCGACTCACGCGCACCTCTTCTGTAGGTTCGGCCGCTTCGTTGGCAGGAGGTCCTGCTGAGACTGCGGATTCCGCGTCGCGTTAGCAATGTTCCGATCGGCTGATCTTTAGCAATCGCGTGGCCCGCCGGGAAGCATCGTCGGAGTGGAACCCGGTCCGGCTGGGGCTGTTCAGTCGGCAGCCTCGATCCGCCCCGGGGCGATGCCCAGGATGAGCTTCTCCAGCGCGTCCTCGGCATCGCCGAACGTAGCCAGCCAGGTCTCAACCAGGTAGATCTCGCTGTTCTCGTCGATGCCGAGGAAGAATCTGCCCTCATCGAGTTCGCCGAGGGGGAAGATGGCGCTCCCGATGGTGTGACTCCAGTCGGCGAAGCGGTCTTCCTCGCCGATCAGGTTGTCCGGGTCGAAGTTGAAGGGGGTCTTGGCGCAGGTGATCCCGGGGCCGCTGATCTGGACGTCCAGGCCACCGAACTCCGCCAAGAAGGCTTCAGCGGCATCGTGCATGCGGACCAGGCCGGTCTTCTCGAGCGTCTTGCGCCAGTGGTCGATCGAGACGTGACGTCCGGGCCGCCAGCCTGCTGAGCGCAGTGTCTCCTCGATCACGCCAGTTCCCCGTAGATACGTCGCCGCCGCATCGACCCACGCCTTGTCCACCGGCACGTCCTCTGGCCAGCCGGGCCGCCAGTCCGCCTGCCAGTGGGCGAAGTCTTCACGCAGGAACTGCGGTCAAATGGCTTGAGTCGGACTTGCTGTCGCTGATCGGCCCACCAGACCTCGAATTCGGCCTCGGTTCCTTGGTCTGGCCAGCGTTCTGCGACCGCTGGCAGAAGCAGAACATCGGCGAACCCTCCGACCGGAAGACCGATGTCGACGAACGTGCCCGGCCTCGGCACCGCCCGTCACCGTCCCTCGGAATCGTTGTCCGAACCGCAGGCCGCGACGGATGCGAATCCACTCTTCAGCGCTGACCACCCGGACATCCTGGCATTCCGCTGTTGCGTGTGGCGGCCGGACAGTTGTGGTGGTGGGGCTGGGAGCCGGCGAGGGCGTGGGTCAGCCCGGGGTTGTGGCGCAATCGCCCAATTGCCGCTCGATCTCCGCGGACGGGAACGGCGTCTGCTTGCTCTCGGTGATCAGGCGGCGGAAGAAGGAGTCCACGACGACGGTAGGGCGTGCGTGCCGGTCGATGATGGCCGTGATCTCGGGTGGGATGTCGCCAGGTCGCTGGCCCGCGATCCAGTCGTGCAGGAAGACTTCGCATTCCGTGTCACCGCGCACGCCGTCGAGCAAGTGGTATTGGAGCAGGTGGCTCGCGGTGTAACAACGGTCGTAGCCGAGGTGGTCCGCGAGAAAGTCGGACTCATCCGCCGTCAGGTCGAAGCGGGAGCTCAGGGCAAGTCCGAAGTCGGCGAAGTAGAGCTGACGGCCGTCGGTCAGGATGTTGGCGAAGTGTGCATCGAAGTGGACAAGTCCGCGAGAACTCATGAAGTCAGCTCCGTCCATCAGAGCTTCCTCCACCCAGCGGAAGGACGAGCCGTCCCCGCCTTCCGGCATGGCAGTTTCGCGGTGGTCAGCCAGCCATCCGGCGAGTGTGTGCGGCACGTGCTCCAGAAAGACCACCAGGCTGTACGAGGACTGGCCGATGGCCTCCAGCCGGTTGCGAACGGCGGGTGATCCCTCCCAGTGGGCAACGGCCCCCTCAAGGCCCCCGAACTCATCGGTGAATCCTTCGGGAGGGGAGTCAGGAAGAACCCGCCAGTGATACATCAACGGGAACCCCGCGTACTCGTCGCCGAGAACCCAGTTCGTGGTCATGGTGTGCACGGCAAGCTCCCGCCAGGCACCGAACCCGGCCGAGCCCACCCCGTACTGGTAGAACATCGGCAGCTCGAAGACGTTCGCCGTCGATCGCACATTCTCCGGGCGCAATTCGATGTCCGTCAAAGGGATCCGCTTGACGAAGACGCGCGTTCCGTTGACGTCCAGCTCTGCCGACCTGCCGCCGATGCCTGACGAGAGCGGGGTAGCGGCTGCCACGACCTCCCCGAGCCGGTGGTCGCTCAGCAAGGAGAGCTGAGTGCTCACGGTCTCGTAACCAGCCAGGCGCGCGGCGCGTTGCAAACCCTGGTCCAGCATCAACGGCTCCTCGGTGCCCGAACAAGGGCTTCGGCAATCCCACGTCGGCACCGACCTTACGTTGAAAAGGTCAGCCACTCTCATAAACGTGACAATGACTGAAGTTGGGTCCTGGGCGCGTTCGCCGTCGAAGCGGACCGCGTCGTGATGATGGTCGAGCCGCCGGTCAGGTGACGGAAGATCGCGCTGCGTCCAGGAGGCTGAGCAGGTGCTCTGCTTCGTGGATGAGAGCGGCGCCCGCCGGGGTGGCTGCGAGGGGGCTGGTCCGTTCGATCAGTTGAACGCCTGCGGCCTTTTCCAGGGCATGGAGCTGATGCGTGAGCGTCGCTGGCAGCGTTCCGAGGCTTCTGGCGGCCGCGCAGAGGTTTCGTTGGCCAGGCAGCCGGACCAGGCGTCTGAGGCGTTCGACGCAGTTGCGGACGTTGCTGATGGCCGCCATCGACTCGGACAGGGCCGGTGCGTCCGGCAGGAGTGCGAACGGGTTGCTGGTTGCGCTGTTCGGGCGGATCTCGATGCCCCACTTCTTGGCCAGCAGGTTGAGGCGGTGCCTGTCGAGACCGAATGTTCGGCGATGTCGGGGATGCTGAGGCGTCGGTGGAGGTAGGCCTGTTCGAGTTCCTCACGGGTGATGCGAAGGCTGAGCGGTTCGGGGCGTGGTGTGGCGGGGATCCCGGCTTCTCCAGGGCGTTTTCGACGGTTGAGAGGCTGCAGCCGGCACTGCGGGCGATCAGGCTCTGGTTGAGAGTTCCGCTGGAGTGAGTGGTGCGGAGAAAGCCGGGGTCGAGCATCCCCCGGTCTCGGCCGGCGCCAGCCGAGACCGGGGGATGCGGGAGCGGGCGGCGGTTGGGTGGTGCCGGTGGCGTCGCAGTAGCGCCGGACGTGCTCTGTGGTCAGTCCGAGGGCGGCGGCCGTCTCCTCGGCCGGGGTCCGGCCGGCGATCAAGGTGTCGAAGTCGCTGTCGGAAATCCGTTCGGAGGTAGCCCCAGGCCAGTCGGTCCAGTCGCACCATTCGGTGGGGGCTCCCAGAGCACGGGTTCGTCGATCCGGTGGGCAGCGAGGTTTGTGGCCGCCTGTTCCAGCAGGAACGCGCGCATCAGCGGCGAGACCTGGTAGCGGAACTCGTCCCGAGCGTGGATGTTCCTCGGAGGCAGGTCCGCGTGGACTCCGAGGAGGAAACTCAGAACGTGCTGGAAGCGCTGGGTGACCTCGTCCTCCTCGGCCTGGTCGAGCAGCCCCAGAGCGACGGCCGTGGACTCCTCCTCGTCCGGCAGCTCGCCCAGCAACTGGGTCGTCGGGTCCACCAGCAGGCCGGCCACGTCGACCAGCCTCCACCGCACCCCACCGAACCCGGACTGCTGGAGCAGGACCTCGCGGCCGCGCACCTCGGACACCATGAACGGCTCACCCCTGGAAACTCAGAGCGAGTCCCGCCCGCAACGGAACCGTCCAGTTGCTCATGCCGCCCTCCGCAGCACCGAGTCACCGTCGATCGGGCGGCTCAGGTCGACCGAGAGCCGTCCCGACCACACCAGTGCGAGGATGGCGGGCCGCACGTCCTCCACCGGCCGGCCAGCCGCAGACGCCGTTCGGCGACCGTGAGGGGATCCCCGTCCTGCACCGCCTCCCAGGCCCGCGCGATGTCCTCGTCCGGCACAACCCCGGCCCGCCGGTAGGCGGCCAGGAACCGCACGTTGGCCAGCAGCGTCGGATCCGCCCCCGACCAGATCTCGTACTGCCAGCCGTGGCCCTCCACCAGGTCCCCGGGCCAGGCCAGGGCCTCCGCGATCTTCGGACCAAGAAGGCGGTCGGCCGGCTTCACGTTGACTACGCGCACGTTGCCGTCCCCCAGCACCAGCAGGAAGTCCGGCACATGCAGCCGCCACCCCCGCCCACCCGCGCCCGCAGACGGCACGGCTGGGCAAATATCCCGACCACCTGCGGGTCGAAGTCCGCCAGCAGCAGCCGAGCCAGCTCCAGACGGCTCTCGTAGACCACCAGCCCACACGTCGTCGCCGACGCGTACTCGCCGGGATGATGCTTGTGACCCTTCGCCGACCTGACCTGCCGCCACGGCACGGACCCGTCGAAACTGCCCCGGCGCAGCTGGCTGAACTCCACGCTGCGTACCGAGTCGTCCTCGTACCGGATCGAAGCCGTCGCAGACTCCTGACTGCCAGCCCTCACGCTTGTACGCTTGGTGACCATGAGCTGACCGTAGGAAGCCGCCCAGGGCGAAGAGGCCGGATGACCGAGAAGTTCCCGGGACTGACCACCACCGACCACAGGTGCTGCTAACGCGACCCGGAAGATTGCTAGCCGCCTGCTAGAGATCGACCGACACTGCTAACGCGGACCCGGAACCTACATCTTCCCGACGGGTCCCCGGTGGCCCGGTCCTCTGCACGGCGTAGGGTAGGGCGGACCGACCCGGGGTGGAGCAGCTCGGTAGCTCGCTGCGCTCATAACCCAGAGGTCGCAGGTTCGAATCCTGTCCCCGCTACCAACACACCGGCCCCCTGACACCAACATCAAGGGGGCCGGAAGCATAGGGTGCGCCGGGTTACCCAGCAGGCGGGGCCGCCGCGGCCGAGCGGGTGGCGATACGCAACCGGCCGGCGTCGTACTCCACGTCCGCCGCCGGTTCTTCGCGCGCCGCCTTCGGTTGCTCTGGGTCAGAGGCCGTCCTGGCGCCACCGGGCCGCCGGCAGGGAGCGTTCGCGTCGCCACTGGACGAGGGTCGCCGAGATGCGCATGGCCTGTCGGGACCCGGCCGGTGTGCGCGTCACGGGGACGTCGAAGGGCAGCTCGGCGCGGAGCTCGGCGTCGTGTCGCCCGGCCGTCGCCATGGCCGTACGGGCCTCCTGCTCGCCCGCGTCCGCCGACCAGGGCAGGTCGCGCAGGGCGACCGCCGCCGGCTCCGCGCTGTTGGCCAGCGCGTACTGGAACTCCATGTCGTCCAGCGGGCCGTCGAGCCCGCGGGCCAGGCGGCGGCAGAGCAGGATCGCCCGCAGCGCCATCGCGCAGGACTCGACGCACAGCGGCCAGTCCTCCTCGCGGCGGGCGGCCTCCATGTCGTCCAGGGCGGCCTGCACCGACTGGGCGTACTGCCAGGCCGCCGCGGCCCCGTGGGAGGTGACCCAGGTGACGTCCAGGCCGTCCCGGGTCACTTCTGCGTGATCCATGCTTCGAACACCTTCCGCAGGGCGTCGTCTTCCACAACCAGGTCCAGTTCGGCGCGCCCCAAGGCGTCGAGCAGCCGTGCCGCGCCCAGTTCGCCGGCCGCCTCCGCGGCGGGGGCCTCGGTGCGCACTCCATCCGAGAGCAGCCGGTCGTGCCGGTTCACCAGCCAGGACCGGCCGGCGAGGGTCACCTCTCTGCTGCCCAGCGCGGGCCGCACGGTGGCCAGGACGAGCGGGTCGAAGTCCGGCAGGCCGGCCTGCGCGAGGGCCGCGTGCAGGCGGTCCTCGTCATCGACCGAGCCGGCGGGCAGGCCCAGCCGCCGGGCCCTTACGGGCAGCCACTTGTCGCCAGTCGTCATGTCTCCCGCGAGTCTGCAGCGCAGTTCGAGAAGCTGCCGGCCCGCCTGCCGCCACAGGTGACGGCGTGTGTCCTCGGACCGGCCGGCCCGTTCGGCGAGGCCCGCCATGCACGCCAGTCCGGCCAGCCGGCCGAAGGCGACGCGGGCCAGCATCGCCTGCACGCGCGCGGACTGTGCCGCGTCGTACACCGGGGGTGCCGCCGGGTCCAGTGCTGTGGCATGGAGCCAGCGGGCGGCCCGGCGCTGCTCGC
Source organism: Streptomyces sp. NPDC104831 (assembly GCF_055583025.1). NCBI lineage: Bacteria > Bacillati > Actinomycetota > Actinomycetes > Kitasatosporales > Streptomycetaceae > Streptomyces > Streptomyces sp. NPDC104831. Next base: position 51,537 of record NZ_JBVJOT010000034.1, read on the forward strand.
TGCGGCCGAGTGGCTGCTGCAGCGCCACGTCACCGGCGGCGAAACGGAGCACCGCGATGTCCCCTGCCTCCTGCGCCAGTTGGGCGGGCGTGCTCGCCGGGAAGTGCTCGATGTCGACCGGCACCCCGTCGAGATGATTCAGCTTGGGGCCCCTGTGCTGCTTGACGGCCTCGTCCACGACATGGATGTCCACATCGCTCGACCGGTTGCCCAGTCCGCTGGCCAGCGAGCCGACCAAGTAGGCCCGTCCGCCGCCCAGTTCCGGGGCGACCAGTTGCGTGACCGCCGTGGGCGAGAGACCGACCGTCTTGAGTGCTTCGTCGATTCGGACGCTCCATGGCGCCGCTCCGGACTTTGTGAACCCTTGCATCGCCCTTTTGCTCCGAATTATCGTCCGAGCTGCCGAACCCCGAGGGAAAGGGGGTGAAGTCCGCCGGATAGTAGCGCACCGCCCGCCGCATGTTGGTGATGCGCGTCACGTACGGCGGTCCGTTTCGGCGCTGTCATCCGCTGTCGTGGTCAAGACTGAGGACGCGCAACGAGGAGGGGCAGTTTTTCAGGAAGGCTGCGAAAAGGAGGACGCCGGCGGCGCCGTGCCGAAGTCGTGGGTCGCGGAGTTGAACACCGGGTTGAACATCCTTGCGAGTGCCCCGCCTCTGTGATCTTCTGTCTGGCGATTCTGCGGGTCGGCCGACTGGGCCTGCACGCAGGTGATTCGGTGCTCGGTCAAGAGTCAAGAGGCGGTGCGTTGTTATTCGCTGGCGAGACTTTGTGCGGTCCATGGAGAACGAGGTGGACTGGAGCTCCAGGCGATATGTGGAGTCGCAGGCGCCGATAGTGGAGGAGATCCTCAAGACCGCTGCCCACCATCGGCACATCCTTGAGGAGCGGACCGAGGAAATCATCGCGAACGAGGACCTTTTTCGCTCACTCGCGCCGCACATGAACTATCCGCGCATCCTCATGGACAAATTCGTCCTGCACATCGATGAAGCGGACCGGTTCCGGGTGCGGATGCACCGGTTCAAGTCGAAGAAGCAGAACGGCGGCGCCCTGGAGAAGGTGCATTCGCACAAGTGGGACTGCAGCACCGTCCTCATGACCGGCACCTACACGGAGCGCCAGTTCGAGATCACCAACGTGGACGAGGAGCGGCGGACCTGCCGGGTCGTGCCGCTGCTGGAACAGACCCTGGAGGCGGGCCAGATGAACTCGCTCCCCGTCGGCCGGGCGCACCAAGTCATCAACCCCAGCGACGACGAGCCGTGCATCACCCTGTTCGTCCGGGGCCCCTCGCGTCGGCCGCACGCCCGGATCTACGAGCCCGAGGGCGGCACCTTCTATGAGACGTACGGGCCCGACCGGCAGACCAAGCTCGGGCTGCGCCACATCGGGCGCGTCGACCCCGACTTCCACTGACCGCGCGCGTGGGAAATCCCAGCTCTCCCCTTCCGGATCCTCTGGAGTCATTGGTGTGATGACCGATTCTGTCTTCCCCGCTGTATGCGAGCTGATCCACAAGCACAGCGCCGAGCTGGCCGGGCGCGAGCTGGAGCCGGACGAGACGATCGCCGACCTGGGGATCGACTCCCTGGAGCGGCTGTCCCTCGTCGTCGACATCGAGAACCGCTTCGGTCTGATGATCGACGACGCGGATCTGAGTGATGTGCGCACCGTCGGCGAGCTGGCCGGTCTCGTCCGCCGCCAGAGCGAGAAGTGAGGCGGTAGCGGCATGGCGCGCGTGGTGGTGACGGGCATGGGCTGTGTCTCGCCGTTCGGCGACGGAGTCGACGCCTTCGTGGCAGGTCTGCGCGTCGGCCGGACCGCCGAGCCGCCCCGAAGCTTCGACGTGGCCGACTACCGGATCAAGGGCGTCTACCACGTTCCTGGCGTCGACGCCGGCGACCGCGAACTTCCGGTGCGACTGGCGGAGTCCGCTCTTTCGGAGGCGTTCGGCCAGGCGGGGGTGGCACCAGGGGAGGAGGCGGGCTGTGGGCTGGCCCTGGCCTCGACCAGCGCCGGCTGGCATCTGCCGGACGAGACGCTGGACCCGGCCCGTCCCCCGCTCGGGCCGGACGCGGACGTGACGGCGCTGCTGAAGGAGGGTCCGGGGCTCGCACTCGCCGAGCGCTGGGGACTGGACGGCCCGCACTGCACCGTTTCCTCCGCCTGTGCCTCCTCCACCGGCGCCCTCGCCTGGGCGGCCCAGCGCATCCGCGACGGTCAGGCGCCGATGATGGCGGTGGGTGCCGTCGACGTCCTCACGGAGGTCGTCTTCGCCGGTTTCCACTCGATGCGCCTGCTCACTCCCGGGCAGACCCGTCCGTTCACCGCGGACCACTCCGGTTTCGTCCTCGCCGAGGGCGCCGCCTTCCTGATTCTGGAGGAGGCGGAGCACGCGCGGCGGCGCGGTGCCCGTCCGCTGGCCTCGGTGGCCGGCTGGGGCGGCAGCAGCGACGCCGCGCACATCACCACGCCGACCGGCGAGGGCATCACCCGCTCGCTGCGGGACACGCTCGCGGACAGCGGTCGCGAGCCCGCCGAGATACGGGTCTACCACGCACACGGCACCGCGTCCGCCGCGAGCGACACCGCCGAGGCCGAGGCCGTCACCGAGGCCCTGGGCCCCATGTGGGAGACGCTGCGGGTCACGGCGACCAAGAGCGCCCTGGGCCACACCGAGGGCGCGGCCGGGCTCTTCACGGCCGTCGCCGCCGTGGCCGCCATGGGGCTGCGCCGCCTCCCGCCCGTACTCGGCGCGGACGCGGCCCGGCCGGCCACGCCCGCGCTCCCCCTGCACACGAACCCGGTGGCGGAGGTCCCGGCCTCGCCGGCACTGGTGCACGCGTCGGGCTTCGGCGGCGCCAACTGCACCGTGCTCCTCGACACACCGGACACCGCGGTGCCCGCGCGCCACAGGTCCGCGCGTCCGGTGACCGTCCGGCTCGCCGTACGGGCCGACGACGGCGACGGTGTACGGCTGACCCTGTTCGGCCGGTCCACCGGCGAGCCGGGAGCCGACGCGGACACCGCACCGGAGGCCGCCCGCTCGGGCCGGGTCTCGCGGCTGCTGAGCCGTGCGGTCGGGGCCGCCCTGGAGGCGGCGGGTCCGCGGCGGTCGGCCGCCGCGCGGGAGGGTGGGCTGCTGGCCGGCACGGCCTTCGGCGTCCAGGAGCGGCATGCCCGGATGCAGGAGGCGATCCGCGGCCGGGGCGGCCGCTTCGTCGACCCGCTGGACTTCGCGCGCTCTACGTTCAACGTCCCTGTCGCCGAGTGCGCGGCCGCGCACCGAGTGCGGGGCCGTACCGAGACCCATGTGGGCCCGACGGCCGGTGCTGAGGCGCTGGTCTCGGCCGTCGGCCTGGTCGCGGCCGGGCGCCATCCGGCGCTCCTGGTCGGCGGGTACGACGCGCCGGAGAACCGGCTGTGGCACGTGGAGGGCGACGCCCCGGTCCCCGCGCGTGCCACCGTCCTGCTGGTGGAGTCGGGTGCGGACGGGACCGGAGCGGTCCAGGTGGCCGGCCATCGCCGGCTCGCGCCGACGTCCCGCGCCCGGACCGCGCCGGCCGTGCTGCGGGCGGTCGAGGAGCTGGACGGAAACGAGCCGGCCGAGGAGGTGTGGGCCGACCTCGCGGGCCTGCCCGCGCGGGAGCGGGCCGCCGTCCAGGCGGCGCTGCGCGACCGCCGGCACCGGTGGGTGGACGCCGACGCGGGTGCCGCCGCGACCCTGGATGTCCATGTCGCGGCGCTCATACGGCTCGCCGACGGCGGGCCGCGCAGCCTGACCGTGCTGTCCACTGCCGCGCACGCCCCCGGTGTGGCGGTCCGCTACGAGCGGGGTGGCCATGACTGACGTCTTCGTAGGGCACGTGCTCGGCCACGCGGCGGCGCGGGGCGACGCTCTCGCCGTCGCCGACGCCGAGCACGCCCTCACCTGGCGGGAGCTGGCCGCGGCCGTACGCGACCGGGCCGCCGCCCTGCCCGCCGCCGGGGACGTCACGGCGCCGGTGGCGGTGCTGCACCGGCGCGGTGACGTGCGGTGGCTCGTCGACTTCCTGGCGCTGCGGTACAACGGGCTGACCGTCGTGTGCTTCCCCGGCGCCATCCCCGCCACGTCCGTCACACGACAGGCCGCCGGGTACGCGGCCACGGTGCTCGTCACCGACGACGGCTGCACCGTGCGCCCGCGTGCGGCGCGGGGCGAGCCCTGGTGGCGGCAGGCCACACTCGTCCACCTGACGTCCGGGACGACCGGAGCGGCCTCCGGCGTTCCCCGGGGCGAGGAGAACCTGCTGCACGAGGCGCGGTCGGTGGCCGAAGGACTGGCGCTGACCCCGGGTACGCCGCTGCTGTGCGGGACGCCGACGGCGCACAGCTTCGCGGGCGGGCTGTTCCTGTCCGCGCTGGTGACCGGCGCGACCACGCTCGTGCTGCCCGCGTTCGACGTCGCGCAGGCGACGGAGCTGGCGGCGCGGCACCGGCCGCATGTGCTGTGCGGCACGCCGTACGTCTTCCGCGCGCTGCTGCGCACGGCGCGGACCCGGCCCGACGTCCTGCGGCGGATCCGGGTTCCGCTGACCGGAGGCGCGCCCCTGCACGCCGAGCTCGCCGACACCTGGCGAGCGGTGACCGGCGTGCCGCTGGTGCAGGAATACGGGTTGTCGGAGGGGGGCATCGCCACGGCCAACCTGTCGCACGCCGCCGAACGGCCCACCGCCGTGGGCCGCCCGCTGCCCGGTGTGGAGATCCTCCTGGTGCGCGGTGACGGGACGCCCGTACCGATCGGTGCCGAGGGGCATGTGTGCGTCAGGCGCACGGGCTGCCCCGGACGCTATCTCACCCCGGCCGGGGACCTGGTGCCGATCGGCACGCGGGTGCCCGGCGCCGACGGCGTCGTCGACACCGGTGACCTCGGCCGTCTGGACGCCGAGGGACTGCTGCACCTCACGGGGCGGGTGAAGTCCCTGATCAATGTGGCCGGCACCAAGGTGTCGCCGCGCAGTGTGGAGAGCGCGCTCATGGAATACCCGGGCGTCCAGGACGCGGTGGTCATCGGTGTCCCCGACGCCGAGCACGGGGAACGGGTCGCGGCCGTGGTCGAGGCCGACCCGGCAGAGGTCACCCCCGCGTGCCTGGGCTCCCACATGCGGCAGCGGGTGAGCGCGCCCCTGGTGCCCCGGCAGTGGCGCGTGCTGCCCCGGCTGCCCCGCACCGCCTCGGGCAAGCCGGACGTACGGAAAATCCGTTCCACCATCGACGAAGGGCGCTGACCTCCCCGATGCTTCAGGATGTCTACCTCAACGCCGGTGTCATAAACACCGGCGAGTACCTCACCACCGTGAACGAGCTGTGCGACCAACTCCCCGCCCTGCGGCCAGAGTTGTTGTGGTACGTGGCATCGCACCTGCGTACCAGGCTGGATCTCGGCTCCGTCGACAAGATCCTGGTGGAGGAGGAGAAGGGCGCCCCCATCGCCACGGCCGTCTCCCTGACGACGGGCATCCCCCTCGCGATGGCCCGCCGCTACCCGTACGACTTCCCCGGCACGCCGTACGACTTCGCCAGCGAGTACGAACGCGGCGCCCTCTATGTCAACGGGGTCGAGCCCGGCGACCGGATCTGCATCGTGGACGACACGCTGTCCACCGGTGGCACCGTCGAGACGCTGGTCAACGCCGTGCGGGAGCGGGGCGCGACGGTGACGCAGGTCGCCGTCGTCGTGGAGAAGACCAAGAACGGGGGGCGGGCCCGGCTGGAGAGCGGCCTCGGGGTGCCCGTCTGTTCGCTGCTGACCATCGAGGTCGACGCCGACGGGGTGCGCGTCGTGGAAGGAATCGGCTGATCATGACCATTAAGCAGCACCGGCACGGGGCTGTGGGCCTTCCCGCCCTGCGCGAGACGCCGACTCCCGGCTTCCTGCTGGTCATCGAGGGCACCGACGGCGCCGGCAAGAGCACCCTGCTGACACAGGTGTCCGAGCGGCTGCGGACGGCCGGCCGCGATGTGCTGACCACGTTCCAGCCGACCCCGGCGGTCCGCGCGCACGACGCGTTCAAGGGGCTGTCGGAGACCGGCGGCGACCTCGACGACCACTACCGTGCCCTGTATCTGCTGACGCTCGGCGACCGGCTGCACCACGCCCAGACGGTGATGCTGCCGCACCTGCGCCGGGGCGGCACGGTCGTCTGCGACCGGTACGTGTACACGACGATGGCCAACATCATCGCTCGCGGCCAGAAGTTCGAGGGCTGGTTCACCGAGGCGGCCGGGTATCTGCCGCGCCCCGACCTCAGTGTGCTCGTGCACTGCCCGGTGGAGCACGCCATCGCCCGTATCCGCACGCGTCCCGAGGAGGCCGAACGGCCCATAGACACCGCCCACATGACGAAGGTGTACGAGGCGTTCCGCAGTCTGGAGGCCGACGGGTACCTGCGTGGTATCGACACCTCGCGCACCGGCATCGAGGAGACGGCCGGCACCGTGCTGCGATGGATCGGCGATCGGACCGCCTCGTGAGCGTCGCGGTGCCCGAGGGCCTGGCCGCGGCCGTCCGGGCGCTGCGCCCGTTCGTGGACGGCCGGCGCGAGAACGGGGAACCGCTGGCCGACTACTTCGACGGGCACCGGGTGCTGGGCGACCCGATGGTGCTGTCCGAACTGGCCGACGTCCTGGCCGGGCGGATCGCGGACACGGACGTGGACTGCGTGGCGGGCGAGGCCGTCGCGGGCAGTTCGCTGGCGACCGCGGTCTCCCTCGCGCTGCTGCGCCGGGGCCGGGGCGTGCCTGTCCGGGCCCTGCGCCGTCAGCCGAAGTCCCGTGGCGTGCCGGGCATCCTGAGTTCCCACGTCCCGGACGGCAGCCGCTTCGCGCTGGTCGACGACGTCGCGGGGACCGGCGCCTGCCTGGAACGCAGCGTGCGCCGGCTGCGGGAGTTGCGGCACGAGGTCGTGGGCGCTTGGGTGGTCGTCGACCGGCAGGACGGCGCCGCCGCACGTCTCGAACGCCTCGGAGTGCGGCTCTCCGCCCTGTTCACCCTGAACGACATCAGCACAGCAAGGACGTCCCTTTCATGACCGAACTGTCAGCGCATCTCTCCGGCAACCGTTACCCCGGCCGGGGAGTCCTGTACGCCCGGGTCCACTCCGGCGCCCACGTCGTCGCGTACTTCCTCACCGGTCGCAGCCCCGCCTCGCGCGAGCGCAGCCTGCACATCGCCGGTGACGACCTCGTCGTCGGCCCGTCCACCGCGACCGGCCACGACCCGCTGCGCCACTACACGGCCGCCGAGAACGCCGGCGACTGGCTCGTTGTCGGCAACGGCGAGCAGGTCACCCAGGTCGCCGACCGGGTACGGTCCGGGATGCCGGCCCAACTCGCCCTGGGCGGCCTGGAGTACGAGCCGGACCCGCCGATCCACACCTCCCGTGTCACCGCCCTGGTGAGCCGGGACGGCGGAGGCGTGGGCGTGCTCGGTGCCGCCCGCCGCAGCCGGAACGGGCGTCGGGAGTCGGCGGATGTGATGACGCTGACGGTGCGCGACCTCGCGCCCGGCGACGCGGTGCTGCTGACCACGTACGCCTCCGACGGCGACACCGTCGAGACGGCCACCCCCTACGTGGAGTGCCGTGTCGCCGCTGAGCACCCCGGCAGCCTGCTCGACGAGATCTGGGCCGCCCTGGACCCGAAGCTGCGGATCGCCGCCGCCGTGCTGGACCCCGCCCAGGGGGCGGCCGGTGCGCTGCTCCGCGCCGACTGACACCCGTACCAGTCCACTTCAGGCGTGACTGCGCCGACCGGAGAGGTTCCCGTGAACGTACCGCGTACCCGTCCCCCAGCCCGGGACCGTGTGAGAGAGCTGCTCAGCCTGTGCAGTCTTCAGCCTCGCCACACTGTCGAGCAGAGCATCACCGCCGTCCAGCTCCTCGGAGCGGATGTGGTCGCCGACATCCTGGGGCGGCAGCGCTGCCGCAGCCTGGTGGTGACGCGGCTCTCGCCATACCGCAACCACGCCACCGTGGAACGGGTCCTCACGCTGCTCGAACCCCGGGCGGCCCGCATCCGGCGCATGCACGCCGTCCTGGAGGACAATCTGGCGCGCGTCGACGCCCTGGCCGCGAAGCACGGCGTGACCGTGCTGGCCTTCAAGGGGCTCGGCGCGCGCAAGGTCTATGCCGAACCGCGCTTCCGGGACTTCGGTGACCTGGACCTGTACGTGGCGGACCGGGCCCAGGCGGCGCTGCTCGCCGGGGCGCTGCGCAAGGAGGACCACTACACGGTCAACCCGGACGAGGTGCCGTGGCTGAAGTACGACGCACGGGCCCGGCTCCTGTACGGGCAGATCAATCTGCTCGCGCCCGCCGGGGGGGACGACCTCATCAATGTGGACGTGCACTTCGGGGATTACTCGGTGCGGCACAGCTCCCGGCTGGGTCTGGACCGCTCCCTTTCCTTCCCGGACGGCCCGGGACTGCACACGATGGACATCGAGCACACCCTCGCCAGCGGCGTGAACAACGCCGCCGGTGACCACTTCGTGACTGTCAAGGACACCAACGACCTGCTGTGCGCGCTGTCCCTGGAACGGTTCGACTGGGGAGTCTTCCGCGGCCTGCTGGAGGGTGCCGGGCTGACGCGGTTCTTCGGCTTCGTGGTCGATAAGCTGCGCGCGTGCTCTGTGCTGACGCCCCGTCAGGAGGAGGCTCTGGCCGTCGCGGGCGTGCGGACGTCCGGTCTGGAGCCGGCGCCGCGGCTGGACCGTCCCGATTGGGGGCGCCGCTGCTGGGCCACCACCGTGCACGCCTTCGCGGCCGCCCGCCCGCGCGGGCTGGGCCCGGCGGTGCGCACCGCGGCGGACGCCTATCGCTACTACCGGGAGCCGCTGCGGCTCACCGTGGACACCGATCCCGGGGCGACCGAGCCGCTGGAGCGGTTCGACATGGCGACATGTGTACGGCTGGTGCCGCTCGACCTGGCCCGTGAACTGCCGGGCGGAGGGCACCTGAACACGTCTTCCGGGCCCGACGTCCTGCGCCGTACGGCGCTGCGGGCCGACCGGGGTGTGGTCCGCCGGGACACGGTGGCGGGCACGTTCATCGATGTGGACGGCGAGCCGTTCGTGGCGACCGTGTCGTACCGGATACCGGGCGCCATGCTCGGCGGGAGCCGCGATGACCGGCGCCACGACTGACCTGACGGGACCCCAGCGCAAATGGCCGGAGCGGTTGATGGGCCGGTTCGCCGAGGCGCAGGAGGCGGCTCTGCGCAGCAGGGGATCGTGGGGTCCGCCCGCGCCGGGCGGTGACCGGCGGCTCCTGGACCGGCTGTGCGCCGATCTCGGCGCACCGGAGGGCCGGGTCTCGGTGACCGCCGGGGTGCGGGCTTTCGCCGGAGGGTGGGCCGGTCGGACGCGGCGGGTGCTGATCGAGCGCCCTGGCTTCGCCCCGCTGCCCGGACTGCTCGGCGCGGTCGGGGCTCGGGTACGGCAGCTTCCGTGGCGGGAACTGGCGCGGGAGGCGCCGGCCCTGGACGAGCCGGCGACCCTCTGGGTGACGAGTCCGGGCCGCAACCCGGACGGGCGCACCCTGTCGGCGGCGGGCGCGACGGAGCTGTCCTCGCTGGCCGGCCAGGGGCATCACGTCATAGTGAACCGGGTGTACCGGTGGTTCTCCGGGCCGGGGCCCGACGTGCCCGGCGGCTGGTCGGTGCACTCGCTGAGCAAACTGGCCGGCGGCGGTGCGCGGCTGGGCTGGGTGATCGGCCCCGAGGACGTCGAGCATCCGCCGCGGGTCCGGCTGACCGGCCCGGCCACGGTGTGGCAGCGGGCCTGGGCAGAGTTTCTGACCCCGCGCACCCTGGACGCGCTGGTCCGGGAGTGCGCGCAGCCGACGGTCGAGTCCCGGTCGGCGTTCGTCGCCTCGGTCCGCTCCACGCTGGGCTGGTACGAGCACGACGAGGTGGGCGGGGTCGCGGTGCTGCTGGCTGTGCGCGGGCTCGACGAGGACGCGGCCGTGGCGCTGTTCGCGGAGCACGGCGTGCGGGTCTCGCCGGGCAGTGCCTTCGGGACGCCCGGCCCCGCGGTGCGGCTGGCCTTCTCGGGGGTGACCGTCCGGCAGGCCACGGACACCGCCGGCCTGGTGGCCCGCCTCGTGTCCGCTTCGGCGACCCGCGGGTGTCTCGCGCCGTTCCGGCCGTGAGGCCGTCGCCGTAAAGGTGAAGAAGTCAGCCCCCGCGCCCCGCCGGAACCGCGCCCTGCCGCAACCGGGCCGCGCCGGGGCCGGGCGCGTGAACGGACCGTGAATTCAAGCCAAGTGAACCCTTGACAGGGTCAGTTGGCGGGATGGGATACTTGGTCTATACCAATGTCGTCCGTGTTTCCGACCTCTGCTCCCGTCGGTGCCGCAGCCGCGGCGCCCACCGTCCGAGGTGTGCGGTCGGTCTGGTCCGTATCCCCGGTCGATCCCATCGCCTCGGGACCGGGCGCACCACGCACGTGAACGGAGCGCAAACATCGCCGGGCCGGACGGTGTCGCGCGGGGGCACGTGCCGCGCGGGCGGCATCGCCACCGCAGGAACCGTGGAGAGAGGTCTGCATGCCTGTACAGAAGACGGAGAACGGCGACTGTCGCGGGCCCGCGGAGCCGGACCAAGCCCTCGGACCGGACAAGTTCGGCTGCTGCCTCGGCGAGCTGCTCGACGCCTGTGGCCCGTCGGCCGCCGTCGGCCTGCCCGGCGCGTCACCCGGAGCGGCGCACCCGATCCTCTCCTGCGGCTGCGAGAGGTCGCCAGTCGAGACCGTCAGCGTCTCCGCGCTGCGCTCCGCGGACTCTCCCCGGGCCCGCTCAAGAGACCCCGAACAGGTACGGGCCCTCGCCCAGCTCGACCCCGCCTCGCTGCCGCCGATCATCGTCCACCGCGCCACCATGCGGGTGGTCGACGGCACGCAACGCGTCGGCGCGGCCCTGCTGCGCGGTGACGAGGAGATCGAGGCATGCTTCGTCGAGGGCAGCGAGGAGGACATGTTCCTCCTCGCCGTCCGGCTGAACGTCGCGCACGGGCTGCCCCTGTCGCTGACCGAGCGCCGCTCGGCGGCGGCACGTATCCTCGCCTCCCGCCCGCACTGGTCCGACCGGGCCGTGGCCACGGTGACCGGCCTGTCCGCCGCAACCGTCAGCGATCTGCGCGCCGGTACTCCCGCCGCGGTACCGGACCCGGTCAGGATCGGCCGGGACGGCAAGCGCCGCCCCTTCAGCAGCGCGGAGGGACGCCGATCGGCGGGCGAACTCATCCGGGAGAACCCGCAGACCCCGCTGCGCCAGATCGCGAGGCAGGCCGGCATCTCGCTGGGGACCGCCTTCGACGTACGGGCCCGCATCCTGCGCGGCGAGGACCCGGTGCCGCCGCAGCAGCGCCGGCGCGGCGCCCTCGCGGCCGAGGCGGCCGGCAAAGTCACGGTCGTCACCTCCAGGATGCCGCCCGAGCCCCGCGCCGATGCCGGCCCGGTCGCCGGTACGGACGCGGTGCGCCCTTCCGAACAGCGACTCCCCCGGCGGGACACGACCCGGATGATGCGGAGCCTGGTCTCCGACCCCTCGCTGCGCCTGACCGGCCACGGCCGGACGATGCTGCGCTGGCTCAGCGGCAAGGTGATCCGCTCCGACGAGTGGCAGTCCTTCATCGGCGAGATACCGAGCCACTGCACGGAGACCGTGGCCGGACTCGCCCGGGCGTGCAGTGAGTCATGGGGCGAGTTCGCCCGGCAGTTGGAACAGCGCACGCAGGAACCGGACCGGCACGCGCCCGCCGTCCGGGCCCGGCCCGACCACGCCTGAGGGGAAAGTGCCATGGACACCGTGTCGACCCTGGTCAACTCGTGCCTGCTGCCCGCCTACGGCGGAAAGCGGCCGCCCGACTGGCTCCTGCGCGAGCTGGACGACGGCCTCGCCGGTATCGTCCTGTTCGGCGCGAACCTCGGCCTGCTCGACGGCCGGATACGGGAGATCGTCACCGAGCCGCTGCGGGCCCGGCGTCCGGACATGGTCATCGCCCTGGACGAGGAGGGCGGCGACATCACCCGCGCCGAGTACCACCGGGGCAGCAACTACCCGGGCAACCTCGCCCTCGGCGTCGTGGACGACGTGGAGCTGACCGAACAGGTCGCGCAGGCCGTCGCCGCCGACCTGATCGGCCTGGGGATCACGGTGAACCTGGCGCCCTGCGTCGATGTGTGCCCCGGCTTCGACATGCCCGTGCTCGGCGCCCGCTCCTTCCACTCCGACCCGGCCCGGGTCGCCGCCCATTCCCGGGCCTTCGTGACCGGGCTCCAGCGCCACGGGGTCGCCGCGACCGCCAAGCACTTCCCCGGCATCGGCGCCACCCGGGTCGACTCGCACTTCGAACTGCCGGTGGTGGACGCCTCCAAGAAGCTGTTGCGCGAGCGTGACCTGCTCCCGTTCGCGGCCTGCGTCGAGGCCGGCGCCCAGGCCGTGATGACGGGGCACGTCCTCGTCGGCGGCGTCGACGACGTGGCGGCCACCTTCAGCCGCACGTTCATCACCGGCATCCTGCGCGGCGAACTCGGCTTCGACGGTGTCGTGATCAGCGACGCCCTGGACATGAAGGCCGCGCAGGCCGGACTGGGATTCGGCGGAGCCGCCGTGCGGGCCTGGCAGGCGGGCGTGGACCTGATGATCCTCGGGCCCATGGACGGCGAGGACGTCTGCCGGGAGATCCACCTCGCGGCACACCGGGCGCTCAAGGACGGCACGCTCACCCTGTCCCGGCTGGAGGAGGCCGCGCGGCGGGTGGCCCGGCTGCGCGAGTGGACCAGCGCTCCCCGCGAGCCGGAGCGGGACCTGAGCGGCGTCGGGCTGGCAGCCGCCCGCCGCGCCCTGGAGGTGCGCGGCGAACCACCCGAGCCGGCCGCGCGGTACGTGGTCGAGCTGCGTCCCGAGCCCAGCATTTCCTGCGGCACCGTGCCCTGGGGGCTGTCCGGCGCGCTGCGCCGCTTCGGCCGACTGGCGGGCTCCTGCGAGGCCGCCCCGGGCACGTCGGCCGGGGAGCTGCCCGTACCCGGCGCGGAGGTGCCGCTCACGGTCGTGGTGCGGGGCGGGTCGGCGCAGGCGTGGCAGAAGGAGACGGTCGCCGCCTTGGTGGCCGACCGGCCGGACGCGGTCATCGTGGACATGGGATTCGCCGACACCCCTGTGCCGGCCGGCCGAACCGTGGTCAAGACGTACGGGGCCGGACTGGTCAACGCCGTCGCGGCGGCCGAACTGCTCAGCGGCCGCCGGGCCCGCTCCGCACCCCGCGACTGGTGGTGAGCGTCCGGTGGCTCACCCGCTGCCGGTGGTGCGCCGCCAGACGTCGTGACCCGACCGCACCACGGTCCACAGCCGGGTGCGGTCGGCCTCGTCCAGGTCGTCCAGGGGGAGACCGAAACGGCCGCGCAGCACGCCGAACCACTCGTCGCGGTCCGTCACTTCGCGGCGTTCCTCACCGTCCTCGGTAATCCGGGTCAGCACACAGCCGAGCAGCAGATCGGTGCCGTGCGCGTCCCTGCGCTGCACCCGCGCCAGGCGTACGAAATCCGACCCGGGATCGGTGGAGAGAAAGGCGTGCTGGGCCGCGAACTCCTCGGGGCGGGCGGGCCGGGCGGAAATGTCGGCGCCGGCGAAACCGCGTACCGGCCAGTGGTCCAGCCGCCATGCGTCCGGCTCGAACGCGGAAGGACCCAGCTCGTATTCGAAGGGGCCTTGCCGGGTCCGTCCCTTTCGCAGCGGAACGGGTTCGTGGAGGGTGAAGCCCAAGCCCACGTCCACCAGCCACTTACCGTCCGGTGACTCCGGCGTGGGCAGTCCGCCCACGGTCAGCGCCATGTGATTCGCATTGATTCCCGGCGGCGTGTCCTCGTCCACCTTCTGCACGCCCACGCGGTGCGTGGCGACCTGATAACCAAGTTCTCCAAGCAGCATCGCGAAGGCACCGTTCAGGTGGAAGCAGTAACCGCCCCGGCCGTGCCGCGCAATGCGCTCGAAGGCTTCCTCCGCGGTGATGCCGGGAACTCTGCCGAGCTGGAAGTCCAGCGTCTCGTAGGGGATCCGCTCCGCATGCGCGCGGTGCAGCAGCCGTAGATTCGCGTAGGTGGCGGGCAGTCTCTCCGGCATACCGAGCCGGTCGAGGTATGCGTTGACGCCACTGATGAGGGATGTCGGCACAGGCGGAATTTTAGCGGTGCCCCACGTTCAAATTCTGCCCGTGGCCGATGGGTGCCGCCGCCAGTAGTGTCCCGGTTGATCAGAAAGACGGCTACACAGCCCGCCTGGGAGTTCACCCTTGAGTTCTCTTCCGTCACGAAAGTTCCCGACGCCGGAAACGGTCGCCGAGTACGCGGCCCGAACCATCGCGCAAAACGTGAGAGAAGCCGTCTTCACACACGGTGAGTGCGTCATCGCCCTGACCGGAGGGAATACCCCGGTCCGCACCTACGAACTGCTCTCGGAGCAGGAAGTTCCGTGGGAGTCCGTGCACGTGGTGCAGACCGACGATCGGGTGCTGCCCGAGGCCGAGACCGGCTCCAACTGGCGGATGATCTGCGCGACACTGCTCGACCCGGCGTCCGTCCCCGAGGAGCGGCGGCATCCGATGCCCGTCCGCTCCCCCGACCCGGCCTCCGCCGCCCAGGAACACGCGCTGCTGCTGAGTTCACTGACACCTCGTCAGCACGCCGACCTGGTGCTGCTCCAGCTGGGCCCGGACGGACATCTCGCCTCGCTGTTCGCGGGCCGCTACGAGCCGGAGGACACCTCCGGCGTCACACTGACCACCACGGCGGACGGCGCGCTGCGCATGACGCAGACGCTGCCCGCACTGTGTGGCGCTACCACCCGCATCGTCCTGGCCACCGGAGCCGGCAAGACGGAGGCCGTGGCCAAGCTGGCCGCCGCGACCGACGACACCTTCGCGACCCGGTCCTTCCTCGGCTCCGACGGCCTGCTGCTGCTGGACGCCCAGGCCGCCGGCGTACCCGCGTGAGGGGCTTCTCCGCCGCCGCGGCCCGCGCGTACGACCGCCTCGTCGTGGTGTTCGACCTCGGCGGCACCTGGTTCCGTGCCGGGGTGCTCACCGGCGACGGCACCGTGACGAGGCTGCGCCGCGTCCCGGCGATCAGCAACCGCACCTGTCCCGCACCCGTCGCCGAACTCCAGCGCCGCATCACCGACTGGCTCGTACGAACCCTGGACGAGATTCGCGACGCCTGCCCCGATCCGGTCGACACCTGCGCCGTCTCGCTGGGCGCCGCCATGGACCACCGCACCGGCGAGGTCTTCGGCGCGGCACCGCTGTTCGGCCCCGCGCGGACCTCGTGGCGGCCCGCCGACGAGCTGGCCGCCCGGCGCCCCGGCGTGCGTTGGACCGTGGTCAATGACGTGTCCGCCCTCGCGTACGCCCTGCTGGCGGACGACGGCCTGGGCCGGTCCGGCAGCGCGGCGGCGGTCACGGTCAGCACCGGTATCGCCTACCGGACCATCGACCTCGCCACCGGCCTCATCCCGGTGGACTGGACATACGGCCTCCAGGGGGAGATCGGCCACCTGCCCGCCCAACTGGCCTGGAACGGACGGGCCCTGACACTGCCCTGCGACTGCGGCGCGGACGACCACGTCAGCTCCTACTCCTCGGGCCGCGGCATCGAGCAGTTGCTGCGCCGCCTGCCCGCCCCCGCATGGGGCGGCACGGAGGTGACAGCGCGGACGGGCGCGTTCGCGGCGTTCTCCACCGCCGTCGCCTCCGGGCACCCCGGGGCGCTGCGGGTGCTCGACGCCGTGACGGAACCGCTGGCCCGCGTCCTGCTGACCCAGGCCTGCCTGAACCCGCAAGTCGAGCGCACCGTGCTCACCGGCGGGGTGGTCGACAGCCTGGGCGACCCCTATCTGGCCAGCCTCCTGGCCCACCTGAACCGACTGGGGCTGTACGGGATGTCGGACCGGGACCCGGCCTACTTCACCGGACGGATCGTGCGGGGCCGCTCCGACGGTCTGAACGCGCTGCGCGGCGCAGGAATCCACGCGAGGGGACTTCCCGACGGGAGGGTGCGCTCAGCATGAGTCATGGGGACTGGACGGTACGGACGCGGCAGGATGTGGTGTACCGCGTGACCGACGCACCGGACGTGCTGGCGCCCGGCAACGGGGCCCTGGCCAGGGCCGCACGGCTGGAGCCCGGGGCGAGCCGGCTCGTCGTCATGGACGAGAACGTCTTCGCCCACCACGGGCAGGCGGTCCTCGCGTACTTCCTCGGCCGCCGTGTCACCCCCCACGTCCTGTGCCTGTCCGGTGGGGAGGGCCGCAAGACACTCGCCGCCGTCGAGAAGATCGCGCAGGGCGCCGCCGACGCAGGGGTGGCGCGCCGGGATCCGATCGTGGCCATCGGCGGAGGTGTGCTGACCGACCTGGTGGGTCTCGCCGCCAGCCTGTACCGGCGCGGCACCCCGTACGTACGCGTGCCGACCACGCTCATCGGCCTGGTCGACGCGGCCGTGGGCGCCAAGACCGCCGTCAACTTCCAGGGCCACAAGAACCGGCTGGGCACCTACTATCCGGCCGCGGACACGCTCCTGGACCGCGGTTTCCTGAGCACCCTGGACGACCGCCACATCAGCAACGGCATGGCCGAGATCGTGAAAATGGCCGTGATCAAGGACGCCACCCTCTTCGAGCTACTCGAAGGACACACCGCCGACCTCGTACGGACCCGGTTGGACGGCGAGCGGGGGCGGCAGGTGATGCACCGCGCCATCGACGCCATGCTGGAGGAGCTGGCCCCCAACCTGTGGGAGCGCGAGCTGCGCCGGGCGGTCGACTTCGGCCACACCTTCAGCCCCGTCGTCGAAATGGTCGCGGAGCCAAGGCTCCTGCACGGCGAGGCCGTGTCCGTCGACATCGCCCTGTCCAGCGCGCTGGCCCTGGACCGGGGCCTGCTGACGCCCGCCGACGCGGTGCGTGTCCTCGCGCTGCTGCGCGCGGCCGGGCTGCCGGTGCGGCACCGGGTGTGCGAGCCCGGCTTCCTCTGGGACGCGCTGGCCGACGCCACCCGGCACCGGGGCGGGGAGCAGCACATCCCGCTGCCCAACGGCCTCGGCAAGTGCGTGTTCGCCGATGATGTGACCCTGCCCGAGCTGACGCGCTGCGTGGAGCTGCTGCACCGGCTGCTGGACGAGCCGGAGGCGACGGTATGACGGCCCCGGTGGACGCGGTCCGCAACCCGACCTGGCGGCGCATCGCCGACGGGCGCGGCCTGCGCCTGGAGCACGAGGAACTGCCCACCCGCGACGGTGCGCTGCGCGTGCTGCGGGCCGGCCTCTGCGGAACGGACCTCCAGATCCAGCGCGGTGTACGCCCCGACGCGGCGGCGGTCCTCGGCCACGAGGGCCTGGTGGAGCACCGCGGTGACGGCGGCGAACTCGTGCGCGGCATCCCCAACCCGGTGGACCCGCACGACCAGGACAGCATCCTGGGACACTCCTACGACGGCCTGCTGCGCCAGTGGTACCCGGCCGGCGGGCACGCCCGGACGGTGCTACGGAACCTGGTGCGGGCCCGCCCCGACCTGCCCGCCGACCTGGCCGTGCTGGCCGAGCCGCTGGGTGCCGTCCTGTACGGCTGGGACCTGGTGGCGGACTCCCGCGGTGCGCCCGAGTCCGTCGTCGTCTGGGGCAGCGGTACCACGGCCGTACTGACCGCGCTGGTTGCGGAGTTGCGCGGCACACCGGTCACGCTGGTGCACCCGCGCAGTGAGCGGCTGGCGTATCTGCGCGGCCGCGGGGTGCTGGACGCGACCGTCCTCGGTACCGGTGCACCCTCCCCCGGCGCGGGAGCCGCGTTCGTGTGCCTGCCGAGAGAGGCCGCCGGCCAGGCTCTGGGCGAGGCCCTGCACACGGTGCGCGAGAACGCGGCGATCGACCTGTTCGGCGGTTTCGGCACTGGGACGGTGCACGAGCTGACCAGGGAGCTGGACCTCAACTCGGTGCGCCGCGCCAATGTGTGCGGCACGCCCGACCCCGGGACGGTGGTGCCGGTGGTGCTGCCGTCCGGCAAGCGGGTGCGGCTCACGGGCCACCGCGGCACCTCCGCCCGGCATCTGCTGCGTGCGCAGGAGCTGCTGAGCACGCATCCGCGGCGCTTCGGTCCGGTGCTCAGCCATGTGATCGCGCTCGCCGACGCCGGGCCCGTCCTGCGCTCCATGGCGGCCGACCGGCCCGGGGCGCGGCTGCCCGGCGAGCACCTGAAGGTGCTGATCGACCCTGAGCTGCCCCCGGGCGGCCACCGGCGGGCGGACCTCACCACGACCGTCGCCGACCTGCCCGCGGGCTGCTGAGTGTGTTCCCCCTGGAAGCTCGAAAGGTGCAATCATGCTGGTCCCGCGCTACGGATACCCCGCGCAGTTCGACGATGTAGACGGCCTCACCCGGAGCATCACCGACCTGCTGCTGTCCGGTGACTACATCCTCGGCAAGCCGGTCGAGCGGTTCGAGCAGGCCTTCGCCGGCTATTGCGGGGCCGGGCACGCGGTCGGCCTCAACTCCGGTACCGACGCGCTGATCCTGGCCCTGCACGCGCTGGACATCGGCCCCGGCGACGAGGTCGTCACCGTCGCCAACACCTTCCACTCGACGGTGCTGGCCATCGCCCGGGTCGGCGCGACGCCCGTCCTGGTGGACTGCACGGGCACCGACTACATGATGGACGTGGACCGCCTGGAGGCGGTGCTCACGCCCCGCACCAGGGCGGTCGTCGCGGTGCACATGTTCGGCGAGGTCCTCGACATGGACCGGATCACGGCCTTCACCAGCACGCACGGCCTCGCCCTGGTGGAAGACTGCGCGCAGGCCGTCGGTGCCCGCTGGGGCGGCAGGCCCGTCGGTACCTTCGGCGACATCGGCTGCTTCAGCTTCCACCCGTCGAAAAACCTCGCCGCCGCCGGCGACTGCGGTGCGGCCGTGACCGACGACCCCGCGCTGGCCGAACGGCTGCGCCGGCTGCGCGGCCTCGGCCAGCAGGGCCAGAACGATCACGTGGAGCTGGGCTTCAGCAGCCGGATGGACTCCGTGCAGGCGCTGGTCCTCCACCACAAGCTGCCCCGGCTCGACACGTGGAACCGGGCCCGGCGAGCGCTCGCCGAGCGGTACACGGCGGCTCTCGCGGGGAGCGCCGTGACCGTTCCCGCGGCCAGTGACGCCCATGTCTTCCACATGTTCCAGGCCGTCGTGCCAGAGCGGGACAGGACCCTGGCGGCGCTGCGGGAGGCGGGGGTCGACGCGGTGATCCGCTATCCGGTGCCGATCCCGAGGCAGCCTGCGTTCGCCCCGTACGCGTTCGACGCGGACGCCTTCCCCCACACGGACTTCCTCGCCCGTAACGGGCTGTGCCTGCCGCTGCGACCCGACATGGGCCACGACGACGTCGACCTCGTGGCCAGGACGCTGCGGTCGATCACCGGCTGACCGACAAGACGAGACTGAGGAGATCACCATGGACGGCAAACCGACGGACGAGGGCCGGGCCGCCATCGTGCCGGGCCTGTTCGGCGCCGACCCCCTGGAGTACGGGCGGGCGGTGGCCGACGCGGCCCGCACGGACGCGGAGCTGTTGCATCTCGACATCATGGACGGCCAGTTCGTGCCGGACATCAGCTTCGGGCTGAAAGCGGTACAGTCCGTCCGCAAGGCGTTCGGGCGCAGGCTGGACGCGCACCTCCAGGTGGAGCGGCCGCAGGCGCACCTGGACGGATTGATACGGGCGGGTGTCGACCTGGTGTCGGTGCACGTCGAGAGCACCCCGCACATCGCGCGGCTGCTGCGGGACTTGGGGAGCAACGGGGTCGCCGCCGGAGTCGTGCTGAACCCCGGCACACCGGTGTCGGCCGTCGAGGAGATCGCCCACCTCGTGGAGCAGGTCGTGGTGATGGCCGTGAACCCCGGCACCAGCGACTTCCTGGACTACACGGTGGGGAAGATCCGGCGGCTGCGCGCGGACCTCGACGCCCGGGGGCTGGGCCACATCAGGATCGCGGCGGACGGCGGGGTGACGGCGGAGCGGGTGGCGCTGCTGCGGAAGGCCGGGGCCGACCGGCTGATCGTGGCGTCCGCGCTGTTCCGGGATCCCGCCGGGGTGGAGCCGGCGTACCGGTCACTGTGCGCGGCCGCGGTGGAGGCCTGATGGCGGGCGGTGCCGGGTGGCCGGCCGACGCGCGGCTCCTCTTCGACATCGACGGCACCCTGGTCGACTCCAGGGACCTGATCGTCGCGGTGTGGCGGCAGGTGGCGGCCGAGTTCGGCGCGGACGCCGAGGCGATCCTCGCCGTGTGTCACGGAAGGCGGGACGCCGACATCGTGCCGGTGTTCTTCCGTCCCGGGGACGTGCCGGCGGTGCTCGCACGCATCCAGGAGTTGGAGAGGGCCCGGGGCGGCCTGGTCCGTCCGATGCCTGGCGCGCGCGCCCTGCTGGGCGGGCTCGCCGACGACCGGTGGGCGGCGGTGACCTCCGGCCCGAGCGCCCTGATGACCGGGCGGCTGCGCGACGCGGGCCTGCCTGTGCCGAAGGTCCTGGTCGCCGCCGACCATGTCGAGCGGGGCAAGCCGCACCCGGAGGGCTATCTCGCGGCGGCTTCCGCCCTCCACGTCGCCCCGTCGAGGTGCGTCGTCGTGGAGGACGCCCCGGCGGGTGTGGCCGCGGGGCGCGGCGCGGGCATGTTCGTCGTCGCCGTCACCACCACGCACACGGCGGGGGAACTGGAGGGCGCCCATGTGGTGCTGGAGGAGCTCGGCGCGCTCCACGGCGTGCTGCCGGGCGCCTTCTCCGGCCCGGCGTAGCCCTGCCCCCGTCCCGCGTGCGTCAGGCGGCGGGGGTCGCCTCCACGGCCGCCGAGACGATGACCTCCTCGACTGCCCGCAGCAGCTGCTCCGTCCGCTCCCGCGGCAGGTACCACAGGTCGGTCAGGGCGTGGTGGACGTCGACACCGTCCACCTCCTCCACCCAGTACCAGAGCGTGACCTCCTGCCGGGGCCGGGTCCCGTCCCACGTCACCGCCGTACGCGGCAGCAGGGCGCGGACCGCGTCGGCCGTGGCCTCGCCGTCGGCGGGCACGGGCCGGGCGGGGCGCAGGTCGTTGAAACCGCACGGAAGCTCGATCCGGGCCACGCCCCGTTCGGCGCTCACCCGCGAGCGCAGCTCGGCCAGCGCCACCGGGTCGCACTGGGACCTGCGGTACGCCTGGAGCGTGGCCCGACCGGTGTCCCGTACGACCTCGGGGAAGGTCCGTTCCCCGGTGTGAACCAGCGTCGCGCAGCTGCCGAGCGCGATGCCGACGAGGTTCTTCAGCTCCGTCAGTCCGCGGTTGGACGCGATGAGCTTCAGCGGCACCCGGGGGCGCCCGGTGAGGCGGCCCAGCACGACGTTGACCGCGGCCATCACCACGGTCGTGCCGCTCGCCCCGAGCCGGTGCGCCACTGCGCGCGTCGCGAGGGTGAGCGCGGGGGAAGCAAGACTGAGCTGCCCGAACCGCTCCGGATCGTCCAGCGGCGGTGGTGTGGGCCCCGGCGGGTCGAACACGGTGTGCGGGGCGTCCCGCAGAATCCGCTCCCAGTGGCCGAGCGCGGCCTGCGAGCGGTGCCGGCCGGCCGGCGCCGCCTCGGCCTCCGCCTGGTCGAGCGGCTGCCGCTCGGCCGGCGGGAGCGCCGGTACGGTGGTTCGGCCGCTCAGCAGTTCCGTCAGCTCGCCGGTGAGCAGCTTCAGACCGGAGAAGTCGATAGTGACGTGCGAGACGACGATCAGCAGATACCGGGGCGCGCCGGCGTGTTCCAGGACCGCGGCCCGCAGCGGCGGCTCCTCGGACAGCTCGAACCGCCGGCCGCGCAAGTGCCCCTGCAACCAGCCGGCGGCCTCGTCCGCTGTGGCGCCGTGCGTCCGGTAGACGTGCAACCGAAGCTCATCGGCGGCGAAGACCTCCTGGTACGGGCTGCCGTTTCCGTCGGTCGGGTAGCGGGTGCGCAGGCTCTCGTGCCGGGCCGCCACGGCCGCGAGCAGGCCGGCGAGGCCGGACACCTCCCAGCCTGACGGGACGGCCAGCCGCCGGGCGGTGTTGAAGTAGTGGTCGTACGGCTCCATCCACTTCGTGTCGTCCCACTGCACGCGCTGCGCCCAGGTCAGCGGGGCCCGGCCGGAGCGCTGCCCGACGACGGGCACCCGCACCTCGCGCACCAGAATCGCGGGGGCACCCGTCACCGCTGCTCCCGCAACGATGCCACGGCCGCCCACAGAGCACCGGGCGTGGCGAAGTTCTCGGGCGTCAGCAGCTCGTCAGGGATGGCCACCTCGAACGCCTCCTCCAGGCTGACCAGGAGCTGCACGGTCGCCAGCGAGTCCAGGCCGAGCCCGGACAGCGCCGCGTCCGGGCTGAGTTCCCGGTCGGCGTCCAGCAACGGCAGGTGTTCCCGCAGGACTTTTTCGAACTGCGCGTTCCACTCGGTTCGCACTGCGTGTCTCTCCGCTCTGCTTGTCAGGTGTGCGGCGCTCGTCAAGTGCGCGGCGCGCCGCCGATGAGGCCGACCGCGCGGTCCACGAGGCACAGAGTGCCCGTGGCAGTCAGCAGGCGGTCGTTGGAGTAGTTCAGGGCCGCCGAGCGCAGGTCGCGCAGGTGACGCTCCAGCGGTACGGGCGAGTCGGCCCGGTAGCCGAGGCCGAGCCCGGCCAGTGAGACGCACTGGTCGGCCGCCCGGTACGTCAACTCGGACGCCAGCACCTTCAGGGTGTTGAGGTGGATCTGCACCGCGGTGCCGGTCAGGTCGCCGCCCTCGGCACGGCGGCGCGAGACCTCCCCCACGCACTGGTGCAGGTAGGCGCTGACGGCCTCGATGTCCATACGGGCCCGGGCCAGCCGCTCGGCCACCAGGTCCGACTTCAGGTCGGTGGATGTCGGTCGCCCGGGCGAGCGGAGTACTGTGACCAGCTCGGACAACGCCTGCCGGGCCGCGCCCAGCCAGCAAGCCGCCCAGCCGATGTGCCCCAGCGGGATGAAGCTGCCGAGGGCGACGCGGGAGAAGGCGCCCCGCTCGCCGACGACGTTGCGGGCGGGCACCGTGCCCTTCAGGCGCAGGGCGACACTGTGTGTGCCACGCATCCCCAGCGGGTTCCAGTCACCGCTGACCGCCACGTCCAGCCGGTCGCGGTCGGCGTACACGAGCGTGACCTCGCGCGCCGCGGCGTCGGGCGCGTCGCGCATGGTCAGCAGGAAGCCGTCGGCCACGGCGCCGCCGGTGACGACGGGCGCGTCCCGCTCCACCAGCAGGCCGTCCCCGCCCTCCCGCAGCGGCGCCGCGCTGGTCAGCAGATGGCCACCGGTCTGTTTCTCGGAGGTGATGGAGCCGAGATACACCTCCCCGGCGGCGATCCGGGGCAGCAGGTCCGCGCGCAGCTCCTCGCTGCCGAACCGCACCACCGCGTCGGTCTGCTGGCAGTGCATCGCCCAGATCATCGCGCTGGACAGACAGCCCGAGGCGAGGATCTGCGCGACCTCGGCCAGCTCCGCCAGGCCGCCGCCGAGGCCACCGTAGCGTGCCGGAACCAGCAGGCCCATCAGTCCGCTGCCGCGCAGCGCGTTCAGCGACTCCACGGGGAAGCGGGCCTCGGCGTCCACTCGGCGGGCGTGCTCGGCCAGCACGTGCAGCACGGCGCGGGCCCGCTCCGCCGCGCGCGCCGACCGTGCCAGTGACGCTTCGGCGGGTCCGCGCCGCAGGTCCAGGCGGGTCGCGGACACCACATCGCCGCCGCGCAGGGCGACCTCGCCGGGGGCGGGCCGGGACAGGAAGCCGATGAGGCTGGCGCTCAGCCCGTAGGCACCGGTGTTGGGGATGACGAGAAGATCGTCCGGGGCGGGGACGGGCAGCACGGTGTCGTACGCCAGGGTGTCACTGGGCGTGCACAGCGGTCCGACGAGTACGACCCGCCGCTCCTCCCCGCCGTCGTCGGGGCCGGGGCCGGCGGGAACCGCCTGCGCCCGCACGGGCGGCAGCCTGCGCAGGCCGGCCAGCCCCCCGAGTGTGTTCACCCCGGCGTCCAGCACCACAAAGGTACGGCCCTTGCTCTCCTTGACGTCGGTCACCCTGGTCAGCAGTCGGCCGCAGGAGCCGCTGAGATACCGGCCCGACTCGAACACGACGTCCACCCCACCGTCCCGCCAGCCGGCGAAGTACTCGTCCAGCCCGTTCTCCAAGGCGCCTCGCAGCCGCGGGTAGTGAGGTCTCGTGCCAGGGATGGCGTAGGGGTGGGCGAAGCCGCCGCCCAGGTCGAGGACGGATACGGGCAGGCCGTGCTCGTCGCGCAGCAGGGCGGCCGTGCGGATGTTGGTGACGAGCTCGTGGATCAGGCTGTCCTCGTCGCGGGCATTGGTCATGGCGAACATGTGCAGCCCGACGGATTCCACGGCGCCCTCGGCGAGGACCCCGGCGACCGCTGGGGCCCACTCCCCCACCGCGTCCAGGTCCAGCCCGAACTGGGAACTCGTGCCGGTCATCCGCAGCCCGGCCGTTCCCTCGCCCGCGCTGCCGTTGATGCGCAGCAGACAACGCGCGGTCACTTCCCGTCGCCGCGCGGCGCGTGCGATGCGCCGCAGGTCGGTCACCGACTCCGCGGAGAAGAAGGTGACGCCGCGCTCCATGGCCCGGGCCAGTTCCCCGTCCGTCTTGCCCGGCCCGGTGTACAGGCACGTCCCGGGGTCGTGCCCGGCCAGCAGCGCGGACTCCAGCTCACCTGCCGAGCTGATCTCGGCACGGCAGCCCGCCTCTCGCAGGGCGCGCACGACCTCCGGGTGCGGGTTGGCCTTGAGGGAGTAGAACAGGGTCGCTCCCGGGGGAAGTTGGGAGCGCAGCGCGGTGGCGGCCCCGGCCGCCTCGGCCAGGTCGTAGACGTACAGAGGACTGCCGTACCGCTCGACCAGCGTGGTGGGCTTCATCTCTGCTGTGTCCTCACGATCTCGGCCAGTGCTCTGCGGTCGGTCTTCTGATGGGGGGTGAGCGGCAGCCGCTCCAGCATCAGACAGCGGTCGGGCAGCTTCGCCGCCTCCAGCCGCTCCACAAGCCCCTGGACCAGCGGCTCGGTGGAGGGCAGGTCGGCGACGGCGCACAGCACCAGCTTGTCCGGGTCGTGCACGGACACGGCCGCCGCCGCCCGTACGCCGGGGATGTCCAGGGCGGCCGCCTCGATCTCCAGCAGGCTGACCCGGGTGCCCCGGTGCTTGACGATGTCGTCCCGCCGGCCGGCGAAGTACAGGTGGCCGTCCTCGTCCATGTATCCGAAGTCGCCTGTATACAAAGCGACTTCACCGGTCCGTTCGTCGCGGCGGAATCGGCGCGCCGTCAGTTCCGGCGCACCCCAGTAGCCGCTCATGACGTGGGGACCGCGCACCACGAACTCGCCCTGCTCGCCCGGCGGGAGCGGCGTGCCGTCCTCGTCGGTCACCTCGACGGCGGTGCCGGGGAGCGGGGGCCCGACTGATCCCGGCTTCGCCAGATCGCCGTCGGGCTCCAGGACGGACACCCTCTTGCACTCGGTGATGCCGAACATGAGCGCGAGCCGGGCGCCGGGAAAGCCGGCCCGCAGGCCCCGGCAGGCGGTCTCGGTCAGCGCCGCGCCCGTGTTGGTGAACAGCCGGACGCGGGTGGCGGCCGGGTCGCGCCCGGCCAGGTGCGTGAGCAGCTGCGCCAGCGACGGCACCAGCGGTACGACGGTGGCGCCGGCCGACCGGATCCGCCGGAGCAGGGTCA
Source organism: Streptomyces sp. NPDC104831 (assembly GCF_055583025.1). NCBI lineage: Bacteria > Bacillati > Actinomycetota > Actinomycetes > Kitasatosporales > Streptomycetaceae > Streptomyces > Streptomyces sp. NPDC104831. Next base: position 77,350 of record NZ_JBVJOT010000034.1, read on the forward strand.
GGTCGTGCCCCTCCTCGGCCAGATGTACGGCAGCGCCGCTGACCGCGGCGAGGAAGAGCTGGTAGAGGCCGTAGTCGAAGGACATCGGGAGACGCACGAACACCACGTCGTCCGGGCGGTATCGCAGCACCTGGTCGATCGCCCGTACGGCGAAGACGATCTGGCGGTGCGGGCAGACGACGGCCTTGGGCGCCGCGGTGCTGCCGGAGGTGTAGATGAGCAGGGCCGCGTCGTGTCCGGTGGCTGACGCGGGACGGACACCGGCCGGCTCGGTCGCCCGGATCTCCTCTCCTGCCTCGTCGAGTTCGAGGACCGGCGCGTGCGTCGCCTCCCGGAGCGCTCCGACCGTACGGGCGTCACCGAGCACCAGCGACGGGTCGGCGTCTCGCAGGACGGTGGTGAGGTGGAACGGCTTCATCTGCGGGCTGACCGGCACGAGTACGGCACCGAGACGGGACGCCCCGTACAGCAGCGTCACCAGCTCCTTGCGGTTGGGCAGCTGGGTGAGGACGCGGTCACCCCGGCGGATCCCCCGGTCGCGCAGCCAGGCAGCGGCCCGCAGGCTGGTCTCGCGCAACTCCGCGTAGGTCCACTGCCCGGCGGTGTCCGCGACGGCGGGCGCATCGGGTCGCCGGTGCGCGGCCGCGTCCAGCAGATCGTGGACGAATGCGGGGCCGGTCGCCGGGAACGGCTCGGAGGCATAGGACATGTCACCTCCCACGGGTGTGTTTCGGGGGTTGTCCACAAGATCGGGGAAAGAGCCTCGCTGGAAGATAGCAAGAGACCTGCTGTTCAACTTCCGTCCGGGATAAGGCGTTCAACTGCTCGGAATGGGCTGTTGAACGCCGACGCGCTGGTACCCCGCAGGTGTGTCATCGGGGCAGAGCCGCGAACGTGGCCTCGGCGTGCGCGAATTCCTGTTCCTCCAAGATATTGCCGAGAAGTACCGTGGTCGCCCCCGCGTCGAGATAGCGGGACAGATAGCGGGCCACGGACGCGTAGTCCCCGACCAACTGGGGTGCGTAGCCCTTTCCGCTGCGGTAGCCGCCGGTCCAGTACACGCCGTCGTACACGTCCCCGTCGGTGGCCAGGTGCGCCAGTCTGCGACTCCAGTCGGACTCGGAGTCACGGCGCAGCACGGTCCTCATGTGCGCCGCCCGGTTGGTGACGTACCGCTCGCGGGCCGCCGCCCACGCCTCGTCGGCGGTCGGGCGGGCGATCAGTTCGACCCGGACGGCGAGGCGGGGCCCGCCCGCGAGCCCTGCGGCGTAGTCCCGGGCGAACCGGTCGACGGGCTCGGGGTGGGTGACCGCGACGTCGGCCACGGCGCGGGCCGCGGCCAGTGCCTGCCCGGACGAGCCGGCCACGAAGACGCGGGGCATCAGCGACGGGTCGATCGGCGCGGGGCAGGGCAGACCCGCGTACTGGTAGTACCTGCCCTCGTGGTGCAGCGGCCCGGCCGAGCGCAGCAGTGCCCGAACCACGGTGATGAACTCCTCCGCCCGCTCGTACCGCTCGTCGTGTCCCAGCGGATCGCCGGCCTGGGCCAGCTCCGCCGCGGAGGCACCGGTGATCAGGTTCAGGTCGACCCGGCGGCCGTACAGCGCCGTCAGGGAGCGGATCATCTGCGCGACCGTGAACGGCGGTGCCGCGTACGGCTGGACGGCGACCAGCGGCACCAGCCGGCTGGTGCGTTCCAGTACGGCCGAGGCGATCTGCCAGGGGTTGAGGTCCCGGTTGTTGTAGAAGGACAGCAGTCCGGTGAACCCGGACTTCTCCGCGTTCTTGGCCACTTCTTCGAGCGTGGTGGCACTGTGCGCCTCGCCCGGGCGCGCGGTCGTGGCCGTCGCGTAAACGTCGAAAGGGTGATTCATCGTTTCCTCGCTCCGCCCTCGGACAGGTGTCCCGGACGGTCAAGCGGCGGGTGCGCCCGAACATAACAACGTCCCGAAAAAGGCGTCCAGGAGCGCTAATTCACACCGGTTGAACATCGTGGTCGTGCCGTCGGACACGATATGGTGATGCGCGTCGAAAACGCCTTGGCGTGTCTTTCCAGGGCTCGTGAGGATGCTGTTCCATCGGCAAGGACGCGTTTCCCTCGCCCCCGGAACAAGAGGCCACCGGTCCCCCGGGCCGTCTTCGCTTCGGCCCGTACGCGCGCGGCGGCCCGGGTCTCCGGTGCGCCCGCCCAGGGCTTGCCGTCACCCGCTGCCGAGCCCATCGAAGCTGGGGGAAACATGACCGTTCCGACCCTCACCGCGCCCGCGACCTCCCTGCGCGCACGCGCGGAGCGCTGGTTCGGCATCCTGCGGTTGCTGCCGCAGGCCGGCACCGGACCCCTTGTGGCATCCGTGCTGGTGAACATCCTCCTGGGGCTGCTGCCGCTCGCCTTCGTCGTCGCGATGAGCGCCCTGCTCCACCGGCTGCCGCGAGCCGTGGACGGCGGCGGCTGGGGCACGGTCGCCCTCGCGCTCCTCGTTTCCGTCGGCTCTTTCGTCGCACAGCAACTCGTCGCGCCGTTCCGGGTGTTCACCGGGGAGATCGTCACCCGCCGGGTGGACGGGTACTGTGTGCGGCGCCTGATGCGTGTCTCGCTCACGGACATACCGGTCGACGTGCTGGAGCGGCAGGGCACCCTGGACCTGCTCAACGACGCCCGCACTCCCTTCGAGGGCCACATGGCCGGCCCCGGCCAGGCCGCCGCCGGACTGCTGGCTTTGGTATCCCGCTACACCCAACTCGTCGGCGCCTGCCTGCTCGTGGGCGTGGTCCTCTCCCCCTGGACCGGGCTGCTGGTCGCCGTGACCGCGCTCGTCGTCCGCTTCGGGCAGCGCGGCTCCCTGGGCCGGTTCGCCGCCCTGTGGGGCGGGCTGACGACCGAACGTCGTCGGCTGATGTACATCCGCAGGACCGGCTCGGGCGCGGGCATCGCCAAGGAGATGCGGATGTTCGGGCTTTTCGAGTGGTACCGCGCCCGCCACCGTGAGGAGACCGACGCCCTGCTGAAGCCGCTGTGGGCCGGGCGCCGGCGGCTGCTGTTCGCGCCGTTCGTCCGGCTGGCCGTGGTCGGCCTGATCGGCGGTTCCCTGACGCTGCTGGAGTTGGGCCGGGCCGCCGGCGACGGCGAGCTGTCCCTGCTGGAGCTGGCCATCGCGGTGCAGGCCGTGCTCATCCCGCTGCGCTTCGGCGTCTATTTCCCCGAGAGCGACGTCGCCACCCAGTACGGCATGCAGTCCTTCGACGCGCTCCTGGAACTGGAGCGCGTTACCGACACCGCCCCGGCGACGGACGCCCGTACGGGAGCCTCCTCCCCGCGAGCGGCGCCCGGCGGGCCGGGCCGGCTGACACGGGGAATCCGCTTCGAGGACGTGACTTTCGCCTACGCTCCGGACGCGCCCGCCGTGCTCGACCACCTTGATCTGGAGATCGAGGCGGGCAAGGCCACCGCGATCGTCGGACTCAACGGCGCGGGCAAAACCACTCTGGTCAAGCTGCTCACCCGGCTCCACGACCCCGGCAGCGGAAGGGTGACCGCCGACGGCCACAACGTGACCGCCTTGGACCCGCGGGCGTGGCAGCGCCGCTTCGCCGTGATCTTCCAGGACTACATCCGGTACGAGATGTCCCTGGAGGACAACGTCCGCATGGGCGCCCCGGACACTCCCGCCACGCGCGCCGCGCTCACCCGGGCGATCGAACGCGCGGACGCCGCAGAGGTCGTGGACGCGCTCCCCGAGGGCCTTCGTACCGTCCTGTCCAGCCAGTACGAGGGCGGCCAGGACCTCTCCGGCGGACAGTGGCAGCGTGTCGCCCTTGCCCGCGCGTTCTTCGCCGCCGAAACGGGCGCGGAGATCCTCGTCCTGGACGAGCCGACGGCACAGCTCGACGTGCGGGCCGAGGTGCGGTTCTTCGACCGCTTCCTGAAGATGACCGAGGGGCTGACCAGCGTCATCATCTCGCACCGCTTCTCCACGGTCCGCCGCGCCGACCACATCGTCGTCCTCGAACACGGCCGGGTCGTCGAGCGCGGCACCCACGCGGAACTGATCGCCGGAGGCGGGCGGTACGCCGAACTGTTCCGGCTCCAGGCCCAGCGCTTCGACGGCTCCGGGGGTGGTACGGGATCAGCGGCCCGACGCCCGATGCCGGTCGAGGACGCGCGGTGAGGGCGGGCTCCCGGCTCTCGTGCTGTGTCCGCCACGGACGGGCCCGGCGCGCGTTGGCCCTGGGGTCCGGCGCTCCCCCGGGACCACGGGCCGCCGAGGTCCCGGAGCCCGCGGCCGGCCCCACATACCGGCATGACGAGACCGCGCAGACCACCGAGCACCAGGAGGCCGGGCAGTGAACACCGTGTGGACGGCCGTACGGCCCCTGCTCGTGATGGCATTCCGCACCAGCCGCGCGAAGTTCGCCGGCGCGGTGACGCTACTGCTGCTCGGCTACCTCGCCACCCCGGCCGTCGCCCTGCTCCTCAAGGGCGTTACCGACGCGGCCCTCTCCGGCACCCCCGGCACCGTGGCCGGCTACGCGCTCGCCACGGCGACGGCCCTCGTCTTCGAGCTGATGCTGGGTCACTTCGCGCACCTGCTCTACTTCGAACTGGGCGAGATGGGCGAGGCGGCGCTCCAGGAGGAGACCCTAGGCGTCGCCAACGGCACTCCAGGACTCGAACACTTCGACAGCCCGCGGTTCGCCGACCTCCTGGCCCTGGTCCGCCAGGATCTGCACCGTACCCGGCAACTCCTCGAAGCCGTACTCCAACTCGGAGGCCTTGCCGTGCAGTCCGCGGTGACAGCCGTCATCCTCGCGCTGCTCAATCCCTGGCTGATTCTGCTGCCGGTGGCGGCCGTCCCGCCCATCCTCATCGGCCGCCGCGCCCAGGCCCTGGTGGACCGGGCGAAGGAGGCGTCCGCAACGCCCGTCCGCCACAGCCGCCACCTGCTCACCCTGGCCACCTGGGCGAACTCGGTGAAGGAGCTGCGGCTCTACCGCGCCGAACGTACTCTGCTGCGCCGCCATGAGCAGGACTGGGACGCCGCCACCGACGTCCTCATGCGCGCCCACGCCCGCGCGGCGCTGCTGCGCGCCGCGGGCCAGCTGCTGTTCGCCCTCGCGTACGGCGCCGCCATCCTCCTGGTGGTGGACCAGGCCCTCGCGGGCCGCTCCACCGTCGGCGACCTCGTTCTCCTCATCACCCTCGCCGTGCAGGTCAGCACTCAAGTGGCCACCGCGCTCGGCCTGTTCGTCATGGTGCAGGACGGCGGGCGCACTTTCGAACGGCTGGCGGAACTGAAGGAGAGGGCAGCGGGTCACCGGCACGCGGACGGCACCGCCGCCGTTCCGCAGCGGATGAGCGGGGAGATCCGGCTGGAGAACGTCGGCTTCCGCTACCCCGGCAGCGACCGGTACATCCTGCGCGGCCTCGACCTCACGCTGGCCGCCGGCTCCACGGTCGCGCTCGTCGGCGAGAACGGCGCGGGCAAGAGCACCCTGGTGAAACTGTTGTGTGGCATGTACCAGCCCACCGAGGGCCGGATCCTGGTCGACGGCACTGACCTGCGGGATGTGGAACCAGGCGCCTGGACGGCACGTGTCGCCCCCCTCTTCCAGGACTTCGCCCGGCTGGAGCTGCTGCTGCGGGAGAACGTGGGCATCGGCGCCGTCGACGCCATCGGCGACGACGAGGCGGTCCGCGGTGCGCTGGCACGCGCCCACGCGGACAAGGTTCTCGCCCGTGTCCCCGGCGGGCTGAACGGACTGCTGGGCCGCAGCTACGGCGACGGGGCGGAACTGTCCGGCGGCCAGTGGCAGACCCTCGGGCTGGCCCGCACGCTCATGCGGGAGCGCCCGCTGCTCCACATCCTGGACGAACCTGCTTCGGCGCTCGACGCCGCCGCCGAGCACGCCCTCTTCGAACGGTTCGGCAGCGACGCCCGCCGCAGCCGCCGGGAACTCGGCGCCGTCACCGTCTTCATCTCGCACCGCTTCTCCACGGTCCGGATCGCCGACGTCATCGTGGTCCTGGACGGGGGCCGGATCCGCGAGGCCGGCAGCCACGAGGAACTCATGGCCGCCGGCGGCACGTACAGCGAAGTCTTCGCTCTCCAGGCCGATGTGTACCGATGAAGCGCCGGACCCTGACACGCCGGCCGCAAACCGCACGGCACGTCCCGGGGCCGGGGCGAGGTCCGCTTGAGCCATCCGGGCCGTGGAGGCGGCGGGAGCGGACGGTGTGGCCGGGCGCCGCGTGCGCGGCAACCCGGCCACACCGATTCACCGGGCCTGAGTGGCGGCCGCGATGACCTCGGACTCCTGTCCGGTCACCGCGGAAGACACCTCCGGAGCCTGTCCAGAGGACTTCTCCTGGGCCTTGCCTGCGGCCGTGTAGAGGATAGCCGTGCCCTGCTTGGAGCGCTCCGCGTGGCCCTTGGCAACCAGATCCTCGAGGGTGTTGCGCACGATGGTCGTCTTGACGCCGCGCTGTGGGTGAGTCTCGCCGAGGGCGGCGGCGATCTCCACGGCCGAGCGCGGTTCGTTCGTCCCGGTGAGATGTTCGCGCACCAGGTCCACCAGGGTGGGCTGCTTTTCGGCCTTCCTCTTTCCCGCCGCAGTCTCGGACTTCGCTTGCGTGGCCGTCTTCGCCTTGGTCTTCGACCGTGCCTCCGCCTGCGATTCGGCGTTTGCCTTTACCGGGCTGGTGCCGGCCGACTTCTTCCGCCGACCCTGCTTGGCTTGGCCCAGCCCGGACGCGGCAGACCGAGAGGCGGTTGACCTCGCAGCGGCGGCTCCCGATGCGCCGGAGCGAGCAGCGTTCTTCCGGGGGCCGGCACAGCTGCGGTGGCGGGCGCCGCAGGGCCGGGCCCTGGAGCGTGACGCCGAGCGCCTCCCGCGTGGTCACCAGCACAGCGTGGTCCCGCTGCAGCCCGGCCAACTTCCGTTGAGAGGAATCGATTTCGGAGCTGACGCGACCCTGCCCCTGCTCATTGTTCTTGGTGGCGTGCTTCGATGCCAGTTCACTGAAAGGCGCTGTCGCGTTCTCGGGCATATAGTCGAACCCTTTCCTCGGCAGCGGCGGACCGCCGCGTGCGTGAGCCAGTTGGGCCGCGAGACTCTCCCGAAACACTGCCGGCCAGCCGACTTCCGTGCTGCTATGTGCCGCGGCTCGGGCTGATGTACTCGCCATGCGGCAGTAGATGCAGAGCATTACCGACCGTGTCCGGGACGGGAAATGCCGACGCTAAAGTGGTCAACTCTCCAAATCCTTCGGCGGTTGCCGCAGCAGTGCCGCAGCAGTGGGTGCCGTGCCGGAGGGCTGGGGGGACCGCCCGGGCAATGAGGCGGATCCTGCATGCGTGGGGTAGGCCCCCTCAGTGCGCGAGCGCGGGCAGTGGGTCCGGGTGGGCGATCGCGGCGCCGCGGGATGGGCCCGTGCACCATTGGACAAATAGTCTCTGCATAGATAATCTTCGAACAGATCATCCAGTCGAGGAGACCACTCATGTGGGAGTACGAGCACAGCATCGAGAGCAGCGCCACCCCCGAGGCGATCTGGCGGCTCTGGGCCGACGTTGAGAACTGGGGCACCTGGAACGCCGAGATCGAGAAGATCGAGATGAATGGCCCGTTCGCGACGGGCACGCAGATCACGATGACGCCGCCCGGGGACGACCCGGTACTGCTGCGCATCGCCGAGACGGTCGAAGACGAACTGTTCGTCGACGAGGCGCGCTTCAACGGCCTGCTGCTGCGCACCGTCCACCGGATCGACCGGATCGACCAGGACCGGATCCGCGTGGTGTACCGGATGGAGATCACCGGCACCGGCGCCGCCGAGGCCGGCCCGCAGATCGGCCCGGGCATCACCGCCGACTGGCCCGAGACAATGGCCTCGCTGGCCGAGCTGGCGCTTCGCTGATGCCTCTCCACCCCGGCGACAGCCCTGGATTCCTGCTGTGGCACGCCACCCTGCGCTGGCAGCGCGACATCGCCTCAGCTCTGGCCCCGCTCGATCTCACCCACGTGCAGTTCGTGCTGCTCTCCTGCACCTGGTGGCTCAACACCCAGGGCGAGCATCCCAACCAGCTGGCCCTCGCCCGCCAAGCCGGCACCGACGTCAAAATGACCTCCCAGGTACTACGCACCCTGGAACACAAAGGACTCATCGAGCGTGAAGTCGACCCGGCCGACACCCGCGCCAAAAGACTGCGCGTCACCGACACCGGCGCCGACCTGGCCCCACGCGCGATTGCCGCTGTCGAGAGCGCCGACGCGCGCTTCTTCCAACCGGTGCCCCTGGACGACGCGGTAGCCCTGCTCGGCCGCCTGGCCCATCCCGAAACCTGAAACGCCCTCACCGCCAACTGCAGGCCACCGAACCCGAACCCCACCGGTCGGTGGCGTCTGCAACAGGCCGGCCGGCACGACAACGAACTGCTGGAACGCCTGAGCGCCACGCTCGATGGGCCGGAAACCCATGCGACTCCCTCAACAGATACCGATGCACCGAGCAAGGCCGGCGGACGGGACTCCCTTCCGCGAACTGCGGGCAGTGCCGGGAAATGGGTGCAGCAGTACCAGGTCGGGTTCAGCGGGGGTGACGCCGGTGCCCGCGTACAGGCCGGGTTCCAGTGACAGGACGGTCAGCGGTTCGCCGGCCTTCAGTGCCTGCCAGGTGATCGCCGCGGCGTGGGCCACCGGCCAGTCGAGGTTCTCCCAGTTCATCGCATCCGCCGCGTGCGCGGCTTGCCGAGGCGCGGCGCGTGCTGCCGCCGGGCGGGGCGCTGCCCGGAGGGATGATCATGGAACCCGAGGCCCGCGGTTTCCGCTCCCCGTTCTTCGCCCGGCCCGCCAGGGTGATGGTCCAGTCAGGTCAGGGTGCGGACCTGACGCCGGCGTCCCCGGACCTCGCGGTGGTGGCCACCGGGCTCGACGTCGTCCTGGACAACGAGCTGGTCGCACCCGTGCAGGGGCGGCTCGACTTCGCGTGCTGCAACAGCGTGCGCTGCGCCGGGGCCGCGGCGCCGCGCAGGCCGCTACCGAGACGCCCGCCTACCTGATGGTCTTCGACCTCCTGGAGGCCGATGGCCAGAAACTCCTCACCCGCCCATACCGGTACCGGCGGGCCGTCCTGTTGGGTCCATTCGCCCGGGACGTCCTCACAGCGCCGTTCACCCTGTGCCCGAGCACAACGGACAGGGCCACCCCACCCTCTGCCACCGCGACGGGCGGAACCGTCACGAGGTGGTGCGCCATACGGCTCGATATCCCGGTCTGCTGCCGCCGGTCGTGACCGCCGACTGGGCCGAACCGGGCCACGAGGGCGCCCGGCATCTGTCGCACGAGATTTTGGACGCGGGTTCCGCCGTCGCTCTCGCGAACGGCTCGCCGCCCCGTGCCGGCCTACGTGCGAGCCTGCGGCGGCGACGTGGCCGAGTGGGAGTGGCGAACGCCGACGGCGTCGTGCGGACCATCACCCGGGTGCTCGCCTGGACACGTGACCCTTTCCTGCCCTGCCTGCCCGACACGGGAATGATTCCGGCCGGACGAGCCATGAGGAGGGGAAGGGTGGGAGGGAAGGAGCTCGGGTTGTTGCAGGCGTCGGTGGGCGCGACGGTACTGGCCTACAAGGGATTCGGGGGTGCCCCGACCTGGCTGGCGGGCGTGATCGCCATCCTCGGCTTCGTCGTCTTCGGGATCGTACAGGTCCTCCGCAGGAGGAAGTAGGGCACCTCGGGCCGCCGCCCCCGCCGAGAGGCTGCGGACGGCCGGTCAGGGTTTGACGGTTGCCTCCCGTTCGGTGCCATCGCTGGGTTCGGGCAGCAGGCCCAGCGGTGGCGGAGAGGGGGCGCGGGTGGACGTGGCCGCTACATCGGTGGCCGTGCTGCACAACGTGCCGGCGTTCACCGTGACCGCGTTCGCCATCGTCGCGATCCCCGGCCCGAGCGCGCTGTTCGTCATCGGGCGCTCGCTCTGGGGCGGCACGGCGGCGTGCTCACCGTGGCCGGAGACGCGCTCGGCCTGCTTCCGCAGATCGCCCTCACGGCCATCGGGGGCCGGCTCCCCAGCGACATGCTGTCCACCGCCCAGGCCGTCCCCCTCCCGGTACGGCGCGGCGACCCACTGTCCGTAAGCCGGGCGACGGTCCACCCGCTCACCCAGCAGGACACGGACGGCGGCTTCACCTCCCGGCCGACCAGGTCGAGCGCCGACCACTGCCCTTCGGCTACCCGGTGCTCGCCGACCCGTTCGCACGTCTGAATCCCGCCCCCCGGAAGGTTTCCATGGCTGCCGTCCCGTCCGTGCCCGGAATCCCCCTCCCCCACCGCCCGCACCACCCAGCTGTCTCGTCACCTGGGCGACCGGCTTCAGCGGCAGCGGCACGAGGTGACTGCGCTGGAGGCGCGCGCCCTGCCACCCAGGGCGCTGCCCGGCGCCAGCGTCGCCATCGACTACGCCCTGCACCCCGCGCTGAGTTCCATGGGCACGGCACACATCGCGCAGGAGGCTTGTCCAGCCTCGGCCAGGACATCGCCGCAGAGGGCGGCATGTCACCCCTCGCGCCGGCCGCCGCACTGGCGTCGGAGCAGGTCACCGACCAGTTCTCCGCCGGGCCGGGTGGCCGTACGGACAGGTTCGCCGCCACAGGGTCGATCTCTCGGATCCTTCGACGGTCCGACGGCCGTCGCGGCCCCGGCGCCGAACACGCATTCTCTTGCCTGGCCCGGCGTTGAGGAGTTCACTGGTGTGATGCCGACCTTGGTCGCGACGCTGACGGGCTTCTGGCCCTCGCGTCGTGTGTATCTCTTCGACGGTCTCTGTCGCCGGGGCTCGTGATCCCGCTCGACGCCATCACCCCGTCCGTGCTTTTCCCCGTACGAGAGAACCGAGGTCCGTCATGTCCGTCACCGACGAACTGCTCGCCAACAACGCCCGCTACGCCGCGACCTTCTCCGGTCCGCTCCCGCTGCCGCCCTCCCGCCAACTGGCCGTTGTGGCCTGCATGGACGCTCGGCTGAACGTCTACGCGATCCTCGGCCTGAACGACGGCGAGGCGCACGTCATCCGCAATGCCGGCGGGGTGGTGACCCAGGACGAGATTCGCTCGCTCGCCATCAGCCAACGCCTTCTCGGCACCGAGGAGATCATCCTCATCCACCACACCGACTGCGGCATGCTGACCTTCACCGACGACGCATTCAAGGACGCGGTCCAGAAGGACACCGGGCTCCGTCCGCCCTGGGCGGCGGAGGCGTTCCCCGACCTGGAGGAGGACGTACGGCAGTCCATCGCACGCATCAAGGCCGACCCGTTCCTCCTCCACAAGGACCGCGTCCGCGGCTTCGTCTTCGACGTGGCCACGGGCAGGCTCACGGAAGTCCGCTGACCGGATTGCCACCGCACCCGGCCATCCCCCAGCCCCGGCTGGAGACGAGGACGCCGGGCAACGAGGAGGCAGCAACGCAGCGCCGGCCTCCGGCCTCTCGTGCCGGAGGCCGGCGTACTGCCGTCAGATCCTCGGCCGGGCTCCCGAAGCACGGGACGGCTCAGCCGATGGCGTACCGCACTGTTTCTCCGACGCGGTCGGCGGTAAGGCAGTGGCCGAGGGCGTCGGGGGTGTACGAACGACAGCTGACCGGGCAGGGCGACAAAGCCTTCGACCCACTTGCAGTCGACGCACACCCTCTGGCTACCGAAACGACGACCTGACCGGCCGGCTATACACCCGGCGCCTTGCCGCGCCGGAGGCCCAGTCCACGGAGCACAGCTCGACAGGCCGTGCGTGCAGTGCCCACCGACAATCGACCCAGCCCCGGCGCAGGAATGACTGTCGTGAGCAGGCCGGGGAGGAAGACCGCTCCTCCAAGCCGTGATACTCCCTCTTCATCACAGTAAGCCAGCCGGGAATATAACGACCCATGACAGCCGCGCAGGTCACGAAATACCACCGTTTTCCAGCGGCACGGCTAACTAGTCTGGCGGGCCGAAGGCAACCCCGCGCCCCGGGCCCGGAGCTGGGGGGACAGGCAGCATGGCTGGCCGGGGGGTCATTCGGAGTCATCACTCCGCGAGGTGCGCCTATCACTGTCCGTCGGAGACCGCCCTCCGACCGAGCCACGAATCGTACGCCACGCCACTAGAGCCGTGATCAAACTTGCTAAAGCAGTGATCAATCCCGCGATTGCGCTAATAACGCCGACCACAGAAGCAACCGCGGCGGGTTCACCCGATCCATAGTCAAATTCGGCGAATTTCAGGGGGGCAGGATGCGTCATATCCCAGCCGATAAGCAATCCACCGACATCAAGCAGGAAAACGGAAACTACAAGTAACTTGAGCACAAGTATCCGAAGATTCCGGTTCTTCATACTCGGGACGATACAAGAGGCAGTGCTCCAGAACCTCCGGGATTGCAGAAGCGGTCCGATGCCACGCCCGGTCTGCGGTCGGATACGACGCCGGGCCACGCACCACCAGCCTCCGGCAACCCCGCCCGGGTGGGGCCCGTCCCGGCCGGCGTCGGTCCGGCTCCGGTCATCGTCGGGCTCGAATTAGCCCCCGGAGGAGCGATGAGCTGTTCAGCGGCGAGGCTCCAGCATCTCCAGGGCGCCGGTCTCGGTGTCATAGCTGCGCAGAGCGACGAGCCGGACGGACAGCGGGGGCGCCGGCAGCAGTTCGAACACCCGCCGGCCTGCGAAGGCACCGGCCCGCCGGGATCGACCGAGGGTGACGTGCGGGCTCCAACGCCCAGGTTCATGAAAAGGGCTGAGGGTCCCGGACGGACTGTCCGAGGCCACCGCCTCCCACACCCGACGGTGCAAACCGGCCAACGCCGCATCGAGGTCCAGCCCCGAAACGGGCCGCTCGAAACGGATGACACCGATGAAGCGCACCGACAGCGGCAGGCCGGCGGCCACCCCGGCAAGCTCCCAGCGGATCGGGGCGGTCAGCTCCGGGCACGCGGCCAAAGTGAGGTGCGGACTGTTGGTCGGTGAACGGTGCTGCGCCAGACTCGGCAACCCCGCCTGCGCCAACCGCCGCCACGCCTCCCGAACCGCCAGCTCTGCCGCCTCGTCCAACAAGAGCTCGAGCGTGTGCACCGCCGCAGCCTACCCCCGATCGCCTACGGCCCCACCACCGGCCGGACCATAAAGGATGGAGATCAGCGGCTCGGCCCATTCCCGGGCTTCAGTCTCCTTGATGCCGCTTTCCGCAGCACGACGCAGGAGGGCCGCGCAGAGCCGACCACAGGCAGCATGAAGATGGCCGTCGACGTCCGCCCGGGACAGCGCCGAACAGTGACGGCACTCCTCCGACCGCACCACATCCGCACATTCACCGGCCAGGGACCAGTCCCGCAGGCGCGGGGAGCGGCGGCCGTATCAGGCGTGCCGGGGAACGGGCGGGACCATCCCAGCAGGCGCGGGAAGCAGGTCTCGGGCTGACGGGGAGCGGCTGCTGCCGCGGGACCCGAGGTCCACTCCGGCGGCCACATCGTTGCCATGTACGGCCGCCGGCACCGCAGGCGCCCTGTTCCGCAACCTCTACCGCGACTTCCTCGCCGAGTGCACCGAGGTGCTCGACAGCCGCCACCTGCGCACCGGTCACACCCCGTACACCGGGGCGGCCGGCCCGTGGACGCACACGGCGGCACTGATCGCGAAGGCCGGCGAAACCGGCGATGCGCAGTACCTCCACCAAGCCGGGCCGATCCTCGGCGACCTCTCCCGGATCGAACACGACGCCACGCGTACTGAGCCGTCTGAAGGTTGGGCGCGCGGCGCGGCGGCCGAGCTAGGCAGCCGCGCGGCGACGCAGCGTGCGGGCGGCGAGCGCCTTCCCCCGGGTGTCCGGAACGGCGCCGAGCGGACTGCAACGCCGTAACAGCGCGCAGGCGCGCCGCGAACGGGGTCGTTCAGGCACACGAGGCACGCGGAACTGCAGAGCGCGCGGCGAGGAGGACCGTGAGGGCGGGCCCAGGGCACGGCCCGACAGACGACGCGCACTCGTGGTCGGCGCGCTGCACGGCGCCGGGCGGTACGGGGACTGACTGGGCGGGGTGGCGGAACGCGGGTACATCGGCCGAGCGGGCAGTCGATGACCGGAAGACTCAGTCGGACGGGGCACGGCGATCAAGCATGCCCCTCGCCGACGTTACGAGCCCGGCTGTCTCCTCGTAGCCACCCGGGTGCTGTCTTCGGCCGCTGCTGTCACCGTCCCGGCAGGGCGGTGGGAAGGTGTTTGGGCTCGAAGACGTTCTGCGGTGCGCTCGGATGGGAGGTGGCCGCCCAGGGCAGTACCTGTGCCAGGTCGCGGCGTATCCGGTCGGCTTCACCACGGACCTGAACGGGGATGTCGCCGCGTTCGGCGACAAGGCGGTCGTAGACGGGGGTCTCTCGGAACACGGTGGGACGGTTTCCCTTCAGTGGGTGGCTCGCCGGACGGTCGCAGCATACGGCGTGCGTGTTCATGACCGCGCACGGCAGGCGGCGGCCGTTTGCGCTGTACCGTGTCGCGCGCGGTGCGGGCGAGGAGCAGCGGAAGCGTGGTGTGGGTCGCTTCAGGGAATCGGCGGGAGGTAGGCGATCCGGGTCGGGATGCACGTATCGGCGTCGTCGAACAGGCGCAATAGTGCGGGCAGTTCGGTGAGGACCGCGTCGTGGCGGCGCGGCGCTCGGGGTCCGGGGACTGGCCGGCCGCGCCCCCGTCTCGGCTCTCCCGCAGCGGCGTTGCGTTCGTTGACCCTCTCGGCCGCTGCGGCCAACTGCTCCTCGTACCAGGGCAGCTCCTTCTGAGGGAGTGCTCAGCGGCGGCTCACCAGCCGGCTGTGTCGATGCCGGTGGTGAGGGCGTACTCGTCGGACCAGTTCACGGCCGGGCGGGCCAACAGTCACATCGTGACCTCGGCGTCAGACAGTACGCGGACGCGTGCAGTTGGCATCGCACGGCCGCGGCCGGGCTCGGCGACCGGATGCGCGCGGTCCCGGCGGCCGGGCGGAGGCCGCACGAGGCGGCGGTCTCACACTCAGAGACGGCGAACCGCGCGGAACCAGGCCAGTACGAGGCCCGGTGGGTCGACAGAGGCGGGGTCGGCACGAGCGCAGGCGGGGGGGTCCCGCGCCATGGCGGACCAGGGCAGGTGATGACTGGCGGACGTCCGGTGGACGGCGACCAGCAATTCCTCCCCCTGGGAGTGTCCAGAAGAGAGCTTCCGGCGAGCCACGGCCGGAGACCGGCCGACCCAGCTGACGAGGCGCCGACCGCGGCCGCCGCGCGGGACTGGCACAGCGCGGCCGTCGGCGCGGGGCGGCGGGCCCGGCGGTGGCCGAGCTGAACAGGGCGGGGCGGACCGAACGGTGGCCCTTGGACGGGCGGAACCGCCGCACGGGACGGCGGTCCCCGCCGCGAGCGGCACCTCCCCCACGCGACCGCGTCGTCGCACGGGACGGCGGAGGCCGGGCCGGGCAGCAGTACGACGGTGCGGGCCAGGACTGGGGCGAAGTGACCGAGCTGGGCGCGCCGGCGGCCGAGCCGAGCGTGACGGCATGGTGCTAACCCACCAGCATGTGCCCTCGCAGGCTGCCGTGCTGGCCATGCTGGCGCAGGCACCATCGAGTCACCGCCCGCGGCAGGCACTGCCGGCGCCGGCTCGGCGACCACTCGAGGGGATAGAGCACGAAGTCGCGCTGGAGTAGCTGGAGTACCCGAAGGTGTTCATGTTTCCGGCATGTCCATACCAAGGTGGCGGGCACTACGCTCTGCCCCGTACCGTCGCCCGCGGCCGTCCACCTCACGGAGAAGCCATGACCGCGCACACTGCGAGCCGGACCCCCTCGTCACCCGCGTTACCGGACCCGCGTGTACGTCCGGGGCGGAGCACTCACCTGCGTCCGGGGCGGTTGCGCGCGGGCCTCACCGCCGCCGCCCTGGCCGCCGTCTGTGTCGTGGCGGGCGCCTCCCCGGCCCCCGCCGCAACGAACGTTCCCACCCTCACCCAGCTCCCGTTCCTGCCGGGCGACTGGTACAGCGACCCGACGGGGCTGAACGAAGAGGGGGTGATCGTCGGCTACTCCAGCCCCGCGGACGGCGTCTACCGGGCCTCCTTCAGGGATCACGCGGTGCGCTGGGGTGCGGACGGCGGCATCACCGCTCTGCCACCCGCCCCAGGCGACGTGTACGGCAGAGCCGTCGGCGTCAACGCGTCCGGCAGCGCGGCGGGTTACTCGTGGCCCGAGGCGACCGCCTCCGCGGCCCGGCACGGCCACGCCGTCCGCTGGAGCCCGGACGGGGTCGTCACGCCCTTGGCGCCCCTTCCCGGCGACGCCCACAGCCGGGCCGTCGCCCTGAACGACGCGGACGCGGTCATCGGGGTCTCCTGGAGCGGCGAGGGTGGCAGCGACGAGGGTCTCGGCGTCGTCTGGGGGCCCGACGGCGGCATCGTGAAGCTGCCCCCGCTGTCCGGCGACGCCTACAGCGTGCCCGTGGCCCTGAACCGCGCCGGCATCGTCGTCGGGTACTCCTGGAACGGCGGGTTGACCGCCCGGCACGCCGTGCAGTGGAGCGCGTCGGGGGTACCGGCCGACCTCGGGGCCGCGGCCCGCAAGCGCTGGCCCGATCACGACGCCAGTGACGCCACCGGTATCAACGACGCGGGCGTGGTCATCGGCGACAGCCGCAGGGCGTACCCCGCGGGCGACATGCAGTCCCACGCCGTGCGCTGGAATCCGGGCGGCGTCCTGCGGGACCTGGGTCCCTACGCCACCGCCACGGCCCTGAACGCCCGGGGCTCCGTGACGGTCACGCACTACGACCAGGACACCGGCGCCCGCACGGCGGAACGCTGGAATCCGGGCGGGGCCGTCACCGTGCTGGCGGTCCCCGCCGAGTACCCGGCCTCCGCCGGCTCCCCCGCCGACATCAACGACGCGGGACTCGTCGCGGGCGACCTCTGGAGTGGCAACCCCGCCCGGGAGAACAGGCTGGCGGTACGCTGGGCCGCCGACGGGACGCCCACCATGCTGGGCACCGCACCCGGGGACCCCTACAGCGCGGCCACTCTGGTGAACAACAGCGGGACCCTGGCGGGCGTGTCGATCAGAACGCCCCTGGCCACCTACCTGGCGGGCTCGCACCACGCCGTGGTCTGGCGCTCCTGACCGGGCACGCCCACACCATCGCGAACGCTCGTCCAGGACCGGGAACGACGCGGCAACGCTCCTCTTTGGCCGCCGCCTCCGGGTATGAAGAACCGCGCCGAACGCGCCGCCTCGGTCCAACAGCGATCGCACCGCGGCAGCCGGCAGCCGGCAGCCGAGCCTGCGGGTTCGAGGAGGGCGACGGCGTAGTCCTCGACGGAGAGGTGCTGTCGCCGTTCTCGTCCGTGACGAGGTCGTCCAGGGCGGTCCCGCAGACGCCGGTGCGGTCGCCGGGAGTGCTGTCCGCCGCGCGGCTGAGGTCATTCACAAACCGCTTGCCGTCGGGGGCACGCAGGGAGCCGGCGCCGCCGACGGTGATCAGACGGGAGGTGGACCCGTTCGCGGACGATCTGCGCGCGGGAGCGTGGCGCGGGTGAAGCATCCCAACGCGTGTGCCAGTGGCGTTCCGTCGCCCGGTGCGCGCACATCGGGAACCGTGGGTCGTCGGTTGCCGGCGGCGGGTCTCGGGGCCAAGGCGCGCGGGCTCACTCGTCCGGTCCACCCAGCGTGCCGGTTTCCGCTCGACCCGGGCGGCCGGCCCCAGGCGCCGCTGGGCGAGGTCTCTACCGGCGACTGCGTCGCGCCCGGGACGAACGGGCCTGCACGGCAGCGCCCGGCGGCCGCGTCAGCGGCGGTCGCGGCCGGGCTGCTCCTGCTGGCAGCGCGGCCGGCGTGCGGTGGGCTTGAGGGTGGGATCGAAGGGGCAGCGGGGCGGCTTCAGGAACGGGCGGTCGGCTTGCGGGGTGGCGGGACGGCGCGGAGCAGCTCCCACAGGGGGCGTGAGCCGGTCGCCCAGACGCCGAGGGTGTGGCGGTCGACCACGTGGAGGCGCTGCTGCCGGGCGAAGTCGAACGCGGGTGCGGTGACGCGTCCGTTGGTGACGATGACCGCGACGTCGGCGCCGTGGACCTGGCGGGCCGTGCCGTTGAGCACCTGGAGGTCCGGTGTGCCCACGGCGGAGCCGGCGAGGCCGTTGCGACGGTGTTTGCACTGGATCACCCAACGCCTGCCATAGGGGTCGGTGGCTTTCACGTCGGCACCCAGGTCGCCACCGCCCCCGACGCGGGCCGCGTCCTGGCAGCCGTCGCGGCGCATCAGGTCGCGTACCGCGTACTCGAACCGGGTGTGGTGCAGGGCGTCCAGCTGGGCAAGTCCGTACCGCAGGCCCTGCGCGCGGACCGTGTCCCATCGCGCCTGCTGCTGCCTGTGGTAGATCCAGCCGCCGCCGGCCAGTACCGCGAGCACGCCGACGACGGCCAGGATCCACCAGTGGACGAGCAGCCAGTTGACGACGGTCACCACCAGGGCGACGGCGAAGACGGCGGCCACCAGGAGGCCGATCAGCCGGTCGTCGGCGCGCTGCCGCCGCCGGCCTGGCCTGCGGGAGCGCCGCCGGGCCGGTGGACGCCTGGTCGCCGTCGCCCGGCCTTTGCGTGTACGGGGGCTCACCGGCTGGCCTGCGTGACGCTGCTCGCGAGCTCCTCGAGGACGTTGAGGATGCCCTGGCCCGCCGGTGTCGGGGCGATGAGGACGCCCAGCGCCAGGACGATGACGACGGTCATCCTCTCGTCGTTCCGGCTGCGGGCCTCGGTGCGCCGCCGCAGTCGGAAGAACACGATGACCGCGAGCAGCACCGCCATGTTGATGGTCAGCAACCCGCCAGACCTCCTTCACCAACCGGCCGTCGCTTGGCAGGACGGCTGGCGCCGCCCCGGCGTTCTTGTGTAGCGGCGCCCTGATGGTGGTGGCGGGCGGTTGCCGACGAATGGCACGAAGCCGTCGAAGTTGGCCGAATACCGTGCGCTGGATCAGTCGGTGACGTGTGCCTCACTCTTCATGTGCGTTTGATCTTTGACTGTCGGTCCCTAGCCGACCAGGCGGCGGCGCCAGTCCAGGGGGGTGACGGTGATGGCCCGGCCGGGGTCGTGGTCCCACTCGGCGTGGAGACCGACTGCTTCGAGTGCGGCCACGACCTCATGGCCGATGGCTGCGGTGGTCTCGGACGAGCCATCGAAACCGCCGTAGAGGAGCGTCAGTCCGTGGCCGGCCGCGGCAGAGTCCGTGCACTGGGTGTGGAAGTAGACGAAGCCGCGGGCGTCGGGGGCGCCTTCACCGCCGATCTCGGACTGGCCGCAGTTACGGCAACAGGTGAAGTTCTCCCGGGCCGTGATACCAGCATCCTGCAGGGCGGTGAACGCGCGGGTCAGTCGCTCAGGGTCCGTCTCGCCCTGCCACTCGGCCTGCTCCGCGACCCGCTCCAGCCACAGTCGGTCGGCCAACGCCTGTGCCTGCTCGGGCGAGACGGGCCGGCGGTCATTGGTGACCAGGTACTCCTCGGCGAGTTCGGCCAGTTCGGCGCGAGAGGCGTAGCCGCCGACCAGCACCTCACGGATGCGCTTCTCCAACTCCTCGCGCTCGTTCTCGCCTAGGTCGAGCGGCGGCACCTCGCGCGCGGGGCCCATGTCCAGCAACGACCAAGCCAGACCACTGTCCCATCCGGCCTCCTGGCGTGCCCAGCCGGTCATCGCCGCAATCACGGCCTCGGGCCCGTCGACCATCGCCTGGAACTGCCGGTCAGCGGCACCGTCGCGGTACTCCAGCGTGTAGTCACCACCGGCCTTGTGCCACACCTGGGCGAAGACGTCGGGCAGGTCGGGTATCCGCTGGACCACCAGGAACCGGTCACCGTCACCACCGATCCGCCGGACCAGCCCTGCCAGCTTCTCGGCGGACACATGGACGTGCCGCTCCCAGTTCTCCGTCTTCACCACGATCTCGAGCATGCGCAGACTCTGACATACCCCTCTGACTGCAGACCTCCCGGGACCCGCGACGCAACTGCTGCCGCGACGGCTCGTCCAGTCGTGACACCGGACGGTCGTTGGCCGAGGTGCAACGACCGTTCCCAGGGCGGTCGGGGGCCGCAGGTGGTCGCGGGTAGTGCTGCGGAGGGCGCGGCGATGTCGGTGTGACCGTCCTGGCAGTGGACGCCAACGGGGAGATTGCGCAGGCCGGCCGTGACGCGGGGCGGGTGGCGGGTGCGAATGTGCGAGGCGTCCCGTGGAAGGTGCGGTCGCGGGCGTGGTGCGGCTGGTTCTCGATGCGCCGGTGATCCAAGCCGCGAGCTGGCTGCCGGTGGCCGCGCGGGGCGGCAGGTTCGTGACCGGGCAGTCCTGCAGGGCATCGAGGACCTGGTAGCCGGTCAGGCCGGCGCGTGCGCTTGTGGCCGAACCGGAGGGTGAGGAAGGCCAGGGCGGGCGTGACGAGGGTGAAGTGGTGGTGCCGGCCGCGCCAGGTGCGGCCTTCGAAGTGGTCCGGGCGCAGGCCGTGTCCGGGCTCGCGGTGGTCGTGCTCGTCTGCCGGCGCAGCGTCGCCCACCGGCCGGGGCGCGGTCGGTGGGCGGTTGAATCCAGGTCCTTTTCCGTCCGGTGCCCCGTATCCGCGACCGGCGGCGATCGACTGGGCATGATGCGAGGACCAGGAGACGGGACAGACGGCTCGATCGGGGGAGCGATGAGTGACGACAGCGGTGGGACGCAGGCACTGCGGATGTGGGCTCGGGACGCCGCGGCCCGGGCCGATCCGCTGATTCCGTTCACCGAGGTTCCGGCAGCGGCCCGGTTCGAAGCCATGTCCGAACCGGGGATCCAGGACCGGATGCTCAGTGAACTGACCGAAGTGGAACGGCTGTTGGATTCCGGCGAGGCTGTGCGCCATTCGGTGCTCGCACGGCTGGGCGTGCTGCTCGCGCTGCGGTACGCCGGCCCGAACGGGGGCGCGGCCGAGGACCGCGCGCGGGTGCTGCGGTACATGCGCCAGGTCCGCGAAGCCGAGCCCAAGGCGCCCGAATGGGAGCGGCGGTGCGCTGCGTTCGGGTTGCTGGTGACGCTGTTTCCGAGTCCGGAGCTGGGCGGGCGCGCGGGAGGGCTTCCCGACCACACGGCCTTCATGGACTGGTACCTCAAGGACGGTGGGGGTTTCGACGTCGCGGAACTGCCCCGGCTCTTCACCGACGTCCAGGCTCTGCCGATGCCGCCGGAACTGCGACAGGCCCTCGACCGAGCGGTCCCCGCACTCGGCCTGCTGACGGAGATGCTGCGGCCGGGCGGCGCCGACCGGGTGACGGGTGAGCGCCTCGCCGGCGTACTCCCGGACGACTTCCCGTGGGCCGACCAGATCGCGACGGTGAACAAGGCAAGGGAACGTCTTCGGGAGCGACCGGCTTCCACGGATGAGAGGTTCCCGTCCGACCGACCCGATCGGTCCGAAGCGGGCGCGGCGGAGGCGCAGTCACGGAACAGAGCCCGGGTACTGTCCGCGCTCCAGGCCCTTCACCCGGGCTTCATCAGCCCGGAGACGCTCCGGAAGATGAACGAGGAACTCGACCGGGACCCGGCGCACCCCCCGCTCTCTCCCGAGGAGCGCGCACTGGACGCCGTTCCCCAGGCCCTGCAGGAAGCGCTGACGGCCTTCCGTAACGGTGACCCCGACCTGGTCGACGCGGCGCTCGGCCGCATGGCGGGCGTCTCCGGCCGGCTCCCGGCCGGGCACGAACTGGACGCCATGGTGGACGCGCTGCGGTCCACGGTCGTGGGCGGCGCGGAGGCGGTCGGCGGGAGCCTTGAGGACGCGGCAGTCGGCCACCAGCTCCTCGAAGCGGCGGTGGAGCGCCTCGCCGAGGCCCGGTCTCCACTGAGTCTCACCGTGCTGACCCGGACCGTCCTCGCACTGTCCCGACTGGAGCGCGCCCGGCAGGCCGAAGACCTGGCCGAGGTGGACGCGGTCCTCGACGAACTGCTGAGCCTTCGGGACAGTGCACCGCGCGACGACGACATCGTCGTCAACATCCTGATGGCCTTGGCCCAGGCCTACGAGGCACGAGGTGCCCTGCGCGGCGACGCAACGGACCGACGGCGCAAGTTCGCCTGTCTCGAGGAAGCCGTGCGGCTGGAGAACCTGTCACCGTCCCTCAAGGAGCTGACCCGGGAGCTGACCCGCCTGGTGCGGATCCAGCGCGGCCAGGAGGAGAACGACCCCGAGCTGATCCGCGCAGGCCTCGCCATCCCGACCACGAGCGAGGAGGGCGAGTTCCCGACAGCGGTAGGCCTGCTCTCCCTGTACGACCACACCAAGGATCGCGCCGATCTCGACCAGGCCATCGCGGGCTTCGAGCGGATCCGCGAGCGCATCCGGCGGGGCGAGGAGACCGTGCTCGCGGGGAACGTCCTGTGGCACCTCGCCAAGGCGTACGCCTGCCGGTCCGACCACACCGATGACCCGGCCGACCTGGATGCAGCCATCACCGCCGCGTTGGACTCCCTGCACTCCGTCGCCGCCGACGTCCTCCTGCAGTCCGGCGCCGAGCACGGCCTGATGACGGCCAGGCGCGGCGGCGAACGCGGGATCCTGGTCGCCCGCTGGGCCGCGGTGTGCGGTCGCCTGGCCGAGGCGGTCGAGGCCCTGGAATGGAGCCGCGCGCTGGTGCTCCAGGCCGCCTCGGCCTCTGCGGGGGTACCCGCGCTGCTGCGGGCGCGGGGGAGGCGAGAGCTGGCCGACGCCTGGGCCGAGGCGTCCGCCTCGCGGTCAGGTGAGCCCGACGGACAGCTCCCCAGCAGTCTGCGTCGCCGCGCCCTGGAAGCACTCGGCTACCGGAGCGACGATGATCGCCGGCAGTTGTTCGACATCCCGACGATCGAGGAACTGTGCGGCGCGGCAGCCGCGACCGACACCGACATGCTGGTCTACCTGGTGCCCGGCGATGCGGAGAATCCGGGGATGGCCCTCGTCCTGGCACCTGAGACGGGGGCGGTGAGCGCGCTGGTGCCCGCCTTGTCCGGCAAGGGGAGCGAACCGCTGGCCGGATACCTGGACGCGGCCGCGGCCCGGTCCCGGCACCGGAACGAAGCCGCCGAGCACGCCTGGGAGGAGGCCCTCGGAAAGCTCTGCGACTGGGCCTGGTCCGGGGTGATGGCACAAGTCTGCGAGCTGGCCGCCGGACTGCGCTCGGGCGCCGGCGGAAGTACGGACGATCCGGCCGCCGCGCCCCGGATCGTCCTGGTGCCCTGCGGGAACCTGGGCGTGGTGCCCTGGCACGCGGCGCGGGCGCGCGACGCGGACGGGTACCGCTACGCCTGCCAGGACATCGTGGTGAGCTACGCCGCCTCGGGCCGTCAGTTCCTCCTCGCGGCGGGGCGCGAGAGCATCCCGGTGGACTCGGCGCCGGTGCTGGTGGCGGATCCCCGGCTGACACTGACCCACGCGGAACGGGAGATCAGCGCGCTGCACGCCGGTTTCTATCCCCGGGCGAGGCTGTTCGGCGACTTCTACGAGCCGCCCGCTCCCCCGGAGGCGCCCGGAACGCCGGCCGAACTGCTGGAGCTGCTGACGGCCGGACATGAGCGGCCGCTCTCGCTGCTGCATGTGGCGTCACACGGTTCCGCGGGTTCGCGTCCGACCGTCTCGGCGCTCAGCCTGGCGTTCCCCGGCGACTCCGAGTCCTGGCCCGCCGGGCTGGGCGGCCCCGGAGCCCTGCCGGACGCGGGCATGCTGACCGTGACGCGCCTGCTGGACTGCCCGGCCGAGGACATGGCTCGGCCGGCGGGCGGGCCGCTGGTCGTCCTGAGCGCGTGCGAGACGGATCTGAGTACCCGCGACCACGACGAGGCGCTGACCCTTGCGACGGCCTTCGTGGCGCGGGGCGCGCGGAACGTCGTGGGCTCGCGTTGGACGACGACCGACAGCGCCTCCGCGCTGATGATGGCGGTCTTCCACCACTTCGTGGCCGTTGAGGGCTTCGATCCGGCCGGTGCCCTGCGAGCGGCGCAGCTGTGGATGCTGGATCCGGGGCGTCGGCTGCCCGACGGCGTGCTGGACGTACTCACCGCAGACGAAGCCGAACTGCCGGGTCTCACCCGGCCGGCACTCTGGGCATCCTTCATCCACCAGGGGCATCCCGGCCCTTCGTACGCGACACTCCCGCAGAAGGGCACCCCGGTTCTTCGTACGTGGCACGCACGCACAGGGTCGCCAAAAAGTGGCACAAGTGCCTGACCGGCGTCGACGGGATGGTCATCTCGCTGGCTGCCAAGGGCCTGACCACCGCCTAGGTCCGGGCCCACCTGGCCGAGGTGATCGCTCATGCGGCCAGTCCCCCATGGCTAGCCTGTGGACAGTGACTGGACGAGTCGTGATCGCCCAGACCGATGGGATCCTTCCGGGATTCTCCGACCGCGGACGGATCGCCTTACAAGTCATCTCATTTGGCGAGTCGGCGGTAGCAGATGAGGGTGCAGGCGAGGCTGGTGAAGGCGAGGAAGTGCTCGGCTTTGCGTTCGTAGCGG
>NZ_JBVJOT010000035.1:0-97206 GCF_055583025.1 Streptomyces sp. NPDC104831
TCCCTCGGCGACAGTTTTTTGGTGGCGAAGCGGTTCCTGGCGTTTGGGGCACGTTTCTTTGGGCCCCTCGCCGACCCCCCCCCCCCCCCCCCCGGCGGCCCCCCCCCCCCCCCCCCCCCCCCCCCCCCCCCTGGGCCGTGCGTGCGTCAGCCGGTGTGCCACTCCTGCCCGAGGCCGTCCTCCGGGTCGAACGGGTCCTCCGTGGGGGACTGTGACGGCGGCTCGGTGGTGGGCGTCTGGGACGGCGTCTGCGACGGCGTGTGGGACGGCGACTGGGTGTGGCTCGGCGTCTCGGACGGAGTCTGCGACGGCGGCGCGGAGGAGGTCGGCGGCTCGCTGGTCGGCGTGTGCGTCGGCGTCCGGGAGGGCGTCGGCGGTTCGCTGGTCGGCGTCTTCGTCGGTGCGACGGCGGCGCCCTGGGTGGTGTCCAGTTCGAACGCGGACCGGTCGGTCACGCCGAAGGTGTAGGCGGCCCATATCTCCGCCGGGTAGCCGCCGCCGTTGATCCGGCCGGGCGCCGGCAGCAGTCCGGTCGCGCCCGTCATGGAGACGTGCCGGTGGGTCTTCGGGTCCTCGCCGAACAGGCCGACGGAGGTGACCAGGTCGGGGGTGTAGCCGGTGAACCAGGCGGACTTGTTCTCGTCGGAGGTGCCGGTCTTGCCCGCCACCTGCTGGCCGTCGCGCAGCGGGTTGGCGGCCACGGACCGGCTGGCCGTGCCGTCGTCCACCACGCCGGTGAGCACCGAGGTGACCGTGTCGGCGGCCGTGCGGCTGATCACCGAGCCGCCGACCGGGTCCGGCAGGTCCACGGCGCGGCCCCGGTTCTCCGCGGACTTGACGATGGTCGGGGTCACCTTGTGGCCGTGGTTGGCGAAGGTGGCGTAGATGCCGGCCATCTCCAGGGGGCTCGCGCCCATCGAGCCGAGCGTCTGGGCGGGCACCGCCTGCATGCCCTTGGTGTTCATGCCGAGGCTGTTCGCGGTGCTCATGACGTTGTCCATGCCGACGTCCACGCCCATCTGCGCGAAGACGGAGTTGACGGACTTGTTCATCGCCTGCTGGACGGTGATCGGGCCGTAGTCGACGTCGTCCTCGTTGGGCGGGGCGAAGCCGACCGGGCGGCCGTGGTCCCGCACCGGGCGCCGGTTGCTGCCGTCGTAGACGGTGTCGGCGGTGATGGGCTTGCCGTCCTGCGTGGTGGCCTCGCGCTCCAGCGCGGCGGCGAGGATGACCGGCTTGAAGGTGGAGGCGGGCTGGTAGTCCCTGCGGGTGGCGTTGCTCACGTAGTGCTCGTAGTAGTTCGAGCCGCCGTAGAGCGCGACGATCTTGCCGGTCTCCGGGTCGACGGAGACGGCGCCGGGCTGGATGTCGCCGTCGACCTTGCGCTTCGCCTTGTTCAGCTTGCCGGTCAGCTCGTTGCGGACGGCCCTCTCCAGCGCGGCCTGCTTCTTGCGGTCGATGTTGAGGGTGATGGTCCAGCCCTTCTCCATGACCGCGTTCTCCGCCTGCGACGGGGTCAGGCCCTCCTCGGCCATGAGCCGCTGCTCGAGCTGCTGGTTGGCGAGTTCGACCAGGTAGCCCTTCTGCCCGTCGAGGCCGGGGGCGCCCTTGGGCTCCTTGATCACGGGGAAGCGCATGGCGGCGCGCGTGGCCTTGGGGAGCCAGCCCTCCTCGACCATGTTGTCCAGGACGTAGTTCCAGCGCTCGGTGACCAGCCGCTTGCCGGTGTCGGTCGCCACGGCCCAGTCGTACTGGCTCGGCGCCTGGAGCAGCGCGGCGAGATAGGCGCCCTGCTCGACCGTGAGGTCCTCGGCGTCGACGCGGAAGTAGGCCTGGGCGGCGGCCTGGATGCCGTAGGCGTTGCGGCCGTAGTAGCTGGTGTTGATGTAGCCGGCGAGGATGTCGTCCTTGGACTTCTCGCGGTCCACCTTCAAGGAGATGACCAGTTCCTTCAGCTTGCGCGTGACGGTCTGGTCCTGGTTGAGGTAGTAGTTCTTGACGTACTGCTGGGTGATCGTGGAGCCGCCCTGCTTGCCCCTGCCGCGCAGCGTGTTGAGCAGGCCGCGGGCGGTGCCCTTGAAGTCGACGCCGGAGTCGCTGTAGAAGCTCTTGTTCTCGGCGGCGACGAAGGTCAGCTGGACCTTGCGGGGCACCTTGGACAGGTCGACGATCTCGCGGTTGACCTTGCCGCTGCGGGCCAGCACCGTTCCGTCGCTGAACTTGTAGACGTTGCTCTGCTGCTGGGCGGCGGCGTTGCCCTCGGGGATGTCGACGTACAGGTACAGGCCGACGAAGCCGAGGATGGCCAGCAGGCACACCCCGAAGACGGTGCCGAGGATCTTCTTCCAGGTGAACATGCGGCGCAGGAGGCTCTTGGCGGGCTTGCCGGCCGCCGCGGGTTCGGAGCGGCGGCGCTGGGGCGCCGCGCGGTGACCGCCACGCTGTCGCGCTCGTCTCTCTTCCGCTCGTCCCATGGGTCCCTACGCTCGCTTCCGTCTCGGGGTCAGCTCCGAAAGCTAACACCCGCCTATATGACAAAGGGCGTCCGATCCGGTCTTTTGCGGACGTGACAATCAGCACCCGCCCCCAAGGAACCGACGTTCGGGAGTGATACAGGGTTGCCTGCTCCGCTAAAAGTGATATCACTTAGCTAGACCAACGCCAGAAGACACCGAACCGGGGGGTCACCCATGTCCGACATACCCGAGATGCCCGCTCCGCGCGTACGTGAGTTCCAGGCGCACAGCATCGGCGGCGGGCTCGCCCTGCTGCTCGGCCTGCTCGGGCTCGGCGCCGCGGCCGCGCTGTTCGCCTCCGCCGGAGCCGCCGCCTCCCCCGGCGCGCGGGGCGCCCTCGTCGCGGCCGGCGTCGTCGTGCTGCTCGCGGCCCTCGTCGCGATGCGCGGCCTGAACACGGTCGCGCCGGGCGAGGCCCGGGTCGTCCAGCTCTTCGGACGCTACCGGGGCACGATCCGGCAGGACGGACTGCGCTGGGTGAACCCCTTCACCTCCCGGACCCGGATCTCCACCCGGGTGCGCAACCACGAGACCGCCGTACTGAAGGTCAACGACGCCTACGGCAACCCGATCGAACTGGCCGCGGTCGTGGTGTGGAAGGTGCGGGACACCGCGCAGGCCACCTTCGAGGTCGACGACTTCGCCGAGTTCGTCGCCACGCAGACCGAGACGGCCGTACGGCACATCGCCATCGAGTACCCCTACGACGCCCACGACGAGGACGGCCTCTCGCTGCGCGGCAACGCCGAGGAGATCACCGAGAAGCTGGCCCGCGAACTCCAGGCGCGGGTGGAGGCGGCCGGAGTGGAGATCGTCGAGTCGCGGTTCACGCATCTCGCGTACGCTCCCGAGATCGCCTCGGCGATGCTCCAGCGGCAGCAGGCGGGCGCGGTCGTCGCGGCCCGGCGGCAGATCGTGGACGGCGCCGTGGGCATGGTGGAGGCGGCACTGGCCCGGATAGCGGAGGCGGACATCGTGGAGCTGGACGAGGAGCGGAAGGCGGCGATGGTGTCGAACCTGATGGTGGTGCTGTGCGGGGACCGCGCCCCGCAGCCGGTCCTGAACACCGGAACCCTCTACCAGTGACCGACCCGTCGCAGACCCCGCCGGACCGGCCGCGGCAGCGCAAGCAGGTGCTGCTGCGGCTGGACCCGTCGGTGTACGAGGCACTGGCCCGCTGGGCCGGGGACGAGCTGCGGTCGGCGAACGCGCAGATCGAGTTCCTGTTGCGGCGCGCCCTCGCGGAGGCCGGGCGGCTGCCCCGGGACGCCGGCCCGCTGCCGCGCCGGGGCAGGCCGCCCGGCGACTCCGGCACCACCCCCGGCACCCCGCCGCCACCGTCCTGAGCCGGACCCCTCCGTTCGAGGGGCCCGGCCGTCGCCGTACCGGGGTCCCGGCTGTTACGGAACCCTGACAAAGGCGCCCCACCTGCGCCGACACACCTTCGCGCCGACTCTCTGCACGGTGTGTATACATCGTGCGTATACACGGTGTGTAGAGTGCTGCCATGTCCATCGGTCACACCCTCCTCGGGCTCCTGGAGTCCGGCCCGCGCCACGGCTACGACCTCAAGCGCGCCTTCGACGAGAAGTTCGGTCACGACCGGCCGCTGCACTACGGCCAGGTCTACTCCACGATGTCCAGGCTGCTGAAGAACGGTCTCGTGGAAGTCGACGGGATCGAGGCCGGCGGCGGCCCCGAACGCAAGCGGTACGCCATCACCGACGCCGGCGTCACCGACGTCGAACGCTGGCTCGCCACCCCGGAGAAGCCGGAGGAGTACCTCCAGTCGACCCTCTACACCAAGGTCGTCCTCGCCCTCCTCACCCACCGCGACGCCGCCGACATCCTCGACACCCAGCGGTCCGAGCACCTGCGCAGCATGCGCATCCTCACCGACCGCAAGCGCAAGGGCGACCTCGCCGACCAGCTGATCTGCGACCACGCCCTGTTCCACCTTGAGGCAGACCTGCGCTGGCTGGAACTCACCGCCGCGCGCCTCGACAAGCTCCGTGCGGCGGTGACCCGGTGACCCCTCCCCCCGGCTCCCTGCTCGCCGCCGAGGACCTGCGCAAGGCCTTCGGCCCCACGGTCGCGCTCGACGGCGCCCACTTCTCCATCCACCCCGGCGAGGTCGTCGCCGTGATGGGCCCCTCCGGCTCCGGCAAGTCGACGCTGCTGCACTGCCTGGCCGGCATCGTGCCGCCCGACTCCGGCTCCATCACCTACGACGGACGCGAACTCGCCGGCCTGAGCGACACCGAACGCAGCGCGCTGCGCCGCCGCG
Source organism: Streptomyces sp. NPDC104831 (assembly GCF_055583025.1). Taxonomy (NCBI): domain Bacteria; kingdom Bacillati; phylum Actinomycetota; class Actinomycetes; order Kitasatosporales; family Streptomycetaceae; genus Streptomyces; species Streptomyces sp. NPDC104831. Next base: position 4,804 of record NZ_JBVJOT010000035.1, read on the forward strand.
ACTTCGGCTTCGTCTTCCAGTTCGGCCAGCTGGTCCCGGAGCTGACCTGCGTGGAGAACGTGGCCCTGCCGCTGCGGCTGAACGGCAGCCCCCGCAAGGAGGCCGAACGAGCCGCGCTCACCTGGATGGAGCGCCTGGAGGTGGACGACCTCAAGGGCAAGCGGCCCGGCGAGGTCTCCGGCGGCCAGGGCCAGCGGGTCGCGGTGGCCCGCGCCCTGGTGACCGGCCCCCGGGTGATCTTCGCCGACGAACCGACCGGCGCGCTCGACTCCCTCAACGGCGAACGGGTGATGGAGCTGCTGACCGACGCGGCCCGCTCCACCAACGCGGCCGTGGTGCTGGTCACCCACGAGGCCCGGGTGGCCGCCTACTCCGACCGGGAGATCGTCGTGCGCGACGGCAGGTCCCGGGACATGGAGCGCGCCATATGAACATCCGGCAGTGGGCCAGGGACCTGGGCATGGGCGTCCGGTTCGCGGTCACCGGCGGGCGCGAGGGCTGGGTCCGGATGGTGCTGACGGCGGTCGGCGTGGGTCTCGGCGTGGCGCTGCTGCTGCTGACGACCGCGCTGCCGAACGTGCTGGCGGTACGGCACCAGCGCGAGCAGGCCCGCACGGACCTCACCTACAGCGCGGCCGTGCCGCCGAAGGGCGAGAACACCGTGCTGGTCGGCACGGCCGACACCAAGTGGAACGACAAGGACGTCCGGGGCCGCTTCCTCGAACCCGAGGGCCCGCGGGCGCCCCTGCCGCCGGGCGTGGACCGCTTCCCGGCGCCGGGCGAGATGGTGGTCTCCCCCGCGCTGGGGAAGCTGCTCGCCTCCGACGAGGGCAGGCTGCTGCGGGAGCGGCTGACGGACCGGATCACCGGCACGATCGACGAGCCCGGGCTGATCGGCTCGCACGAACTGGCCTTCTACGCGGGCGCCGACCACCTGGTGGTCAAGGAGAACAGCTCGCGCGTGGTGCGGCTGACCGCGTTCGGGGACCGGCACCCGACATCCGAACGGGCCGACCCGGTGCTCATCATGATGACGCTGGTGGTGTTCGTCGCCCTGCTCACCCCGGTCGCCGTGTTCATCGCCGCGGCCGTGCGGTTCGGCGGCGAGCGGCGCGACCGCCGGCTGGCGGCGCTGCGGCTGGTCGGCTCCGACCGCCGGATGACCCGCCGGATCGCCGCGGGCGAGGCACTGGCCGGAGCACTGCTCGGCCTGGCCGTCGGTACGGTGTTCTTCCTCGTCGGACGGCAGACGGCGGGCTCGGTGGAGGTGCTGGGCGAGAGCTTCTTCCCCAGCTATCTGAACCCCTCCCCCGTCCTGGTCGTCCTGGTCGCGGTGGCGGTCCCGGCCGCCGCGGTGGGGGTGACGCTGTTCGCGATGCGCGGGGTGGCCGTCGAACCGCTCGGCGTGGTGCGCACGGCCAAGCAGGCCCGGCGGCGCCTGTGGTGGCGGCTGCTGTTGCCCCTGGCGGGCCTCGCGCTGCTGTACCCGATGATCGGCAAGGGCCGGTCCAACGGCGACTTCAACGAGTACCTGGTCATCGGCGGCGTGCTGCTGCTCCTGGTCGGCGTCAGCGCACTGCTGCCCTGGCTGGTGGAGGCGGTCGTGGCCCGGCTGGGCACGGGCCCGGTCTCCTGGCAGCTGGCCGTGCGCCGGCTCCAGCTGAGCAGCGGTACGGCGGCCCGCATGGTCAACGGCATCGCCGTGGCGGTGGCGGGGGCGATCGCGCTGCAGATGCTGTTCGCGGGCGTGGAAGGGCAGTACACCCGGGACACCGGCCAGGACCCGGAGCGGGCGTCGGTGGAGGTCGACCTCTCGAACGGGTCCGCGCTGCCGGCGGCGGCCCGCGAGTTCCCCCGCACCAAGGGCGTACGGGCGTCGGTGGCGATCTCCTCCGGTTCGATCGGCGACCGGCGCCTCGACCCCCGCGCCACGGTGAACATCACCGTCGGCACCTGCGCCGCGCTGCGCGAACTGGCCCGGCTGCCGTCCTGCCGGGACGGTGACGTGTTCGACATCCCGGACCCGGACGACAGCCCCGAGGGCCGGGCCTTCGTCCGGCCGGGCCGGCAGGGCTTCATCGACGCCACCTACTCGGGCGGCGTGCGCGGGCGCGAGGTCCCGTGGACGGTACCGGCCGGGGTGCGCCAGGTCGGCGCGCGCAAGGACGCGCTCCAGGAGCACGTCAGCGGCCTGCTGTTCACCCCGTCCGCGCTGCCCGCCCGGGCCGAGCCGACGCTGTACCACCAGGTCTACCTCCGCCTGGACCTGTCGGTGCCGGAAGCGGACCAGTACGTGCGCAACACGGCGGCACGGGTGGACCGGCTCTCGGCCGTCTGGCACTGGACGGCGACCTCCCAGTCCCGGAAGTACACCTCCCTGCGCACCGGCCTGTTCCTCGGCGCGGTCTGCGTGCTGGCGCTGATCGGGGCGAGCCTGCTGGTCTCCCAGCTGGAGCAGTTGCGCGAGCGGCGCAAGCTGCTGTCGTCGCTGGTCGCCTTCGGCACCCGGCGCCGCACGCTCGGGCTGTCGGTGCTGTGGCAGACGGCGGTGCCGATCACGCTCGGGCTGCTCCTGGCCTCGACGGTGGGCCTGGCCCTCGGCGCGGTGCTGCTCAAGATGACGGACACGACGGTGTCCGTGGAATGGGCGAGCGTGCTGTCGATGGCCGGCGCGGGCGCGGGAGTCGTCCTGGTGGTCACCCTGCTGAGCCTGCCGCCGCTGCTGCGCATGATGCGGCCGGAGGGACTGCGGACGGAGTAGGCGGCGCCCCGCGCCCCCTACGGGCGCGGGGCCGCTACCCCGGACCGTCCAGCACCCGGACCGGCAGGGCCCGCAGCGCGTCCCGCAGCGCCGCCGCCAGTTCCTCGTACTCCGCCGCGCGGGCCGCGCCCGCGCGCATGGCGAAGGCCACCCGCCGGCTCGGCGCGGGGTCGGCGAAGGCGCCGGTGAGCAACTGGCTGCTGCGGGAGGTCTCCAGCTTCAGCGCGGTGCGCGGCAGCAGCGTGCAGCCGAGGCCGCCCGCCACCAGCTGCACCAGCGTGGACAGTCCGGCGGCCGTGGTGGTGACCGGCGCGTCCTCGCGGCCCGCCTCCCGGCAGATGTCGAGGGCCTGGTCGCGCAGGCAGTGGCCCTCGTCCAGGAGCAGCAGGTGCAGCTCCTTCAGCGCCTCGCGGGGTATGCCCTCCCGGCCGCCGAGCCAGTGGTCGAGCGGGGTGACGAGCACGAAGTCCTCGTCGAACAGCGGGAGTTCGACCACGCCGGGCACGCCGAGCGGCACCGCCAGCAACAGCAGGTCGAGCCGGCCGGAGTGCAGGCCGTCCAGCAGGCTGGCGGTCTGCTCCTCGTGCACCTGGAGGTCGAGCTGCGGGTAGCGCTCGTGGACCAGCCGGAGCACGGCCGGCAGCAGATAGGGCGCGACCGTCGGGATCACCCCGAGGCGCAGCGCGCCCGTGAACGGCGCCCGGACCGCCTCGGCCTCCTCCAGCAGCGCGCCGACCTCGTCCAGCACCGCCCTGGCCCGCACGGCCAGCCGCTCCCCCGCCGACGAGAGCAGTACCTTGCGCGTCGTACGCTCGAGGAGGGTCACCCCGAGGGTCTCCTCCAGCGCGGAGACGGCGCCGGACAGGGCGGGCTGGCTCATCCCGATGGCCGCCGCCGCGTCCCGGAAGTGCAGGTGCTCGGCCACGGCGACGAACGCCCGCAGCTGCGACAGCGTGGGCTGCCGTCGCTTCCCGTTGCCGGTCGTCACTGATAACCGCCTCCAATCAACACGACCGAGTGTAGCTATTTCCCTAATCAATGCACCCTGTGCCACCATCGTCGGAGTCCAACCCCTGGGAAACACCCCAAAAGGGAAGTTTCTTCGCTGCAAGGAGAATCTGTGCTCACTGTCGGTGACAAGTTCCCCGAGTTCGATCTGACCGCCTGCGTCTCGCTGGAGAAGGGCAAGGAGTTCGAGCAGATCAACCACAAGTCCTACGAGGGCAAGTGGCTCGTGGTCTTCGCCTGGCCCAAGGACTTCACGTTCGTGTGCCCGACCGAGATCGCCGCGTTCGGGAAGCTGAACGACGAGTTCGCCGACCGGGACGCCCAGATCCTCGGCTTCTCCGGTGACTCCGAGTTCGTGCACCACGCCTGGCGCAAGGACCACCCGGACCTGACCGACCTGCCGTTCCCGATGATGGCGGACCCCAAGCACGAGCTGATGCGCGACCTCGGCATCGAGGGTGAGGACGGCTACGCCCAGCGCGCCGTCTTCGTCGTCGACCCGAACCACGAGATCCAGTTCACGATGGTCACCGCCGGTTCCGTGGGCCGCAACCCCAAGGAGGTCCTGCGGGTGCTGGACGCCCTGCAGACCGACGAGCTGTGCCCCTGCAACTGGTCCAAGGGCGAGGAGACCCTCGACCCGGTCGCGCTGCTGGCTGGTGAGTGACCCGTGTCCCTCGACTCCCTGAAGTCCCGGATCCCGGACTACGCCAAGGACCTGAAGCTCAACCTGGGCTCGGTCATCGGCAACTCGGACCTGCCGGCGCAGCAGCTGTGGGGCACGGTGCTGGCGACCGCGATCGCCGCCCGCTCCCCGATCGTGCTGCGTGAGCTGGAGCCGGAGGCGAAGGCGAACCTGTCGCCGGAGGCGTACCAGGCCGCCAAGTCGGCCGCCGCCATCATGGCGATGAACAACGTCTTCTACCGCACCCGGCACCTGCTGTCCGACCACGAGTACGGCACCCTGCGCGCGGGCCTGCGGATGAACGTCATCGGCAACCCGGGCGTGGAGAAGGTCGACTTCGAGCTGTGGTCGTTCGCGGTCTCCGCGATCAACGGCTGTGGCATGTGCCTGGACTCGCACGAGCAGGTGCTGCGCAAGGCCGGCGTGGAGCGCGAGACCGTCCAGGAGGCGTTCAAGATCGCCTCCGTGGTGCAGGCGATCGCCGTCACCGTGGACGCCGAGGCCGTCCTGGCCGAGTAGGACCCGTCCCGAAGACCCCGCTCACCGCGTGTGAGCGGGGTCTTCGTCGTCCTCGGCCCCCTCGCGGGGAGCGTTCTCCGCGCTCTCGCCGGGGGCCTTCTCCCCGGCGGGAGCGGCCTTCCCGTCGCTCTCGCCGGCGGCCTTCTCGCCGCCCCCGCCGGAAGACTCCTCGCCGCCCCCGCCGGGGGCCGCGGCGCCCGCCTCGCCCCCGGCGGGTGCGTCGTCCTCGTCCTCCCCGGCCTGCTGCCGCGCGTACGTCCGCAGGTACCCCACCACCGTGTTCGTCACCGCGACCAGCGGTACGGCCACCACCGCGCCGCCGATGCCGGCCACCATGCCGCCGGCGGCCACGGTCAGGACCACCGCCAGCGGGTGCACCCGGACCGCGCGGCCGAGGATGAACGGCTGGAGCACATGGCCCTCGATCTGCTGGACCGCGAGCACCACCACCAGGGTCATCACCGCCGTGAACACGCCCTGGGTGACCAGTGCGACGATCACCGCGAGCGCACCGGAGGCGACCGCGCCGACCAGCGGGATGAACGAGAACAGGAAGATGAACACGGCCAGCGGGACGGCCATCGGCACGTCCAGGAAGTAGATGCCGATGCCGATGAAGATCGCGTCGATGAGGGCGACCAGCACCGTGCCACGCACGTACGCGGTCAGCGTGCGCCAGGCCCGCGGACCGGCGCCGGCCACGCCCGGGCGGGCGGCGGCGGGCACCAGCTTCAGGAACCACTCCCAGATCCGCTTGCCGTCGTAGAGCAGGAAGAGCGTCGAGAAGAACACCAGCAGGATGCCGGTCAGCGCCTCCACGATGACCTGGACGCCCTCCAGGCCCGCGGACGTTATCTGGTCGGCGTTGGCGCCGATCGCCTCGCGCAGGTTCTTGGCGATCTGGTTGATCTGCTTGTCGGTGACGTGGAAGGGGCTCTTCAGCAGCCAGTTGCGCAGGTCGTCGATGCCGGACTGGATCTGGTTGGAGAGCGTGTCGATGTTCTCCATGACCTGCCAGGTCACGAACCAGCCCATGAGGCCGATGACGACGAAGCCGCTGATGGCGGTGAGCGCGGTGGCCGGACCGCGCGGCACCCCCCGGCGGGTGAGCCGGGCGACCGTCGGCTGGAGCAGGGCGGTGACCAGCAGGGCGATGACGAAGGCGAACACCACCAGCTGGACCGCGCTGATGACCCGCATCAGCACCCACAGGGTGCCGGCCAGCACCAGCAGCCGCCAGCCCGCCTCGGCGGCGACCCGGACACCCCAGGGCACGGCCTCGGCGGGGTCGGGCCGGCGCCCGGACGGCGGGGCGGCACGGCGGGCGGGTCCCGGCGCGCTCGCGCGGGCGGCCGGGGCCGCCTCGGCACCGGACGTCCCGGCCGCGGACCCGGGGCCGACGGGTTCGTCCCGCTCCTTCTCCACCTCCGCGCGGCGCTCGTCGAGCCGCTCGCTCATCTCGGCCAGACCGCGCCCGATCCGGCCCAGCCACCGTGGCACTCGCGCCATGCTCCGTCCTCTTCCCCCGCGTCTCCGCGTCCTCGCCACCACTCCCCCGAGGAGTCGTCCGCGTTAGACCGTACAGGGCGAAAGCCCCTCCCCTGAGGACGGGGAAGGGCTGCGCGAGGGTGAGCTGCGGCCGGACGGGCCGGCGGGCGGCCTAGTACCAGTGGTTGCCCTGCCAGAACGTCCAGGCCTCGCAGGGGCTGCCGTACCGCTCGTTCATGTAGTTGAGGCCCCACTTGATCTGGGTCGCCGGATTGGTCCGCCAGTCGGCGCCGGCCGAGGCGTACTTGCCGGCGGGCAGGGCCTGGAAGAGACCGTAGGCACCGGAGGAGGCGTTGACCGCCTGGTAGTTCCAGCTGGACTCGTGGTCCACGATGTTGCTGAAGCACTGGAACTGGTTGCCGGCCACCATCTGGCGCGCCATCGCCTGGATCTGCCCCACGCTGTAGCTGCCCTGGGCCGGGAAGCTGGAGGAGTCGCGGACGTCGGTGCCGCCGCGGCTGGCCTCGGCCTTGGCCTCCAGACGCTCCTTGGCCTCCTTGGCGGCCTTGGCGGCCTCTTCCGCCTTCTTCTCGGCGGCCGCCTTCTTCGCGATCGCGGTCTCGGCGGCCGCCATGCGGGCCGCCTCCTCGGCGTCCTTCTTGGCGGTCGCGTCCGCCGCGATGGCCTGGGCGTCGGCCTGCTGCGTGAGGGACGCGGTCTGCACCTGCGCCTGCTGACCCGCGGGTATGTCCGCGAGGAGCGTGGTGTCGGCTGCCGTCGCCTCGGCGGCGTCGTTGGCCTGCGCGGTGCTGCCCGAGGCAACGCCGACGACGCTTCCGACAGCGGTGACCGCGGTGGCCGAGGCCACTGCGAGTCCCCGGACCGAAATCCGGCTCACACGGTTTCCTTCCAGCATCGCCCGCTTCGGTGACCCTGGCGGACGCGATCGTGCCCCTGGCACAGGCCTCCCAACTGCGGGGTCACGGGAGGCACGGGCCCGGTGGGCAACTCCCCGAGGGGGAGCGCCGCGTGGTGCGCGGGCGGCATACGACGATCTGTATGGAGTTGGCGGGGCCTGCGGGGCGCCGTACCGCTGGGGGTACGGCTGTGTCGTATGCGGGGCCTGACAGGAACGAGACTCTGCCGTAACCGGACGCCGCGTGGCAATTCTGTGTTGCGTGTGAAAGCTCACATCCCGTTTGGCCCTGAGGATTTCAGGAAAGTCCCACGCACGACGGCGCCGCCCGGCTAGGCTCTTTGCCTTTGCCGGGCGGCGCCAACCGCTGGGCGGGGTGCGTCAGATGTGGCCGTCCTCCAGCATTTCGGTCACAAGTGCGGCGATCTGGGATCTCTCGGACCGGGTCAGCGTGACGTGGGCGAAGAGCGGATGCCCCTTCAGCTTCTCCACTACGGCGACCACTCCGTCGTACCGCCCCACCCGCAGGTTGTCCCGCTGGGCCACGTCATGGGTGAGGACCACCCGGGAGCCCGCCCCGATCCGGGACAACACCGTCAGCAGGACGTTCTTCTCCAGCGACTGCGCCTCGTCCACGATCACGAACGCGTCGTGCAGCGAGCGGCCGCGGATGTGGGTCAGCGGGAGGACCTCCAGCATCCCGCGCGCGGTGACCTCCTCGATGACCTCGCGGCTGGTGACCGCCGAGAGGGTGTCGAAGACGGCTTGCGCCCAGGGGCTCATCTTCTCCGCCTCGGTGCCCGGCAGATAGCCCAGTTCCTGCCCGCCGACCGCGTACAGCGGCCGGAAGACCATCACCTTCTGGTGCTGGCGGCGCTCCAGGACGGCTTCCAGGCCCGCGCACAGCGCCAGCGCCGACTTGCCGGTGCCGGCCCGCCCGCCCATCGAGACGATCCCGACGTCCGGGTCGAGGAGCAGGTCGAGCGCGATGCGCTGTTCGGCGCTGCGGCCCTTGATGCCGAACGCCTCCCGGTCGCCGCGCACCAGGCGGACGTTGCCCTCGGCGGTGACCCGGCCGAGGGCCTTGCCGCGTTCGGACTGGATGGTCAGACCGGTGTGCACGGGCAGGCCGGACGCCTCCGGGACGTACACGTGTCCTTCCTCGAAGAGGATGTCCACCTGTTCGCCGGGCAGGGTGAGTTCCGACATCCCGGTCCAGCCGGAGTTCTCCGTGATGGCGAGTTCGGCCCGGTACTCCTCGGCGAGGAGACCGACGGAGGACGCCTTGATCCTCAGCGGGAGGTCCTTCGACACGACGGTGACGTCGTATCCCTCCGCCTGGAGGTTGCGGGCCACCGCGAGGATGCGGGAGTCGTTGTCGCCCAGTCGGTAGCCCGTGGGCAGCACGCTGGGGTCCGAGTGGTTGAGCTCGACCCGGAGCGTTCCGCCGAGTTCCCCGGTCGGAATCGGGGCGTCGAGGCGGCCGTGCCGGACCCGGTAGTCGTCGAGCAGGCGCAGGGCCTGCCGGGCGAAGTAGCCGAGTTCGGGATGGTGCCGCTTGGCCTCCAACTCCGTGACCACCACGATGGGGAGCACGACCTCGTGCTCGTCGAAGCGGGTCAGGGCGTTCGGGTCGGCCAGCAGGACGCTGGTGTCGAGAACATACGTGCGCCGGTCGGGCTTGTGGCGCTGTGTGCTGGTCACCACGGAAGGACGTACCCCCTCGGATGTGGTCGGGGAGCGACGAGGAGTTGCTGGACCGGTGTCCGGCCCCCGCGCACGGCGGGCCGTGAACCGGCCCTCCGCGGCTGATGCCGTGCCGTGAACGCACGGTCGGGCTGGTGCAAAGGGCCTCCCGGGCGGACGGCCCCGAGCCGCCCGCTGAGATACGACGCCCGTGGTTCGGGTGTCGACCTGTTGGGTTTATGCCCTCGAACGGGCGGCGCCATGCAAATGCGGCCACCGGCGCGCTGGTGAACTCCTTGTGACGTCCGTGCCAATCGGGGGGCACGACGACGCCCCGTCACCGGGCGGGGACGGGGCGGGGCGGGGGCGGTCAGCCGCCGTAGCGGCGGTGACGTGCGGCGTAGTCGCGCAGGGCGCGCAGGAAGTCGACCTTCCGGAAGGCCGGCCAGAAGACTTCGCAGAAGTAGTACTCGGAGTGAGCGGTCTGCCAGAGCATGAATCCGGACAGCCGCTGTTCGCCGCTGGTGCGGATCACCAGGTCCGGGTCGGGCTGGGCGCCGGTGTAGAGGTGACGGCCGATCATGTCGACGTCGACGGACTCGGCGAGGTCCTCCATCGACAGGCCCCGGTCGTGCGCCTCGTGCAGCATGGAACGCACGGCGTCGGCGATCTCCTGCCGGCCGCCGTAGCCGATGGCCACGTTGACGAGTATGCCGTCGGTGTGGGCCGTGGTCTCCTCGGCCTCCTTCAGCGTGCGCTGCATGCCGGCGGGCAGCAGGTCCATCGCGCCGACGTGGTGCACCCGCCAGCGGCCGTCGGCGGCGAGGGTGCGCACGACGTCCTCGATGATGCCGAGCAGGGGGACCAGTTCCGCCTGCGGCCGTTCGAAGTTGTCGGTGGACAGCAGCCACAGCGTGACCACCTCGACGTCGGTCTCGGAGCACCAGCCGAGGAACTCCGTGATCTTGTCGGCGCCGGCCCGGTGCCCGTGCTCGGTGCTGGAGCCGGACGCCTTCGCCCAGCGGCGGTTGCCGTCCACGATGACGCCGATGTGCTTGGGCACCTGGCTGTGATCCAGGTGACCTTCCACCCGGCGTGCGTAGAGCCTGACGAGCAGACCGCGCAGCTTGTCGCGCAGGTTCACGTGACCCTCCGGGGGTTGGGCGCGGGGTAGGGGGGTGCCGGAGCCTTGGGGGTGCCGGGGCCGTCGAGCCTACCGCTGCCGGAGGCTCGGTCCGGCCCGGGGCTTGGCCACGCGGCGGCGGTGCGCGCCGCCGGGGGCCGCGCCCCTCCGGGGGGACGCCGGGCCGGGGCCGGCCGGTTCCGGAACCCCGCCGTCCTCCCGTACGAAAAAAACGGGCCGGTCCGTGGGGGGGAGACGGACCGGCCCGAGGGGGGGTTTCCACCATAACCCTTCGTAAGGGATGGTGGGTGCATCGGCGTGCCACAACTACTCTCCGGAATCGCCCGGCGACGCCGAGGGGACCACGGAATACGGTATTCAGGGTGGTTGCACGGGCGATTCACAGCGGAATCCCAGGAGAATCCGGTCGGACGCGAAGGGATTCGCAAGGATTAGGCCGTCTTGGGGGATTCATCGGGCGGGCGCCCCGGATCCCTCCGATGGGCGACCCGGCCGGCGAACGGTGGACTTGACCGTTCCGCTACGGCGTCCCGGCCGGGGCCCGGCCGCGCCCCGGCGAAAGCCCCGGATGGTTCCACGGCACCGCGCGGCCCCCTCCGCCGCGCGCCGCCGGCCGCGCGGCTTTGCCGACGCGAATTACCTTGGTCTGAACTTATGTGACCGGTGGGGCCCCTGTGAACCAGGGGTCGATAACAATGCGGAAACCCGGTGTCGTCAGCGTTCCGGCTTGCGCGCGTCGAAGAGGTGCCGGGCGCTGTGCGCGACGAACGGCCCCTCCTTCCCGATGCGCTCGTGCAGCGCGCGCAGCCGTGGCTCGTACGCCTCGACCGTGAAGCCCGGGACCATCCAGACGACCTTGCGCAGGAAGTGGACGACGGCGGCGATGTCGTGGAACTCCATCCGCAGCCGCTCGGCGCGCAGGCCGGCCACCTCCAGGCCCGCCGCCTCGGCGTCGGCGCGCTCCCGCTCGGGGTCGCGGGCGCGGCGGACCTCCTCCGGCTGGGGCCCGAGGAAGTACTCGACCAGCTCGAAGACGCTGGCGGGCCCCACGTGCTGGGCGAAGTACGTCCCGCCGGGCCGCAGCACCCGGGCGATCTCCGTCCAGTGGGGGCGGACCGGATGCCGGCTGAGCACCAGGTCGAACGCCTCGTCCGCGAAGGGCAGCGGCGCGTCGTCCGGGGCGGCGACCACGACGACGCCGCGCGGCCGCAGCAGGGCGGTGGCCTTGGCCGCGTTCGGCGGCCAGCCCTCGGTCGCCGCCACGAGCAGCGGCCGGGCCGGCTCCGCCCGCCCCAGCGCGAAGTCCAGCACCTCCCCGCCGCCGGTCTGGACGTCGAGCACGGCACCGGCCCCGGCCAGCCGCTCCCCGGCCGACCGGGCGTACCCCCACGACGGCCGCGCCTCGTCGGCCCGCCCCTCGAACCACGAGAAGTCCCACCCCTCGGTGGGCACGGCGACGCCCTCGGCCACGAGATCTTCGAAGGAACGCTCGGCACTCATACGGCCATGCTCCCAGCGGAGCGACACGCGGGCCCGCGGTTTTCCCGCGACGGGCGGCCTCGGCCGAGGCCGCCCGGCCCCGGCCCGGTGATCACGGGGACACGGCGAACGCGCCACGGGCCGCCCGGGCGGTCCCGGCGGTCCGGGCGGTCCGGGCGGTCCGGGAAGCCGGCGCCCGACCGGTGGCTGGCCTCCCGGGCGGCGGGTCCCTGGGGGGGCCGGGAGTGCCGACGGGCCGGCTGCCCGCGATCGGAGCCGCCAGGGGCCGGGTGGGCTGGTGCCCGCGTCCTCGGCTGCGGTCGTCGGCGGACCAGCGGGGCGACCCGCTCCGCCGTGAGGCGCACGAAGCCCTCCGGGTCGGGTGCGTCGGCCGTCGGCCGGAGCACGACGGCGTCCGCGCCGGCCACGGCCAGGCGCCCCGTACCGCCTCGGCCACCCCGCCCTCCGGGAAGCAGTCCTCCCCCGGCCACAGTCCGCCGGGTCCCGACTCGTCCGCGCCGCGGGCCGCGGCCCGGAGCCGCTCGGGTGGGAGCCGGGGACGGAACAGGGCACCGCGTCCTGTCATGGTGGCCTTCCCGGTGGGGAGGACGGGAAAGGACGACGCGATTCACGGGCGGCGGCTGACGGCCGCGGAAGGGGAGGGTGGGGCATGGGGCGCTGGCGGGACGGGCGGGGGCGGCTGACCGTGCGGACGGACGCCGGGGAGGGGACGGCCGTCTCCGTTCCGCTGGAGATCTCGGCCTCCTACCGGGCCCGGACGAGGGGTCTGCTGGGCCGGGACGCGGTGGACGGGGCGATGCTGCTGTCGCCGGCGAGCGGGGTGCACACGTTCGGGATGCGGATCCCGATCGACGTGGCCTACCTGGACCGCCGCCTCACCGTGATCGCCGTCCGCACGATGCCCCCGGGCCGCCTGGGCCTGCCGCGCCCGCGGGCCCGGCACGTGCTGGAGGCGGCGGCCGGGGCGATGGCGGGGTGGGGGGTGCGGACGGGCGTACGGGTGGAGGTGGACGTGGCGGCGGAGGGGTAGCCGGTGGTCACCGCTCGGTGCGCGGGAAGGACACCTCGACCCGGCGGTTCTTCTTGCGGCCCGCCTCGGTGGAGTTGTCGGCGATCGGGTACTGCTCGCCGTAGCCGCGGACGTCGAAGGTGATGGACGGGGTGTTCAGGACCCGGTCCAGCACGGCCTGTACGGCGTCGGCGCGCCGCCGGGAGAGGGCGACGCCGTGGGTGGTGGTGCCGAGGCTGTCGGTGAAGCCGAAGACGCGGACCCGCGTGGCGTGCTGGGCCCGGATCTCCTCGGCGATGGAGGCGATGCGGGTCCCCGCCTCGTCGCCGACCGTGGCGCTGTCCTTGCCGAACAGCACCTCGGCCTGGAGCGCGAAGGTCACGTCGGCGTTGGTGTCCTCCCGCCGCTCGTCCCCGCTCTGCTCCTCCACGACCAGCTTGATGTCCAGCACCTTCGCCTCGGCGAGCGTGGCGCCCTCCGGGAGCCTGAGGTCGGGGTCGGTGGGGTCGACGTCGACGGGCGCGGCGGCGGTGGGTTCGGTGAGGGGGGGTTCGCCGGGTCCGGTGCCGCCGGCGGCGGCCGGGGCGGCGGGCAGGTTCAGGACGCACAGCAGCAGGACGCCGAGGAGGGCGAGGCGGGGTGTGGTGGTCACCGCGGGCCTCACCCGGAGACCTTGATGCCGGCGGAGGTGAACGTCGGCAGCTGGAAGTCCACTTCGGTCACGTCGGCCGGGGGCGCCGGGAACTGCATGAAGACGGCGAGGGTGGCGCCGGACTTGAGGGTCGTGAAGCCGGTCGTGGTCAGCGGCCGGCCCTCGGTGTCCCGCAGCACGTAGTACCGCTTCTTGCCCTTCGGGTCGACCAGCGTGGCCCCGCCCAGCGACCTGCCGTTCTTGATGATCTCGGTCTCGTTGCCGCTCAGCGCGGAGGGGATGACGGCGGTCCGGCCCCCGTCGTTCTTCAGCGTGCCGTTGACCGTCACGAAGCCGCCCGCGTCGCGCTCGGCCGAGGTCACCTGCAGCAGCAGGCCGTCCGACCCGCGCAGCTCGGCCAGCGGCCGGCCGGGGTCGTCCTCCTGGGTGCTCGGGCCCGGGTCGCCGGCCGTGGAGGCGGACGCCGGTCCGCGTGGCTTGTCCTGGCCGCCTCCGCCTCCCCCGCAGCCGGCCGCACCGGCGGCCACAGCGGCCGCCACGGTCAGGGCGGCCAGTCCTCTGCGGGCCTTCGCAGTGAACCGCATGCTCATCACTGTCGCTTCCTTCGTCATCGGTCGTTCGCCGGGGAGTCGGCCAGGTGGACGTCGAAGAGGTCCTCGGGCCCCGGCAGCTCCGTGGTGTCGTCCGGCTCGGGATGCCAGACCTTGTCCTCGCAGGTGAGCGCGGGCGGCGGGGTGTCCTCGGGCGGGTCGGTGCCGTCCTTCGGCGGCGCGGTGCCGTCCTCGGGCGGCGCGGTCCCCTCCCCCGGCGGTCCGGGCGGTCCGGGCGGTCCGGGCACGTCCTCGGGGGGCGTGCAGAGCGGTTCGATGACGGCCCTGGCGTGCGCCGTCGCGTGCACGTTCTCGGTGCCGGGCACGACGGAGTCGCCCACGGACTCGTTCGCCCGGGTGTCGACGACATAGCTCAGCGGCGAGTCGAAGGCGCAGCGCACCGTCGTCGCGTCGTTCCGCGCGGCGAGCTGGTCGGCGCGCCAGCAGGAGTCGTCGGCTCCCGCCCCGTCGAAGATGGCCTGCCAGCTCCCCGGGTCGTCCAGGTTCGCCCGCCACAGGCCGGCGAGCTGGTCGCGGGTCTCCTGCGCCGCCGCCAGGGCCGCCGCGTCCGCCGCCGTCTGGGCGCCGCCGCGGTTCACGGCCGCCTGCCCGACCGCGAGGTACGCCAACGCGAGAAAGAGCAGGCCCGCCACCACCGTGAGGTAGATGGGGAAGGCCTGCCCCGTGTCGTGCCGTAGGGAGATCAGCCGCCGGTGACCTCGGCGATCTTGTTGGTGATCGCGTCGTAGATGGACTGGCCGATGCTCGTGCCGGTGATCGCCAGGACGATCGCGACGACCACCGCGATGATGCCGAGGTACTCCACCGCGGTCTGTCCCCGGTCGCCGCGCGCGGCACGGGTCTGCAGATACGCGACGGTGGTGCGGAACCATTTGCTCACGGTCTTCCCCTCCAGCTTCGCCTCCGGTCCGGGCACCGTACGGCCGCTCGCGCCCGCCCCCGAAGGGCCCCAGGGCCCAACCGCGGACCCATTCGCTCCGCCGCGCCGCCACCTCAGGCCACCCCCAGCCACTTCGCGGTCGCCTGGGACCTGGTCGTGCTCTGGAGCTTGGCGAAGATGCGGTTGATGTGGTTCTTGACCGTCTTCTCGCTGATGAAGCAGGCGGCGGCGATCTGCTGGTTGGTCATGCCGGACGCGATGAGGTCCATGATCTCCGCCTCCCTCGTACTCAGCCGGAACCGCGAGCGGAACGACTGTCCCACAGTTGATTGCAATCGCGAAAGAGACACGGCATCGGAAACTGCCGTCATATCAACGGAGTTGGCGTCGGCATGTGCAGGTGCATCGGGAAGGAGGGCCGACAGTAACGCCCTCGTCGCCCCGGGGGTGACGTGCGGACGGCCCTCCCGCACGTCGCGTACCGCCCGGATCAGCTGCTCCGTGGTGAACTCGCCGTGCACCAGGTATCCCCCCGCCCCCAGCCGCAGCGCCTCCCGCACGGTCTCCGTCTCGTGGCTGTAGGTGAGCATCATGACGGGGGCCAGCCGCACCAGGTGGGGCAACGCCGAGATCCCGTCCACGCCGGGCATGCGGACGTCGAGCAGGATGACGTCCGGCCGGTGCCGCAGCGCCGCCTCGTACGCCTCGCGGCCGTCCCCCGCCTGCGCCACCACCGTGGTCCCGGTGCCGTCCGAGAGCAGGGCCGCGAGGCCGGCCCGGACCACGGGGTTGTCGTCGGCGATCAGCAGCCGCAGCGGCGGGGCGGCCGGGGCCGGCGGCGGGAAGCCGGGCAGGGGTCTCATGGTGCCTCCTCTCAGGGGGTGCCGGGCGCCTGGGGCGCGCGCCCGGACAGGGGGGTGCCTGGCGGGTGGGCCCGGGTCCCGGGCAGGGGGATGTCGAGGCGTACCTCCGTGCCCCGGGCGTGCGTGCCCCGGCCGACCCGGATGCGGGCGCCCGCCTGCGCGGCCCGTTCGACCATGCCGAGCAGCCCGAAGTGCCCGCACTCGCGCAGCCGCTCCAGGGTGGTGCCGGGCGGCAGGCCGGTGCCGTCGTCGTGGAGGGCGAGGCTGAGCAGGCGTCCCTCGACCGACGCCCGTACGTCCACCCGCGCGGCGGACGCGTGGCGGTGGGCGTTCTCCAGGGCCTCGGTGACGATGGCGAGGACGTGCCGGGCCACCGGCGCGGGCGGCGGCGGGAAGGGGGCGGGGTCGTCCGCCGGCCAGTGGCAGACGACCTCCAGGCCCGTGCGCCGGGCGAACTCCCCGGCCCGGCAGGCGAGGCCCGGCCAGAACGGGACCTCCCGCGGCGGGTCCCGGCGCAGGTCCGCCAGCAGTTCCCGGGACTCCGCCGCCGCCCGGCGCGCCGAGCGGGACACCAGCTCCGCCTGCTGCCGGACCCGGTCGGGATCCGGGGCGCCGGCCGAGGCGGTCGCGGCCAGTCCGTCCGCCGCCAGGGCCACGCCGTACAGGGTCTTGGCCACGGAGTCGTGCATCTCCCTGGCCAGCCGGGCGCGTTCGGCGCTGACCGCCTCCGCCGCCGCCAGCCGGGACCGGGTCTCGGCGAGGGCCTGGGTCGCGGTGCCGAAGCGGAGCATCAGGTTGCGCAGGGTCGAGCCCATGGCGCCGGCGACGACGCACAGGCCGGGCAGCAGCAGGGCCTGGGCGACGGGCTCGGGCCGGCCGGCCTTCAGGGCGGTGTGGACCAGCAGCAGGATCAGGGCCTGGAGCGAGGCGAAGCAGGCCGCGCCGCGCCAGCCGTAGACCAGGCCGGCCAGCAGCGGGGTGCAGACACCGACGTAGGCCAGGGTGGTGTCCGGGCCCGCCGAGACCAGGAGGAAGGCGCCGAAGAGGGTGTCGGCGGCCAGGAGGGCGGGGTGCCGCAGCAGGAGGGGACCGAAGCGCTCCCAGTCCCGGAAGAGGACGTAGGACACCATGACGGTGACGACCACGGCCGTGCCGGCCAGGCGGACGCCCAGGCCGGGGGCGGCGTGCAGCAGGGCCGCGGGGGCGGCTACGACGATCATGGCGAGCCGGAACCCGAAGACCTGCCGGCACATCGCCTGAAGCGCGCTGACCTGGAGCTTCTCGGAAGGCTCGGCCGACGGGGCGACGCCGCGCGCCGCTTGGCGCGCCCCGCGCCGGGGCCATGCCCGGCGGCGCCCGCCGTCCGTCTCGGCCCGGCGCACCCCGCGCCCGGGCCACGCCCGGCCCGTCCCGCGCAACCGCTCCAGGAACCGCACCCCCCTGCCCGTCGCCCCCATCGCCGTCATGCCCGTCCTCACTTCCCGGTGAGGGAGCCGAAGTCCACGCCGGAGCCGAGCAGCAGGCCCGCGCCGAGCAGGAGCATCGTCGCCGGGACCATGAACGTGGTGATCATCAGCGTGGCCTTGGGCACCGCGCGCGCGGCCTTGCGGCGGGCGTTCTGGGCGTCGGTGCGGCGCATGTCCTTGGCCAGGGAGACCAGGGTGTCCACGATGGGCGCGCCCAGCTCCTCGCCCTGCTGCAACGCCGTCACGAACATCGCCACCTGCTCGGAGTCGTTGCGCCGGCGCAGCTCCGCGAAGGCCTCGCGGCGGCTCATGCCGAGGTCCATCTGGCGCAGGGTGATGCGCAGTTCGTCGGCCCAGGGGCCCTCGTAGCGGGCGGCGACCCGGTCCAGCGCCTGCCGGAAGCCGAGGCCCGCGCTGACCACCACGGCGAGCACGTCCAGGAAGTCGGGCAGGGTGCGTTCGATGACGTGTCTGCGGACCCGGATCGCCGACCAGAGGCCGACCTCGGTCCACAGCGCCCCGAAGGCGAGCAGGAGCAGCGCCACGAACCACTGGCCGCGCAGCAGGAAGACCAGGAAGCCGACGCCGCCCAGCGCGCCGTAGACCGCGCGGCGGGCCGCGTAGCGGTCGATGGTCAGGCCGCCGGGGTTGCCGGCGAGGTCGATCCTGCGGCGGTAGCGGGCGACGAGCCGGGGGCCCATCAGGCGCAGCACCAGCGGTGCCCAGCGCATGCCGAGGCGGTCGACGACCGAGCCGACCGCGCCGGTGCGGGTGGCGCCGACCTCCAGGGCGACGGCGAGGTCGGCGGGGAGCCGGGCGTCGGCGCGGTACATGCGCAGGCCGGCGAAGACGCCCCAGACACCGGCGCCCATCAGCAGGGCGAGCAGGAACTCCACGGGTCACCTCCCTCAGACGTCGATGCGGCTCAGCCGGCGGATCAGGACGAAGCCGACGGCGTACATGACGAACGCGACGATCACGCAGACCTGGCCGGCCGGGGAACCGGTCATGCGGTCGAGCGCGCCGTCCTTGACGCCGTTCATCAGGAACAACGCGCCGACCCCGAGGACGGGCACGGCATAGGAGGTCATGGTCACCTGGGAGAGCTGGGTGCGGATCTCGCGCCGGGTCTCCTTGCGCTCCTCCAGGGTCTCGGTCAGGTTGCGCAGCGCCGAGACCACCTGCCCGCCCGCCCGGTTGGACAGCACCAGGGTCGTGACCAGCACGACGAGTTCCCGGGAGGGCAGCCGGCCGGCCAGTTCGCCGAGGGCGTCGTCCAGGGAGTGGCCGACGGCCAGCTGGTCGGCGACCTTGGCCAGTTCCTCGCCGGCCGGGGCCTCCAGTTCCTCCGCGGCCATGCCGATCGCGGTGCGCAGGGCGAGCCCGGCGTGGGTGGCGTTGGCGAGGATGCGGGCCAGCTCGGGGAGTTGGCCGATGAAGCGTTCGATGCGCTTGCGGTGCTGCCAGCCGAGGAACTGGAAGGCCGCCCAGACGCCGAGGAGTCCGGCGAGCGGGCCGAAGAAGGGCGCCAGGGTGGCCTGGCCGATCAGCCAGAGCGCGGCGACGGCGGCGAGCACGGCGGCGGTGAACTCGCCCGGGGTGACGTCCAGGCCGGTCGCCGCGAGGCGCCGCTCCAGCCGGCGCCCGGCCCGGGTGCGGCGCAGCCGCCGGTCCAGGGCGCCGAAGCGGCGCCTGCGGCCGGTGGCGGGCGGCGCCCCGGTGAGCGCGAGGCGGTCCACGAGGGCGGCGCGCCGGGCGCGGCCGGAGGCGTGGGCGTGCACGCCGGCCACCGCCAGGACGCAGGCCAGCAGGGTGACGCCGGTGGTGAGCTGGGCGAGGGTGCTCGGATCCATGGTCGGGGTCCTACCTGGCCTCTCGGGTGGCGAGCTGGTCGGCGGAGCGGGCCACGCCGAAGGCCTGCGGGAGGGGCTGGCTCGCCATGTAGAGGCGGTCGGCGGTGCGGCGCGGGAGCGGGAAGTGGCGGAAGGCGCCGTGGACGCGGCCGTCCGGGGTCATCGGGCGGGCCTCGAAGCGGGCGGCGGTGGCCAGCCGGTAGGGCTCCCCGCCGTGGCTGTCGAGCAGTGCGATCTCGGTGATGCGGCGGGCGCCGTCGGCGAACCGGGTGAGCTGGACGAGGACGTCGACGGCGCTGTTGATCTGGTCGTGCAGGGCGATGAAGGGGACCTCGACGTCGGACATCGAGGCGAGGGTCTGCAGCCGGGTGAGGGCGTCCTCGGCGCTGTTGGCGTGCACGGTGGCCAGTGAGCCGTCGTGGCCGGTGGACATGGCCTGGAGCATGTCCAGGGACTCGCCGCCGCGGACCTCGCCGACGACGATCCGGTCGGGCCGCATGCGCAGCGAGTTGCGGACCAGGTCGCGGATGGTGACCTGGCCCTTGCCCTCGACGTTCGGCGGGCGGGACTCCAGGCGGACCACGTGGGTCTGCTGGAGCTGGAGTTCGGCGGAGTCCTCGATGGTGATGATCCGCTCGTGCGGCGGGATCAGCCCGGACAGGGCGTTCAGCAGGGTCGTCTTGCCGGTGCCGGTGGCGCCCGAGACGATGATGTTGAACTTGGCCTGCACGAGGGCGGCCAGCAGGTACACCATGGGCTCGTCCAGCGAGCCGAGGCCGATCAGCTCCTGGAGGGTGAAGGAGCGCGGGAAGCGGCGGATGGTGAGCACCGGGCCGGTCAGGGACAGCGGCGGGATGATGACGTTGACGCGCTCGCCGGACGGCAGCCGGGCGTCCACCATCGGGTTGGACTCGTCCACCCGGCGGTTGACCGTCGACACGATCCGCTCGATGGTCTGCATGAGCTGGTCGGCGGAGACGAACCGCAGGGGCAGCTGTTCGACCCGGCCGCCGCGCTCCACGAAGATCGCGTCGGGGCCGTTCACCATGATCTCGGTGATGGACGCGTCCTCCAGCAGCGGTTCCAGGATGCCGAGGCCGAGCGCCTCGTCGACCACCCGGCGGATCAGCTGGGCCCGTTCGACGGTGGACAGGACCGGTCCCTCGCGGCTGATGATGTGCCCGAGCACGCGCTCCAGGCGGGCCCGGCGCTCGGCGGCGGCCAGCGCGCTCATCTCCGCGAGGTCGATCTCCTCCAGCAGCTTGGCCCGGTAGGAGGCGACCAGGTGTCCGTCCTCGCCCCGGCTGCCGTGTTCCTCCGGTGCGCTGATGCGTGCCCGCAGGCTCATGGGTCTGCCCCTCCTCGGTCAGTGGTCGAGCGGCATGGTGGCGGACTTGGTGGCGTCGCCGAGGTCCCACACCAGGGCGGGTATGCGCACGGTGGCGGTGACGGTCACCGCGTCGTCCCCTCCGGCGGCCGAACAGGACACCTCCAGCACGCCGCTCACCGCGTCGGCGCACGCCTGGGCGTAGGACTGGTCGAGGGACGCGGCCCTGGCCCCGGCGCGGGCCGCCGTACCGGCCTGTTCGGCGGCGTAGGCGACGGCGCCGAGCTGGACGCCGGCCAGCCCGACGATCAGCAGGAGGGGGACGAACCCCAGGTATTCGAGGGCGACCTGGCCGCGGTCGCGCTGTCGGCGCTCCGGCATCTCAGCGCTTCACCTCCTCGACGGCTCCGGCGTGGCCGTGCACGGTGGCGGGGAAGGAGATCAGGCCCGGGAAGAGGACCGGGACCTTGAGGGAGACGTCGGCCGTGACGTAGCCGGACGCGTCGCACCGCACCGCCGCGTCCGCCCGCCAGGCCCCCGACAGGTGTGCCAGCCCCGCCTCGGCGCACGCGGCCTGCCGCGCGCCGCCCCGGGGGGCCGCCGTGCCCGCCCGCACCGCCTCGTCGGCGGCGTTCCCGGCGAGCGTGAAGGTGTAGCCCACCAGCACGGCCTGCCACATCAGCACCAGCGTCAGGAGGATGAGCGGGGTCATCCCGAGCAACTCGACGCTGACCTGTCCCCGGTCCCCGTCCGGCCTTCTCATGGCACCGCTCATTCCTTCCGCCGCCGGAAGCCCACCGCCGCCCGGCCGGCTCCGCGATGGGTGGGCTGTTCGGCCGCCTTGGCCAGTCCGAGTTCCGCCGCGAGCGCCCACAGGGCCTGCTTCACCGTGCTCCTGCCGTCGAGTTCGTGGAGCCGTCCGGCGTCCACCACGGCCTGCAGTTCCCTGAAGCCCGCCGGTACGGCGGTCCGGGCCAGCGCGGTGCCGGTGATGCGCTGCACCAGCGCGGGCTGGATCTCCGCACCGCGCGTGTGCCGGTTGACGACGACCGTGGTCTCCTCGGCCTTGCGGATCTGGAGCCGGTCCCACATCCGTACGGCGCGTTTGGCGGCGCGTACGGCGATCACGTCGGGGGTGGTGACCAGCAGCGCGGTGTCGGCCATCTCGACGGCCGCCGCGCCGGCCCCGCCGAGCTGGGCGCCGCAGTCCACGACGACGACCTCGTAGCGGGCGCGCAGGGCGCCGACGAGCTGGCGGGCGGCGCGGTCGGTGACCTCCTCGCCGCGTTCGCCCTCGGCGGGGGCGAGCAGCAGGGCGAGGCCGGTGTCGTGGCGGAAGACGGCGTCGGCGAGGACGCGGGGGGAGATGTCGGTGATGGCGGCGAGGTCGGCCACCGACCGGCGGAACTGGATGTCCAGGTAGGAGGCGATGTCGCCGCTCTGCAGGTCGAGGTCGGCCAGCGCGGTGGCGCGGCCGGAGGCCTGGGCGGCCAGGGCCAGCTGGATCGCGGTGAGCGTGGCGCCGACGCCTCCCTTGGCCCCGCTGACCGTGACGACGGTGCCCCCGGCCCCGGCCGGCGCCTCGGCCCCGTGCCCGAGGTGCCGCCGCACCCCGGCCGACCACTGGGCGACGGCCTGGACCCGGCCGGCCAGTTCCTCGTACGACAGCGGGAGCCCGACCAGGCCGCGGGCGCCGGAGTCCATGGCGGCGGCGAACAGGCCGGGGCTGGCGTCGCTGGTGACGAGGACGACGCCGGCGGCCGGGAAGCGCAGGGCGACCTCGCGGATCAGCTCCAGGGCCGGGACTGGGCCGATGCGTTCGTGGACGACGACCACCTCGGGCAGTTCCCCGACCGACTCGGCGGCCAGCCGGGCGAGGGTGTCCACCAGCTGGGTGGAGTCGGTGACCGGGGGCTGTGGTTCGGCGTCGGGGAGCTGGCTGAGCAGGGTGGTGAGGGAGCGGACGGCGTCCGGGTCCGCGCCGGCCGCAAGGATCCTGGTGGGCATGGCCGCCTCTCACTTGTCCGTCGCGAGTTCGTAGGTGCGGTCCCGGTCGGGGACGGCGGTCTCGCTGCCGGGGGCCACGAGCGCGAGCCGGACGCGCTGGGCGAAGGACTCGGCGTAGGTGATGCGCTGGGCGTCCAGGGTGGACAGCGCGAAGGTGATGGGGACGGCGTCGGTGGGCCGCCGGCGGCCGTCGTCGTCGGGGTCGAGGACGGTGATCCGGCCGACGTCGAGGACCCGGGCGTCGGTCACGATGATCTTCGACTGGTCCGGGTCGCCCTCCTTGGGCCCCTCGAAGGTGGCGTAGACGTTGACCCGGGAGCCGGGGGTGATCTTGCCGGCCACGCCGGTCGCCGCGTCGACCATGATGGCGACCTCCTGCTGGCCGGGCCGGAGGGCGGGCCGGTCGACGATCATGTCGGTCTGGAGCAGGGAGCCCGCGCGCAGGGTGGTCACGGCGATCTTGCCGCGGATCTGCCCGAGGTCGGTGACGGCGTTGCCGGACAGCCACCGACTGGGCATCTCGATCTTCTCGAACTGGCCGGCGTCCAGGGTGGTGTACGGCTTGACCTCGGACCTGACCCGGTAGGCCGTGGTCTCGGGCCCGACCTTGGAGTTCACGTCGTGGATGACGGAGAGCACGCCGGCGAACGCGCCCAGGGCGCACAGGGCCGACAGGATCAGCAGTATCACGCCGCGGCGCTGACGGGAGTTCATGGACCGTGCAACCTCATTGGGGGAATCGGTCGAGCGGGACGGGTCGGGTGCGCGGGGGTCAGGCGGGCGTGCGGGGTTCCAGGGCGCGGGGCGGGGCGGGGGCGGGCGGGGCGGCGCCGCAGAAGACGCAGCGGTCGCCTATGACGTCGAGGCCGCACCAGTGACACGTGGTCTGCCGTACGGAGGCGACGAGTTGGTACAGGACGGACAGGTCGGCGAGGTAGCCGCAGAACTCGACCAGGCGGCCGGTCCCCCACCACACCGCGGACTCGGCGGGCAGCGGGGCCTCGCGCAGCCCGTGCACGCCCCACCGGGCGCCGAGCGCGGTGACCCACTCGCCGTGCGGCTGGCCCTTGGCGACCAGCATCCAGGTGCCGAACTCGGGTCCCCTCAGGGTGGCTTCTGGGCCGACCCGGACCAGCTGCGGTTCGGGGTGGGCGAGGACGGCGAACTGGCTGCCGGGCACCCAGGACCTGGCGTGCGCCTTCAGGCCGACCGGGACCCGGTCCAGCCGGGCGACGGAGCCGAGGACGGCGCCGGCGTGGATGTAGTGGGCGAGCAGCCGGCCGGCGGAGGCGAGCACGCCCGGGCTGAGGTCGCAGGAGGCGAGCTGGCGCAACTGCCGGGCCAGGACGGCGACGCCGAGCGGGGGCAGGCCGGGCCGGAAGAGGGCGACGCGGTCGCTCTCCAGCAGCGCGCGCAGGGTGTGCAGCCGCCGGACGACCGGCTCGGGGGTGGCCTCGGAACAGACGACGACCACGTATCCGTGCTGCTCGACGAGTTCTTGGAGGCCGGTGAGCCCCTCGTCCAGCGGACCGCTCTCGAGGCCGGTCAGCACGACGGCGGGCACGGTCCGCTCGTCCTGCGCCGGCAGCGCCATGTCGGCGCTGGTCACGGCAATGGCTGTTGGCACGCAGCTCTCCGCTCTTCACACCCGTCGGCCCACCGGGATCACTCCGGTGCGCCAGGACGACTTCATTGCGTGACTACCCGAGCACTGTATCCACGGCCGTATGGCCGGAGAACAGCGTGCGGGAAGCCGGTGGGGAACTCTCCCGCCGCAAGCCCCGCCAAACCAGGACAGGTTGAACCGCCGCCGCAGAACCGTTTTGGTCTGGACCTCTTGACACCCCGATTGGTCTGGACCAACTTGTAGGGCGAGCGGTGGCCACCGTCCTCTCTTTCCTCTCCCCTCCTCCCTCCCCGCCCACTCCCCACCGGAGGCTCCAGTGGACCGCGCACCAGGCATACCCAGACCCACCGGACGGCGCATCGCGACGTGGTCCGCCGCCACCGCCCTGGCCCTCTCGGTCGCGGGCCTCGCCGCGGCCACGCCCGCCTCAGCGGCCGACGTCAACAACGTGAAGAACGCGGGCTACGAGTCGGGCCTCGCCAACTGGACGTGTACGGCGGGCAGCGGCGCGACGGTCACCTCCCCCGTGCACGGCGGCACCGGCGCCCTGAAGGCGACCCCGGCCGGCCAGGACACCGCCAAGTGCTCCCAGGCCGTCGCGGTCAAGCCCAACTCGACGTACACGCTGAGCGCGTGGGTCCAGGGCGGCTACTCCTACCTGGGCGTCACGGGCACGGGCACCACGGACGTCTCCACGTGGACCCCCGACACGCCTTCCTGGAAGCAGCTCCAGACGACGTTCACGACCGGCTCCTCCACCACCTCGGTCACGGTCTACACGCACGGCTGGTACGGCCAGGCGGCCTACTACGCCGACGACATCTCCGTCTTCGGCCCCGACGGCGGCGGTGGCGGCGAACCGGCCCCCACGGTCCCGGCGGCCCCCTCCGGCCTCTCCGTGGCCGGTACGACCTCGTCCTCGGTCTCCCTGTCCTGGTCGGCGGTGACCGGCGCGACGGGCTACAACGTCTACCGCGACGGCACGAAGGTCACGGCGGTGTCGGGCACGTCGGCGACGGTGTCCGGCCTCACGGCCTCGACGGCGTACTCGTTCCAGGTCACGGCCACCAACGCGGCCGGCGAGTCGGCGAAGTCGGCGACGGTGACCGGCACGACGACCTCCGGTCCGGGCGGCGGGGGCGGCGGCTCGCTGCCCAAGCACGCGGTGACCGGCTACTGGCAGAACTTCAACAACGGCGCGACCGTGCAGAAGCTGTCGGACGTCCCCGCCGCCTACGACATCATCGCGGTGTCCTTCGCGGACGCCACGTCCACGCCGGGAGCCGTGACCTTCAACCTGGACTCGGCCGGCCTCGGCGGATACACGGTCGACCAGTTCAAGGCGGACCTCAAGGCCAAGCAGGCGGCCGGCAAGAAGGTCATCATCTCGGTCGGCGGCGAGAAGGGCTCGGTGTCGGTCAGCGACGCGAACTCGGCCGCCAACTTCGCGAACTCCGTGTACGGCCTGATGCAGACGTACGGCTTCGACGGCGTCGACATCGACCTGGAGAACGGCCTGAACGCGACGTACATGACGCAGGCCCTGCGGTCGCTGTCCGCGAAGGCGGGCCCGTCCCTGATCATCACCATGGCCCCGCAGACGATCGACATGCAGTCGACGTCGAACTCGTACTTCCAGACGGCCCTGAACGTCAAGGACATCCTGACGGTCGTCAACATGCAGTACTACAACAGCGGTTCCATGCTGGGCTGTGACGGCAAGGTCTACAGCCAGGGCACGGTCGACTTCCTCACCGCGCTGGCCTGCATCCAGCTGGAAGGCGGCCTGTCCCCGTCGCAGGTCGGCCTCGGCCTGCCGGCCTCCACCCGCGCGGCGGGCGGCGGCTACGTCTCCCCGGCGGTCGTCAACAACGCCCTGGACTGCCTGACGAAGGCCGCCAACTGCGGCACCTTCAAGCCGTCCAAGACCTACCCCGACCTGCGCGGCGCGATGACCTGGTCCACCAACTGGGACGCGGCCTCGGGCAACGCCTGGTCCAACGGCGTGGGAGCCCACGTCCACGCCCTCCCGTAACCGACCCCGTCCCCACCCCGGCGCCCGGACCACCCCACGGTCCGGGCGCCGTCGCGTATGCCCCGGGTGGCCGGTCCGGATCGCTCGGGCGGTTACCGGGTTAGACCTGCCGCCGGACGGGGTGTGATGATCCCGGTCATGTCCGACCACGGGGAAAAGGCCGTCTCGGCGCCGCCTGCGCGCAGGTCACGGCTGTACGACTACCTGGACACGCCTGAGCCCGGCGGGCAAGGGGCCGCCGAGGGGGCCGCGCGCGGGGAGCGTGGGTTCGCGGCGCTGCTGGGCGGGTTCCGGCGTACGGCCGTACTGGTCCCGCTTGATCCCGAGACCGGAAGTCCGCTGGCCGCCGATCTGGGCGGGGTGCGCTGGTTCTACGCGTTCTCGGACGAGGGGGCGTTGGCGCGGTTCGCGGTGGCGCGGGGCGAGGGGGGCCGTGAGTGGGCGTACCAGCGCTGGCTGGGGGCGCGCTTGCTGGATGCGGCGGTGGTGTCGGTGGGGGTGCCGTGCGGGGTGGCGCTGGACTGCGCGGACGGGGACGCGGGGATGGTGTTCCCCCCGGTGCGAGGGATCGTGCCGGACGGGGTGGCGGTGGACGTCGACGGCGGAACGGGGGACGTGCGGTGAGCGGTGAGGGCAAGGATCTGGCGACGCAGGGCCTGGACCTGATCGCGAAGGGGCTGACCGAGGCGCTCGGGGAGCTGAGGGAGCTGGGCATGGACGGCCTGGCGGGGGCCGGTCGTGGTTTCGGCGATATCGCGTTGTCCGGTCTGGAGCTGGGCCACGAGGGGTTGACGGGCGAGTTCACGTCGTTCTGCGAGCGGTGGGAGTGGGGGGTGCGGGCGCTGGTCGCCGAGGGCAACGCCTTCGCGGAGAAGGCGGGACTGGCGGCGGGCACGTACTACGAGACGGACCAGTATGTGAAGGGTGCCTTCAAGGTCGTCGTGAACGCGTCCGTCGGGAATCCGTACGCCTCCGAGGAGGAGGTGCAGAAAATGGGCTTGGGGGAGATCGCCGCGTCCGGCGGGGGTACGGACTATGGCGGGGAGTCGTTCCGCGAGGCGTGGGCGAACAGTGAGCAGGGCTGGAAGGACGCGGCCCGTGATGCGCTGACCTCGCGTTCCTCGGTTGTGCCGGGCGTGGGACCGGCCGACGTGGCGGGTGCTTTCGGTGTCTCGCGGGAGCGTTACGACGAGATGCTGGACGAGGCCTTCGGTCCCTCTGCCGAGGCCCGCGCCGAAGCGGCCGGGCAGCAGGGCGGGGAGGGCTGATGGGGATCGGGGACGTGACCAACGAGCTCCTCAGTGGCGGGGAGCATCTGGTCGACCGGGGCAAGAAGCTCGTCGGCAGGGGTGTGGACTACACGACGGACAAGATCGGTGACGGTCTGGACTACGTCGGGGCGCACAAGTGGGCCGATGTGGTGGAGGACTGGGGGGATGGGGTCGCCTCGGATCTGGGGGCGACGCCGGGTGAGCAGCGGCTCGGGGAGAGTGAGGAGGCGAACGAGCTCGTCCACGGTGATCCGGCGAGGATCCGGCAGAGCGCGAAGCACCTGCGGGACTTCCACCGTGCGTTCGACAAGGTCGGCCAGGGCTTGAAGAAGGTCGACTCCTCCGGGTGGAGGGGTGAGGGCGGGGACGCGTTCCGGGAGAAGTTCGGCGTGCACCCGGTCAAGTGGGCGCAGGCGGCCGAGGCGTGTGGGACGGCGGCGGCCGCATTGGAGTCGTACGCCGACACGGTGAAGTGGGCGCAGGGGCAGGCCGAGGAGGCCGTGCGCCTGTACAGGAAGGGCGTGAAGGCGTCCAAGGAGGCGTTCGAGGCCCACAAGGAGAAGGCCGCCGCCTACAACGCGAAGGTGGAGGCGGGCGAGGACCCCTGCCCCCGGCCCGGTGAGTTCCAGGACCCCGGCAAGGCCGATGTGCAGGCCGCGCACCACAAGCTGGCCCAGGCCCGCAAGCAGCGCAACACCGCCGCCACCGAGGCCCAGGGCAAGGTCAGGGAGGCCCTCGCCCATGCTCCGGCCGAGCCCCCGCCGCTGGACCGCATCAAGAGCGACCTGTCCGACGGTGCCCTGTCCGCCGGTATCGAACTGACCCACTTCGCCGGGGGCGTCGTCAAGGGCACGGCCGGCCTGGGCACCTTCGTGCGCGGCCTGAACCCCGTCGACCCCTACAACCTCAACCACCCGGCCGCGTACATGCAGAACGTCAGCATGACGCTCTCCGGCCTCGTCTCCACCGCCGCCCACCCCGAACGGGCCGCGAAGACCATGTGGGAGGAGTTCCGCAAGGACCCCTCCGAGTCCGGCGGCCGGTTCCTACCCGAACTCCTCGGCACCAAGGGCCTCGGCATGGAGGCGGGGCTCGCCGGGAAGGCAGCGGAGGCCGGCCTGACCCGGAGAGCGGCGCAGACGGCCGGTCGGGAGACCCGGGCGGGGGCAGAGGGCGCGGCCGGAAAGCCGGCCCGGGAAACGGTCGAGAACGACCCGCCGAAGCACTCTCACGACCAGAACAGCACCAAGGGCTGCGGCGACCCGGTCAACGTGGCCACCGGCAGGATGTACCTGTCGCAGACGGACGTCGCCCTCCCCGGGGTGCTCCCCCTGCTGCTGACCCGCCGGGTGGAGTCCGGTTACCGCCTGGGCCGCTGGTTCGGCCCTTCGTGGTCCTCCACCCTGGACGAGCGACTGGAGATCGACGCGGAGGGCGTCGTCTACGTCACGGAGGACGGCCTCCTCCTCTCGTACCCCCACCCGGCCCCCGGCCTGCCCACCCTGGCGAGCCACGGCCCCCGCCTGCCCCTGGACCGGGTGGACGACGGCTACACGATCACGGACCCGTACACCGGCCGAGTGCGCCACTTCACCGAACGCGGCCCTGACCTGGCGGTCCTGGAACAGATCGACGACCGCAACGGCAACTGGATCACCTTCGAGTACGACACCGAGGGCACGCCGCTCGGCGTCTACACGAGCGCCGGCCAAGGCGTCCGCATCACCACCGCCTCGAACCGCGTCACGGCGTACCACCTGACCGCGACCGGCGAGGCACTGAAGCGCTTCGGCTACACGGACGGCGACCTCACGGAGGTCGTGAATTCCTCCGGCCTGGACTTGCGTTTCGGCTACGACGACCGGGGCCGGGTGACGTCCTGGACGGACACGAACGGCCGCGGCTACACCTACGAGTACGACGACCAGGACCGCTGCGTCGCGGAGGCCGGCGAGGCGGGCCACATGGCCCTGCGCCTGGCCTACGGCGACCCCGCCCCGGAGACGGGCCTGCGGACGACGACGGTGACGACGGCCGAGGGCCACACCCGCCGCTACCTGGTCAACGACGCCTGGCAGGTGGTCGCCGAGACCGACCCGCTGGGCGCGACCACCCACTACCGCCGGGACCGCCACCACCGCCTGCTGACCACGACGGACCCGTTGGGCCACACGACGGCGTTCGAGTACGACGAGGCGGGCAACCTCGTCTCGGTCACCCGTCCGGACGCCCGCGGGACGAGGGCCGAGTACAACACCCTCGGCCTGCCGGTGAAGGTGGTGAACCCGGACGGCACGGTGATCCGCCATACCTACGACACCCGGGGCAACCGCACCTCGGTGACGGATCCGGCCGGCCAGACGACCCGCTTCACCTACACGGAGGCGGGCCACCTGACCTCGGTGACGGACCCGTCAGGCAACACCACCACGGTCGTCTGCGACCGCACGGGCCTCCCGGTGCAGGTGACGGACCCCCTGGGCGCGACGACCCGCTACGAACGCAACGCCCTCGGCCTCCCGACGGCGATCACGGACCCATTGGGTGGTGCCTCCCGCCTGGAGTGGACGGTGGAGGGTTGGCTGACCCGCCGCACGGCCCCCGACGGCAGCACGGAGACGTGGACGTACGACGGCGAGGGCAACTGCACCACCCACACCGACCCCCTCGGCGGCATCACCCGCTTCGAGTACACCCACTTCGACCTGCTGACGGCCCGCACGGGCCCGGACGGCGTCCGCTACGAATTCACCCACGACACCGAGTTACGCCTGACGAAGGTCACCGACCCGCAGGGGCTGACGTGGGAGTACGCCTACGACCCGGCCGGCCACCTGATCCGGGAGACGGATTTCGACAACCGCACCCTGACCTACGAGTACGACCCGGCAGGCCGTCTGACGACACGGCGCAACGCCCTGGGCGAGGTGACGAGGTTCGAGCGTGACGCGCTGGACCGGGTGCTGCGCAAGACCGTCGCGGGCCGGGTCACGACCTACGCCTACGACCTGACCGACCAACTCGCTCACGCGACCGGCCCCGACGGCACCACCCTGACCCTGCTGCGCGACCGCCACGGCCGCCTGCGCTCGGAAACGGTCGACGGCCGCACGGTGACGTACACGTACGACGCCCTGGGCCGCCGCACGAGCCGGGTGACCCCGACCGGGGCGGTGACGACGTGGTCATACGACGCGGCAGGCCGCCGCACAGGCATGACGGCATCGGGCCGCCCGATCGACTTCACCTACGACGAGGCCGGGCATGAACTGAGGCGCCTGGTCGGCGACACGATCACCCTGGAGCACACCTTCGACGCGCTGGGCCGCCTGACGATCCAGTCGGTGACCGGCGCACAGGGCCAGCGAGTCCAGCACCGGACGTACAACTACCGGGCCGACGGCAACCTGACCGGCATCGATGACGCCCTGTGGGGCCCCCGCCGCTTCGACCTCGACGCGACCGGCAGGGTGACGGCGGTCCACGCGGCCGGCTGGACGGAACGCTACGCCTACGACGAGGCGGGCAACCAAACCCAAGCCGCCTGGCCGGCGACCCACCCGGGAGCGGAGGCGACGGGCGCCCGCACTTACACCGGCACCCGCATCACCCGGGCCGGCAACGTCCGCTACGAACACGACGCCCTGGGCCGCATCACCCTCCGCCGGAAAACCCGCCTGTCGAGGAAGCCGGACACCTGGCACTACGAATGGGATGCCGAGGACCGCCTCACCTCGGTGGTCACCCCCGACGGCACCCGCTGGCGCTACACCTACGACCCCCTGGGCCGCCGCACAGCCAAACTCCGCCTGGCCGAAGACGGCGAAACGGTCGCGGAACGGGTGGACTTCACCTGGGACGGCACCACCCTCTGCGAACAAACGACAAGGTCTGAGGCTTTCCCCCACCCGATCACTCTGACCTGGGACCACCAGGGCCTACGCCCTCTCGCCCAAACAGAACGCATCACGGCAGCAGAAGCACCCCAAGAGGAGATCGACTCCCGCTTCTTCGCCATCATCACCGACTTGGTCGGCACCCCGACCGAGTTGCTGGACGACCAGGGCGAGATCGCCTGGCACACCCGAAGCACCCTCTGGGGCACGACGGCGTGGTCGACAAACAGCACCACCTACACCCCCCTACGCTTCCCAGGCCAGTACTACGACCCCGAAACCGGCCTCCACTACAACTACTTCCGCCACTACGACCCCGAAACCGCCCGATACCTGACCCCGGACCCCCTCGGGCTCACGCCGGCGCCCAACCCGGATACGTATGTCCAGAACCCTCACCTCTGGACAGATCCACTCGGCCTCGCCCCGGAGTGCAAGGAAACCGGGAAGGCTAATTCGAAGGAGAAGACGGACTACTTCGGCACCTACAACGAGGCCCGGGATCACGCTCGCCAACGCGCCGGGCTGGGCGACGATGCCGTTCCGTTCGTCCAGGAGATCGGCCCTCACGCCGGTCGCGTAACAGGAATGCAGAGCCCGGACGGGATGCGGGGTTGGCGAGTCGATTTCGATCCCAGGGATCCGGAAAAGGGGTTCCACGTGAATTGGTGGGTGAGGAACGGACCGAAGCGGAGCGACGGTTGGGACTACGGCGCGAGCGTCGTCAGGCACGATGATCCGAAGGCGGCCGAACAGGCATACTATGAAGTGCTGGCCCATCTGCCGCACACTTAGGAAGACGAGATGAGCATCGAGAACCAATTCGTGAAGGATTGGCGGAATTCGCACAGTTGTGAAGTTGTGAGCCACAGTGAGGCCCAGCAACTGTTCGACTATCTGAACACTCTTCCATGGGAGACCAGCAGGGTTGATTGGGGCGAGACACCGGGTATTCACATTCCGTTTGGAGAGGGTGATCCTCAGCCGCAGTGGGTCGGCAAATTCTCCGACACGCCACTAGGACGCCATGAGTACATCATGGTCGCCTACGCACCGGGAAAAGACGCTCTCTTGGGCGCCAGGGATGAAGTGCTGGCCGACCTCGACCTCCTGTACGCAGGAGCACCGGGGGTCCGGTATTTCTGTGGCGTCGACATCATCCAAGGCACTGCGATCGTGGCAGTGGAGGACTTTGCCGAGTTCTCCGACAACGGTGTGATCGTGCACCTGGCGGAACACCGCTGAAACGGTGAATCGCAGGATCAGAAGAACGGGGACTCTCATGTCGTTCGGGCCGCCCCCCGCGGGTTTTCCTCCTGCCGCCACCCCCGCCTGGACTCCGCCCTCGGGGATCGAGCAGGCGCTGTTCGAGGCCAAGGGGCGGGGGGACTGGGCCGCGTACTTCGGGGCGCTCGCCCAGGTCCGGTTGTTCTTCGAGATAGAGAAGGCCGGGGCGGATGCCACGCCCAGTGCGACGTACGCCCTCTTCGGGCACGACCCCCGGGTCGCCGGCGGGCGGATCTGGGCCGTGTACACCGAGGGCATGCTGCCCGCTCCGGAGCCCCACCGGGTGTTCGACTGGAACCGCCTGGAGTGGTTCGCCAAGGTGTGGCAGCCGACCGATCCGCCGATGATCGTCGTCAATCCGGGGAGCCCGTGCGAGGCGTTCCTGCCCTCCGCACCACCCCACTCGGCCGCCTGGGCCCGGTACGGGGAACAGGCCCCGCCGCGGGACCGGTCGATGCGGCTGCGCACCCTCCGCGTCGGCGCGCCCCTGCACGGCCCGGTCGCCCACGGCCTCGCCTGCGGTGCCCTCCTGTGCGTCAACAACGGCTCCTTCTGGAACGGCATGGCCTGGCACGGCACCGGCTATCCGGACGAACGCAAGCGGCTGAACGAGTGGTGGGGCATCACCACCCGTGAGCAGTGGCAGTACTTCCTGCGCGACCTCCTCGCCTGCGAACAGCACAGTTCCGTCTGGGACTTCGCCCTCGGCCTGCGCCGCACCATCGCCCGCGACTTCGGCGGCCACGTGGACGTCGGCTATTGGCGCCAGGCCGCCGCCAACGTCATCCGCGCCCGGTCCGAGGGCTCGGTCGTGGTCGGGGAGGACGGGGTCACCAAGACCGAGCCACGGCCCGCGTCCGAGGTCGAGGCGCACATCGAGGGCGTGCAGCGGCTCATCGGGCGCATCACCCGCTACGAGGCCCGGATGCGCGCCGACGGCGTGCTCGACGGCGGCCAGTACGTCTCCTCCGTCGACGCCTGGGACCTCGGCCGCGCCTCCAAGATGGCCCGGTGGGGGCTGGGGGCCCGCCTGGGCACGCTCAAGGAGGCCGAGTCCGCCGTCCTCCAGGCAGGCCGGGCCGCCGCCCTGTCCTACAAGTCCTGGCAGGACTTCTCCGCCGGCTACATCCTCGGCCGCTGCCTCCACTTCGACGACGAGGAGTTCGGCGACTGGTACCAGAACATGGTCGAGGCCCACCGCATCCTGATGTCCGACCCCGGCAGCCCCTGGCTCACGATTCCGTTCCGGTGAGGACCGGGAACACCGGCCGGTTTCCGTCACCCACTCGTCCGTGTACTTGACCTGTCCATGCCCGGCCCCCACCATGAGCGCCAATCCGCACAGCGGGACCACAGCGGACCCACAGGGCCCCACGAACGGCCCCCAGGGGTTCGTATCCGCACGTCGCACGGGAACACCCACTCCAACCCCCACAAGGAGCGTTCATGCGACTTCGCAGACGGGCCGCCGGGCTCGGCGCACTGCTGGCCCTCGCGCTCGCCGCGCCGGTCTCGGCCGGGCTCGACCAGGCCGGTGCCGACAGCGTGCAGAGGGCCGCATCAGACGACGACGGCATCCGGCAGTACGAGATCCACCAGCGCACCACCCCCGTGACCCGTACGGCCATCCAGTCCGCGGGCGTCACCGTCGACGAGGCCGACGAGGAGAGCGTCGTCGTCTCCGGGCGGGAGGGGCAGATCAAGAGGCTCCGCCGGATGGGGTACGACGTCCAGCCCCTGGGGGCCGCTCCCCAGCGCGGGCAGGCCCGGCTGTACGACTTCCCGAGCGCCGACTCGAAGTACCACAACTACGCCGAGGCGAACGCCGAGATCGACCAGCGGCTCGCCGCCTACCCGGGCATCATGAACAAGCGGGTGATCGGAAAGTCGTACCAGGGGCGGGACATCATCGCCATCAAGGTCAGCGACAACGTCGCCGCCGACGAGGACGAGCCCGAGGTGCTGTTCACCGCGCACCAGCACGCCCGGGAGCACCTGACCGTGGAGATGGCGCTCTATCTGCTGCGCGAACTCGGCGCGGGCTACGGATCCGACTCCCGCATCACCAACCTCGTCAACAGCCGCGAGATCTGGATCGTGCCCGATCTGAACCCGGACGGCGGCGAGTACGACATCGCCAGCGGGTCGTACCGGTCGTGGCGGAAGAACCGGCAGCCCAACTCCGGTTCCACGAACGTGGGTACGGACCTGAACCGGAACTGGAACTACAAGTGGGGCTGCTGCGGCGGGTCGTCCGGGTCCACGTCGTCCGAGACCTACCGCGGGTCCGCCGCCGAGTCCGCGCCCGAGGTGAAGGTGGTCGCCGACTTCGTGCGCTCCCGGGTCGTCGGCGGTAAGCAGCAGATCACGGCCGGGATCGACTTCCACACCTACAGCGAGCTGGTGCTGTGGCCGTTCGGGTACACCTACGCGGACACCGCCGCCGGGATGACCGCCGACGACGCCGCCGCGTTCCAGGCCGTCGGGCGGAAGATGGCCGCCAGCAACGGGTACACCGCCGAGCAGTCCAGCGATCTGTACATCACGGACGGGACGATCGACGACTACCTGTGGGGTACGCAGAAGATCTTCAGCTACACCTTCGAGATGTACCCGTCCTCGTCCTCCGGAGGCGGGTTCTACCCGCCCGACGAAGTCATCGAGCGGGAGACCTCCCGGAACAAGGACGCCGTGTTGCAGCTGCTGGAGAACGCCGACTGCATGTACCGGTCGATCGGCAAGGCCGCCCAGTACTGCTCCTAGCGGCTACGCCTCCTCGAAGTAGGCGTCGAGCACCGCGTCCAGCTGCTCGTCCCACTCCTTGAAGCGCGCCCTGGCCGGCGCCTCGATCTCGATCGGGAACCAGCGGCGGTCAGGGGTGTGCACGGTGACGGTGAACCGCTTGCCGAAGCGGGCGCTCTCCGTCTCCACCGCCGCGATCTCGTCCCAGCGGAACTCACAGGCCTCCTCGTCCAGGCTGAGGCGGACCCCCTTGCGGTCGGCCACGATCCGCGCCCGCCGGTCCGCCGCCTCGAAGACCGGGCCGTCGGCCGCCGGTTCCCCGGCCGGGTCCTCCGCGGATTCCCCGGGGGCCTCCTGAAGCACCTCCTCGGTATCCACCGGGGCCGCCTCGTCGCGCGGACCCGGCGGGTCCGCCGACTCCTCGGCCACCGGCCCGGCCTGATGCGGCGTCGGCCCCGTGATCCCCGGGATGAAGGCCGGGTCGAAGCCGGCACCCGTCACGGGCTCGGTCCTGGGCGGCTCGACCTTCGCCGGCTCGCTGCTCGATCCTATGCGCTGCTCCACGGCGGCAGTATGGACGACTTCCCTGTGCCGGAACCAGTCGGCCCACGAACACGCCGTGGAACCGGTCAGCTCACGAACACCCCGGCCACCACCGCCACCGCGAACCCCGCCAGCGACAACACCGACTCCAGGACCGTCCAGGAGCGCAGGGTGTCGCGTTCGCTGATGCCGAAGTACTTGGCCACCATCCAGAAGCCGCCGTCGTTGACGTGCGAGGCGAAGATGGAGCCCGCCGAGATGGCCATGATGACGAGCGCGGCGAACGCCTGCGAGTGTCCGCCCTCGGACAGCAGCGGGGCCACGATGCCCGCCGTCGTCACGATCGCCACCGTCGCCGAGCCCTGGGCGACCCGCAGCACGAGCGCGATCAGGTACGCCAGGACGATCACCGGCAGCCCGACGCCGTGGAAGGTGTCCGACAGGGCCTGGGCGACCCCGCCGGCCTTGAGCACGGCGCCGAAGATCCCGCCCGCGCCGACCACCAGCAGGATGTTGCCGACCGGCTTCAGGGAGGCGGTGGACACGGTCTCCAGGGACTTGCGGGACCAGCCGCGGCGGATGCCGAGGAGGTAGTAGGCGAGCAGCAGGGCGAGGGTGAGGGCGACGAAGGGGTTGCCGAAGAACTCCAGGACCGAGCGGAGCGGGGAGGGGTCGAGGGCGATCGAGGAGAACGTGGCCGCGAGGATGAGCAGCAGGGGCGTGCCGATGATGGTGAGGACCGTGGCCAGGGGCACCGGGGTCTCCCTCGGTGTCACGCCCTGCGCGCGCTGCTCGGCCGCCACCGCCCGCTTGGCCTCCTCGGCCGCCTCCACCATGTCCTGCGGTACGGCGACGAAGATCCGCCTTCCGGCCCAGGCGGCGTACGCCCAGGCGGCCAGCACGGCGGGGAGGCCGCAGACGATGCCCATGAGGACGACCCAGCCGAGCTGGACGTGCAGCAGCCCGGCGGCGGCGACCGGGCCGGGGTGCGGCGGCAGGAAGGCGTGGGTCATGGACAGGCCGGCGAGCAGCGGGAGGCAGTAGAGCAGGACCGACTTGCCGGATCGTTTCGCTGCCGCGTAGACGATCGGGGCCAGGACGAAGATGCCCACGTCGAAGAAGACGGGGATGCCGAACAGCAGGCCGGTCAGGCCCATGGCGAGCGGGGCGCGGCGCTCGCCGAACAGGGCGAGCAGGCGCGCGGCCAGCACCTCGGCGCCGCCGCTGACCTCAAGGATCGCGCCGAGCATCGTACCGAGGCCGATGATGATGGCGACGTGGCCGAGGATGCCGCCCATGCCGGACTCGACGGTGGAGACGGCGTCGGAGCGCTGGACGGTGCCGAAGAGTTCGGTGACCGAGAGGCCGGCCAGCAGGCCGACGGCTATGGAGACGGCGAGCAGGGCCACGAAGGGCTGGAGCCGGACCTTGATGATCAGGAACAGCAGCAGGGCCATGCCCAGGGCGGCGACCGTGAGCAGGCCGGGCGTGCCGTCGACGAGGAGGAGCAGGCCCCCGGTGTGGGGTGGCGCGGCGGGAGCGGAAGCGGCGAGCGGAGCGGACATGCGGGGGTCCTCTGTGTAAGTGCATCGTGCTTTCGGGCAGGGGGGAGCGCGGCACGGCACCCCGGGGGGTGCCGTGCCGTGCGGACACGCGGGAAGAGGGAGGGGGAACGCGGACGGGCGTCAGCCCAGTACGGCGAGCGCGTCGATCTCGATGAGGAGGCCGGCCGGCAGTCCGACGTAGACCGTGGTGCGGGCGGCGGGCGGCTGGGTGAGGCCCTGGTCCTCGAAGTACGCGTTGTAGAGGTCGTTCATCTCGGCGAAGTGGTCCACGTCGGTGAGGTAGACGCGGATCATCATCACGTCGTCCCAGGTGGCGCCGCCCTCCTCCAGGATCGCCTTGACGTTGGCGAGGGTCTGGAGGGTCTGCTCGCGCAGGGTGGGGCCGGCCGGCGTCGGGGGCTTGCCCTCCTCGGCGGGCAGGAAGCCGACCTGGCCGGCGACCTGGAGGATGTTGCCCTTGCGCACGCCGTGCGAGAACTTCGCGGGCGGGGTGGTGTGGGTCTTCGGGGTGAGCGCGGTCTTCTCGGTCATGCGGGGGTGCCCTTCACTGGCGTTCTTCCGGAGTACTCGCCGCTGATGGCGTCCGCCGTGCGGCGTACCAGCGGGAGCAGGCTGAGGAGTTCCTCGGCGGTGACGACCACGTTCGGCGCGGAGACCGACATCGCGGCGACCACCCGGCCGTCGGCCCCGCGCACGGGGGCGGCGACGCAGTTGATGGACTCCTCGTGGCCACCGAGGTCGGTGGCCCAGCCCTGTTCGCGCACCGTGGCCAGTTCCTTCAGGAAGGCCTCGGCGTGGGGGGTCGAACGGGCCGTGTACAGGGGGTAGTCGAGCTGTTCGGCGAGGGCGCGGCGCTCGGCCGCGGGCAGGTCGGCGAGGAGCAGCTTGGCGACGGCGGCGACGGTGATGGCCACCGGCTTGCCGATCCGGGAGTACATGCGGACCGGGTAGCGGCTCTCGACCTTGTCGATGTACAGCACCTCGTTCTCCTCGTACACGGCGAGGTGGACGGTGTGGCCGCACTGCTCGTTAAGGCGTACGAGGTGGGGGTGGGCGATCTCGCGGATGTCGAGGTTCTCCATCGCCTCCTGGGCGAGGGCGAAGAGCCGGGCGCCCAGGCGGTAGCGCTGGTCGGACTGGCGGTAGACCAGGCCGTGTTCGTGCAGGGTGCGCAGCAGCCGCAGGGCGGTGGACTTGTGCACGCCGAGGCGGTCGGCGACCTGCCCGAGGTCGGCGGGGCCCTCGGCGAGCAGCGGCAGGATGCTCAGGGCGCGGTCGACGGTCTGACTCATGGGGTGTTCGCCTCCTTCTCGGCCTGCTCGGCTCGCGTCCAGCCGGGGCCGAGTCGAAGTCTCCCCCATGCCTCGTCGTCCAGGGCGGCGAGGCGGTCGGCGTGGTCGCGGGCGGGGGGCGGTGCGAGGTCG
The DNA here is from genome assembly GCF_055583025.1 of Streptomyces sp. NPDC104831. Taxonomy (NCBI): domain Bacteria; kingdom Bacillati; phylum Actinomycetota; class Actinomycetes; order Kitasatosporales; family Streptomycetaceae; genus Streptomyces; species Streptomyces sp. NPDC104831. The sequence goes on from NZ_JBVJOT010000035.1 coordinate 43,569, forward strand.
CCGGGGACGGTGAGGGCCGCGGCGGCGAAGAGGTGGCCGTGCCGCAGCCGGGCCCCGAGGGGGAGCCCGCGCAGGGTGGCGGAGAGGAACCCGGCGGCGAAGGCGTCCCCGGCGCCGGTGGTGGCGACGACGGCGGTGCGCAGGGCGGGCCGGAAGGTGCCGTCGGGGTGGGTGCCGGTGAAGGCCGTGGCGCCCCGCGCTCCCTCCTTCACCACCAGCAGGCGCGGTTCGGGCAGCAGCCGGCGCACGGCGGCCGGTCCGCCGGTGACGTCCCAGGCGTGGGCCGCCTCGTCCTCGCCCACGAACACGAGGTCGGCGCGCCGGGCCAGCTCCAGCAGGACGCGGGCGCCGTCGCCGTCCCGCCACAGTCCCGGCCGGTGGTTGACGTCGAAGGAGACCAGCGGGCGTCCGGGGCCGGGGGCGGTCAGCTCGTACAGCAGCTCCCGGCACTCCCGGGACAGCGCGGCAGTGATCCCGGACAGGTGCAGCACCCGTGCCGCGCGGAGCGCCGCCAGGTCCACGTTCCGCGCGGACATGGCGGAGGCGGCCGATCCGGCCCGGTAGTACGCCACCTCGTGCGCGCCGGTGCCCCGCTCCCCGGCGGTGCGGAAGTACACGCCCGTGGGCCGGCCGGGATCCCGGCGCACGGCGGTGACGTCGACGCCGTGTCCGGCGATCCGTTCCACCAGGTGGTCGCCGAAGCCGTCCGCGCCGACCCGGCTGACCCAGCGGACGGGGTGCCCGAAGGCGGCCAGGGCGCACAGCACGTTGGACTCGGCGCCGCCGATGGCCCGGTCGAAGGAGGGCACGTCGGCGAGGCGGCCGGGACGGCTGGGCAGGAAGGTGACCATGGACTCGCCGAGCGCCGCCACGTCCACGTCCGGGACGGTCCGCGCGACGACCGAGGCGTAAGCAGCGTCGTTGATGATGACTCCCGTCGATCGCCGGGGCGACGGATCCGTTGACCCGGTGTTCGGCGAGATGCTAGACACCAGTAAGCACAAGACGCAATGGCTGTTGCAGAGAACGCAACGCCTGAGAGGGGCTTCATGGACACCGAAGCACTCACCCGCCTCGCCGAGGAGCACGTCGACCACCGCTTCAAGGGCCTGCCGCCGGACGCCGCCGGCCTGACCGTCGCCGAGCTGGCCGGCCAGCGCCGCAACCTCTTCCGGGACGGCGACGGCTTCACCACCCCCGTCCTCGCGCTGTCCGCCGAGCGCCTGGAGCACAACCTCGCGCTGATGGAGACGTACGCCGCGCGGCACGGCCTGGCCTTCGCCCCGCACGGCAAGACCTCCATGGCCCCGCAGCTCTTCCACCGCCAGATCGAGCACGGCGCCTGGGGGATCACGCTGGCGGTGCCCCACCAGGTGCGCGTCGCCCGGGCCTTCGGCGTCCGGCGGGTCTTCCTCGCCAACGAGCTGGTGGACGCCCCCGCCCTGCGCTGGGCCGCCGCCGAACTGGCCGCCGACCCGGAGTTCCGGTTCGTCTGCTACGTCGACTCGGTGCGCGGCGTGGAACTGATGGACGCGGCCCTGCGCGGCGCCGCCCGCCCGGTCGACGTGGTCGTGGAGCTGGGCGCCGGCGAGGGGGCGCGCACCGGCGTGCGCACGGAGGCGGAGGCCGAGGAGGTCGCCGCCGCCGTGGCCGCGGTGCCGACCCTGCGTCTGGTCGGCGTGGCGGGGTACGAGGGCGAGGTGCCGAAGGCCGATCCGGAGCGGGTGCGGGCGTACCTGCGCCGCCTGGTGGCGCTGGCCGCCGGGCTGGACCGGGCCGGGCGGTTCGGCGGGGCCGACGAGATCGTGGTGAGCGCTGGCGGCAGCGCCTGGTTCGACGCGGTCGCCGACGTCTTCGCCGGGATTCCCGCGCTGTCGAAGCCGGTGCTGAAGCTGCTGCGCTCGGGCGCGTACGTCTCGCACGACGACGGGCACTACCGCAGGCTCACCCCGTTCGGCCGGGTTCCCGAGGAGGGCGCGCTGGAGCCCGCCTTCCGGCTGTGGGCGCGGGTCGTCTCCCGGCCCGCCCCCGAGCAGGCCTTCGCCAACGCGGGCAAGCGGGACGCGGCCTACGACCTGGACCTGCCCACCGCCCAGGTGGTACGCCGGGACGGCGAGGAGCGCCCGGCCACCGGCATCACCGTCACCGGCCTGTCCGACCAGCACACCTGGCTGCGCACGGACGCGGAGGCGGACGTCGAGGTCGGCGACTGGATCGGCTTCGGCCTGTCCCACCCGTGCACGTCCTTCGACAAGTGGCAGCTGATCCCGGTGGCCGAGGCGGACGGCACGGTCGTGGACTACATCCGTACGTTCTTCTAGGAGGCCCGCGTGGAGGACCTGGTCATCCGGGACGCCGACGTCGTCGACGGCAGCGGGGCGGACGCGTACCGCGCCGACGTCGTGATCGACGCCGGCCGCATCGTCTCGATCGTCAAGGAGGCCGCGGCGGCGGGCTGCCAGCGCCCGCGCGCCGTGCGGGAGATCGACGCGGAGGGCCTGGTCCTCTCCCCCGGCTTCATCGACATGCACGCCCACTCCGACCTGGCCCTGCTGCGCGACCCCGACCACAGCGCGAAGGCCGCGCAGGGGGTCACGCTGGAGGTCCTCGGCCAGGACGGGCTGTCGTACGCGCCGGTGGACGACCGCACGCTCCAAGAGGTGCGGCGGGCGATCACCGGCTGGAACGGGTACGGCGACGACATCGACTTCGACTGGCGGTCGGTGGGCGGGTACCTGGACCGGCTCGACGGGGGCATCGCCGTGAACGCGGCCTATCTGATCCCCCAGGGCACGGTCCGGGCGCTCGTGGTCGGCTGGGAGGACCGCGCGGCCACCCCCGAAGAGCTGGACCGGATGCGGCGGCTGGTCGCGGAGGGGCTGGAGCAGGGCGCGGTGGGCATGTCGTCGGGGCTGACGTACACGCCGGGCATGTACGCGCGGGACGCCGAACTGACCGAGCTGTGCCGGGTGGTGGGCTCCTACGGCGGCTACTACTGCCCGCACCACCGCTCCTACGGCGCCGGCGCGCTGGAGGCGTACGCCGAGATGGTCGCCCTCGCCCGGGAGGCGGACTGCCCGCTGCACCTGGCGCACGCGACGATGAACTTCGGGGTGAACGAGGGCCGGGCGCCCGAGCTGCTGGCGCTGCTCGACCGGGCCCTGGACGCGGGCGCGGACCTCACCCTGGACACCTATCCCTACACCCCCGGCTGCACCACCCTCGCCGCGCTGCTGCCGAGCTGGGCGAGCGAGGGCGGGCCCGAGGAGATCCTCGCCCGGCTCGCCGACCCGGTGACGGCCGGGCGGATCCGGCACGACCTGGAGGTCACCGGCTCCGACGGCTGCCACGGCGTGCCGGTGGAGTGGGAGACGATCGAGATCTCCGGGGTGGCCGACCCGGCCCTCGGCGACTTCGTGGGCCGCACCGTCCGGCAGGCGGCGGACCTGCGCGGGGAGGCCCCCTGGGAGACGGCCCACCGCCTGCTGGTGCTCGACCGGCTCGGCACGACGATCCTCCAGCACGTCGGCCACGAGGAGAACGTGCGCGCGATCATGCGGCACCGCGCGCACACCGGCGGCTCCGACGGCATCCTGCGCGGCAGCAAGCCGCACCCGCGGGCGTACGGCACGTTCCCGCGCTATCTCGGCCACTATGTGCGCGAGGCGGGCGTGCTGACGCTGGAGGAGTGCGTGGCCCACCTCACCTCCCGGCCGGCGGCGCGGCTGCGGCTGCCGGACCGCGGGCTGGTGCGCGAGGGCTACCGGGCCGACCTGGTGCTGTTCGACCCGCGGACGGTCGCGCCCGGTGCCACCTTCGCGGAGCCGCGCCGGCTGCCGACGGGCATCCCGTACGTGCTGGTCGACGGCCGGTTCGTCATCGAGGACGACCGGCGGACGGACGCCCTGCCGGGCCGCTCCGTCCGCCGTACGCCGCTGTGAACCGTGCCTACGGCTTGGGCAGGGTGCAGCCGGCCGCGCTCAGGTTGAGCTTGTTGCCGGTGGTGAAGCAGGCCGGGATGTTGTAGGTCTCCTGGGCGTAGTTGATGCCCTGGCGGACGGTGACGTTGCCGCTCGCGTCGACCTCGCACGGGTTGTTCACCGTGCACCGCTGGCCGTCCTCGTTGCCGGTGTTGTTGACGGCGACGACCTTGCCGGTGGTGGCGTCGATCACCGGGGAACCCGAGGTGCCGCCGATGGTGTCGCAGGCGGAGGTGTAGCGGACCGAGTCCTTGAAGGTCCAGTCGCCCTCCTTCAGCCGGTACACGAACCCGTCTATGTTGCAGCTGTAGATGCGCTTCCAGTAGCCGGAGACCACCTTGATGGCGGTGCCGGCCACCGGGTGGGTGTCCTGCACGGTGAGCGGGCTGATGCCGTACGAGTTCCTGATCGCCGCGTACGTGGTGGTGGTGCGGTAGATCGTGACGTCCGTGTCGGTCATCGTCGAGTAGACGACCTGGTTGGCGCGGAGCGTGGCGATCTTGGTGCCGGCGGAGTTCAGCAGGCCGAAGGTGCGGCTGGAGGACTGGCCGGTGATGACCTGGCCGGCGCTCGGCATGCCGGTCTCCAGGCAGTGCCCGTTGGTCAGCACCAGGGCCGGGTCGGTGTCGGCGGAGCCCGGGAAGCGGATGACGGAGCCGGAGCAGTTGCTGAGCGAGACGGTGCCGGAGAAGTCGACGGCGACCGCGGCGGCCTTGGCGGAGTGCGGGGCGGAGGCGTGCGGGGCGGTGGTGTGCGGCGCGGCCAGCGCCGGGGTGGCGCCCAGCCCGACGGTCGCCAGGGCGCAGAGCGTGGCAAGGAGAGGCTTGTTCACGTGGGGGTCCCCTCGTACGACGGAGGCGACCGGAGGTCTTCCGGCCGCCCACACGGTTGTCATGCGCATTCTCAGCAGCAGAGGGGGGCCGGGACAAGAAGCGGCGACGGGTCATAGGGGTTTCCCTCGGCGCCGGGGCGGGAGGTTTCCCCGGCGAAGAGGCGGTGCGGCGGGCGGCTGCCCGGCCGCACGGCGCGGGCTCCGCCCGGACGCCGGGCAGGGATCCGTTCGAGCGCGTGGCGGAGGTTTCGCTCCGTCGCGGGCACGAAGGTCCGCCCCGGCCGGTGCGGGGGTTCGCCCGGTCGCACGGCGGACGGTTCACCCGCGCTTCGGCTTGGTGATGACGGCGCCGAAGAGGGCGAGCCCCTTGACGACGACGCGCGGGGAGTCCGGCCGCGCCGTCCCGGCCGGCGCACGCGCCTCGCGGCCGCCGAACACGCCGAACAGGCCGAAGCCCCTGACCTCCACGTCGATGTCGTCCGGTACGACGATCGTGGTGCCGCCCCACAGGGCCACGGCCCGGATCACCGTCCGAGGTGCGGCGAAACGGGCCTCGGTCAGGTCGAGCCGGCCGCCGCCCCACATCGACCAGGCGGTGAACCGGGGCGGCACCACCCATCCGCCGTCCCGCCGGAACCCGCCGAACACGCCCAGCGCCAGCCGGGACGTGGGCGCGCGGTCCACCACCAGCGCGTCCCTGGGCCCCGGCGCGGGCAGCCCGCTCGCGGCCGCCCGCAACTCGCCGCGCGTGCGGGCGGCGTGGATCCGGTCGAGCCGGCCGTCCAGTTCGTCCAGCGGCAGCCGGCCGTCCGCCACGGCGTCCCGTACGCGCTCGACGATCCGCTCGCGCTCCTCGTCGGAGACGAGCACGTCCCGACCGGGGTCCGCCCGCCCGGCACGGTCCGCTCCGTGCGTCCGCTCACCCATGGGGCCACTGTCCCACGGCGGGCAACTCCCCAGCCAGGCACGGACGTTGCCCGGCACGCAGGCCGCGAGGTCAGCGGGGCCACCTCGGCGTGTCGTGGCCGTGGCCCCAACCGTGGCGACCGTCGTGACCGAACGCCGGCGAAGCGGTGGGCGAGGACGCGGGAGTGGCCGTGGGGACGCCCGGCCGGGCGCAGGCCGGCGCGGTGGTGGCCCGCAGGCCCCCGGCCGGGCGGGCCGCCGTGGCCGCGAGGTCAGCGGGGCCACCTCGGCGTGTCGTGGCCGTGGCCCCAACCGTGGCGACCGTCGTGACCGAACGCCGGCGAAACGGTGGGCGAGGACGCGGGAGTGGCCGTGGAGGCGGCCGTGGGGACGCCCGGCCGGGCGGTGGGCCGGGCCGAGGCCGGCGCGGTGGCGGCCCGCGGGCCCCCGGCCGGGCGGGCCGAAGTGGCGCCCGGGCGGGGAACGGCGGCCGGGCCGGCGGCCGTGGCCGACGGCGTGGCCGCGGCCGGACCGGCGGAACCCGCGGCGGCCGGGGGCGACGCGGGCGGCGCCGTGGCGGGCGTGGCCTCGTCTTCCGTGCCTTCCGTCGCGGGGCCCTCCGTCGCGGGACCGTCGGCGATCCGGCCTCCGTCGGCGGGGCGGGACCCGTCCGGGGAACCCGGTCCGGACAGCGCGGCGATCACCGCGACCGTGCCGGCCGCCGCCGCGAGGGCGCCGGCCGCGGCCACCGCGCGGCGGCGCCCGCCCGCACGGCGCCGCGCCCGCCCGCGCCCGGCGGCCCGGCCCGCACCCGGCCCGGGCCGAGGGGGCACGGGGCGCGGGCGCTCCCCGGCCACCGGCGGCAGCTCGCGCGTCGCGTCGTAGTCGTCCTGCCAGCCGTGCGCGGCGGCCGGGTCGGCGTACTCGTCGTAGGCGGGGGCCGGAGCCGGCGGCGGGTGGTACACGTTCGGCCGGATTCCGGGCGCGCCGCCCGCTCCGTGCGGCTCGTGCGCTCCCGCCTCGTACTCCCGTTCCGTGGACATGTCATCGGATTCTAGGGACGCAAGTGCCCGGGAAGACATCCGGCGGCTTTTTCCGGGCAACCTTCGCGTCTCGCGTGGCGGAAAACACCGCCCACGAGGCAGGGGTGGGCCGTAAGCTCACGGCATGCAGGTGATCCAGTCGACCAAGCTCGCCAACGTCTGTTACGAGATCCGGGGTCCGGTTCTCGAAGAGGCCATGCGGCTGGAGGCGGCGGGCCACCGCATCCTCAAGCTGAACACCGGCAACCCGGCCGCCTTCGGCTTCGAGTGCCCACCGGAGATCCTGGAGGACATCCTCCGCAACGTCTCCACCGCGCACGGCTACGGCGACGCCAAGGGCCTGCTCGCCGCCCGCCGCGCGGTCGTGATGCACAACCAGACCATCGGCATCGAGACGGACGTCGAGCACGTCTTCATCGGCAACGGCGTCTCCGAGCTGATCGTGATGGCGATGCAGGCCCTGCTGGACGACGGCGACGAGGTGCTCGTACCGGCCCCGGACTACCCGCTGTGGACGGCCGCCGTCTCCCTGTCCGGCGGCACGGCGGTGCACTACCGCTGCGACGAGCAGTCCGACTGGATGCCCGACCTGGCCGACATCGAGCGCAAGGTGACCGACCGCACCAAGGCGATCGTCGTCATCAACCCGAACAACCCCACGGGCGCGGTCTACGACGAGGGGGTGCTCAAGGGCCTGACCGACCTCGCCCGCCGGCACAACCTGCTGGTCTGCTCGGACGAGATCTACGACAAGATCCTCTACGACGGCACCACGCACACCCCCACCGCGAAGGTCGCCCCCGATCTGCTCACCCTCACCTTCAACGGCATGTCGAAGGCGTACCGGGTGGCCGGCTACCGCGTCGGCTGGATGTCGGTCTCCGGCCCGCGCGCCCACGCCGACTCCTACATCGAGGGCCTGACGATCCTGGCGAACATGCGGCTGTGCGCCAACATGCCGGGCCAGCACGGCGTGGTCGCCGCGCTCAGCGGACGCCAGACGATCAACGACCTGGTGCTGCCGGGCGGGCGGCTGAAGGAGCAGATGGACCTCGCCTACGACCTGCTGACCCGGATCCCCGGCGTGAGCTGCGTGCGGCCCAAGGGCGCGCTGTACCTCTTCCCCCGGCTGGACCCCCAGGTCTTCAAGGTCAAGGACGACCGGCAACTGGTGCTGGACCTGCTGCGGCAGGAGAAGATCATGGTCGTCCACGGCACGGGCTTCAACTGGCCGGAGCCGGATCACTTCCGGGTGGTGACCCTGCCGACGGTCGGCGATCTCCGGGACGCGATCACCCGCATCGGCACCTTCCTGGACGGATACGGCCAACCGTAGCCGGCGGACCGCACTCCGTGACTCGGCTCAACTTTAGACGAAATCCAAGCTAAGATGGTTTCCTGTCAGAGCACAGGAGGCCATCCCCCCATGTACGAACCGATCCGCACCAAGTCGGTCCACACGATGGCCGGCACCCCCTCAAACTTCCCCCACCGGTCGCGCGAGGAGGAGCTGGACATCCAGCTCGCCGGGCACCTCGCCGCGCTGCTCGCGGTCACCGACGAACTGCGCGCCCTGAACCCGTCCGCCGACCTGGACACCGCCGCGGAACGCCTCGCGGCCCAGGTGGCCCGGCTGCGCGGCGGGCGCACCCCGCTCCGTGCGGCGCCGGCCGCCGCGGGCGATCCGGGCGCCCTGCACCGGCGCGCGCACACGCTCGCCGGACGCGCCCTGGTGGTCGCCGCCTCCCGCGCGGACACCGCGGCGGCGATCCTCGCGGCCGAGCGGATGGACGCCCACGCCGCCGCCGGTACCGACCCGAAGACGCTCAGCCCCGCCCACTGACCCCGCCCGGGGTCCGGTCCCCCAGACGGCCCCGGTCCGCGCGCACCCGCAGCGACGCGCGGACCGGGTGCCACCCACTCCGCCGGCCCGGCGCTCCGGTGCCGTCCCGCCCGGAGCACACGCAGACCCGGGGCCCCGCACGCCGTTGTGCGGGGCCCCGGGCGGGTGGTCACCGCGGCCGGTCGTGACGATCGCTGGTCAGGGCACATCCGGACCGGCCGCGGAGTCTTCGGGCGCGGGTCTCAGCCCAGGCGCTCCACCAGCGCGTGGTACTGGTCCCACAGCTCCTTCGGGGTGTGGTCGCCGAAGGTGTTCAGGTGCCCGGGGACCAGGGCGGCCTCCTCGCGCCAGACCTCCTTGTCCACGGTGAGCAGGAAGTCCAGGTCGGCGTCCGGCAGGTCGAGCCCGTCGGTGTCCAGCGCCTCCCTGGTCGGCAGCACGCCGATCGGCGTCTCGACGCCCTCGGCCCTGCCCTCCAGCCGCTCCACGATCCACTTCAGGACGCGGGCGTTCTCGCCGAAGCCCGGCCAGACGAACCTGCCCCCGTCGTCCTTGCGGAACCAGTTGACGTAGTAGATCCTCGGCAGCTTGGACTGGTCCTTGTCCTTGGCCACGTCGATCCAGTGGGCCATGTAGTCGCCCATGTTGTAGCCGCAGAAGGGCAGCATCGCGAACGGGTCGCGGCGCAGCTCGCCGACCTTGCCCTCGGCCGCCGCGGTCTTCTCGGAGGCCACGTTGGCGCCGAGGAAGACGCCGTGGTTCCAGTCGAAGGACTCCGTCACCAGCGGCACGGCCGAGGCGCGGCGGCCGCCGAAGAGGATCGCGGAGATCGGCACGCCCTTGGGGTCCTCCCACTCGGGCGCGATGATCGGGCACTGCGCGGCCGGCACCGTGAAGCGGGCGTTGGGGTGGGCGGCCGGGGTCCCGGACTCCGGCGTCCAGTCGTTGCCCTTCCAGTCCGTGAGGTGGGCCGGGGGCTCCTCGGTCATGCCCTCCCACCACACGTCGCCGTCGTCGGTGAGCGCGACGTTGGTGAACACCGCGTTGCCCCACAGGGTCTTCATCGCGTTGGCGTTGGTGTGCTCGCCGGTGCCGGGCGCGACGCCGAAGAAGCCGGCCTCGGGGTTGATCGCGTAGAGGCGGCCGTCCTCGCCGAACCGCATCCAGGCGATGTCGTCGCCGACGGTCTCCACCGTCCAGCCGGAGATCGTGGGCTCCAGCATGGCGAGGTTGGTCTTGCCGCAGGCGGAGGGGAAGGCGGCGGCGACGTACTTGGCCTCGCCCTGCGGCGGGGTGAGCTTCAGGATCAGCATGTGCTCGGCCAGCCAGCCCTCGTCACGCGCCATGACCGAGGCGATGCGCAGCGCGTAGCACTTCTTGCCGAGCAGGGCGTTGCCGCCGTAGCCGGAGCCGTAGGACCAGATCTCGCGGCTCTCGGGGAAGTGCGAGATGTACTTGGTCCGGTTGCAGGGCCAGGGGACGTCCTCCTGGCCCGGCTCCAGCGGGGCGCCCAGCGTGTGGACGGCCTTGACGAAGAAGCCCTCGTCGCCCAGCTCGTCCAGGACGGCCTGGCCCATGCGCGTCATCGTGCGCATGGAGACGGCCACGTAGGCGGAGTCGGTGATCTCCACGCCCAGCGCGGACAGCGGGGAGCCGAGCGGGCCCATGCAGAACGGGACGACGTACATCGTACGGCCCCGCATCGAGCCCCGGAACAGGCCCTGGTCGCCGGTGAAGACCTCCCGCATCTCGGCGGGCGCCTTCCAGTGGTTGGTCGGGCCCGCGTCCTCCTCCTTCTCGGAGCAGATGAAGGTGCGGTCCTCGACGCGCGCGACGTCGGTCGGGTCCGAGGCGGCGTAGTAGGAGTGCGGGCGCTTGACCGGGTCCAGCTTCCTGAACGTTCCCTTGGCGACCAGTTCCTCGCACAGCCGCTCGTACTCGGCCTCGGAGCCGTCGCACCAGACCACCCTGTCCGGCTGCGTCAGTTCGGCGATCTCGTTGACCCAGGAGATCAGTTCCCGGTGCTGGGTGGGGACGACGGTGGGAGCCGCGTTGTCGCGCGCCACGATTGCTCCTAAGTGAGGGTTTTTGTGTTGGTTCGCCCCGTGGGGGCCGCGACCCGGATGCTTCGTAGCCGCTCATCCGGTGCCGACCGCACTCATTTGATCATCCGAGTTTAGTGCCCATCTGTCCAGGGGGCATCACAGGTGAGCGGCGTGAGGAATCCCACGGTGTCCAGGTCGTTTTGCGTCCACGTTGGGTTCGGCTGAAGGACTTTTTGCCGACCGGTCTCCGGAGTGGCGTGGATGCGCACACATTGACGATCGATTTACGGCGGCCTGGGTACCATGCCCCGCATGACTGCGTCCGTCCCCGACGCGCCCACGGACACGCCGGCCGCAGGCCGCGGTCCCGTCGCGCTCTCCCTGCCGCATCCGGTCAAACCCCGTCTCCGCGGCTGGCTGCATCTCGGCATGTTCCCGGCCGTACTCATCGCGGGCCTCGTGCTCACCGCGCTCGCCGACTCGACCAGGGGCCGCATAGCCTGCGGCATCTACGTCCTGACGGCGTGTCTGCTCTTCGGTGTCAGCGCGCTGTACCACCGGGGCAACTGGAGCCCCCGCATGGACGGCGTGCTGCGCCGCCTGGATCACGCCAACATCTTCCTGATCATCGCGGGCACCTACACCCCGCTGACCCTGCTGCTCCTGCCCGACGGCAAGGGCCGCTGGCTGCTGTGGAGCATCTGGGCCGCCGCGGCGGCCGGCATCGTCTTCCGCGTCTTCTGGGTCGGCGCCCCGCGCTGGCTGTACACGCCCTGCTACATCGCGATGGGCTGGGCGGCCGTGTTCTTCCTGCCGGACTTCCTGCGCACCGGCGGCCTGGCCGTCATGGTCCTCGTGGTGGTCGGCGGCCTGCTGTACAGCGCCGGCGGCGTGATCTACGGCATCAAGCGCCCCAACCCGTCACCGCGCTGGTTCGGCTTCCACGAGGTCTTCCACTCCCTCACCCTCGCCGCGTTCGTCGTGCACTACGTCGGCATCTCCCTGGTCGCCTACCAGCACACCTGAGCCGCCCCCCGAGAAAAGCGCCGGGGTCCGCACGGGACCCCGTGCGATGCTGGCCGGGTGAACGGAACCGAGATCCACGTCGAAGTCGACCCCGGACTGCACCTGTTCGTGCCGGCCGCCCGCCGCCGCGGGCCCACGCCGCTGGCCACCGACGGCGTCTCGACGCTCGGCCATGTCGTCGAGTCCCTCGGCATCCCGCTCACCGAGGTCGGCACCCTGGTCGTGGACGGCCGCCCGGTCGCGCCCGGGCACATCCCCGGGGCGGCCGAGCGGGTCGTCGTCCGGCCCGTGGAGCGCCCCCAGCGGGTGCCCGGCGCGCCGCTGCGCTTCCTCCTCGACGTCCACCTCGGCACGCTGGCCCGCCGGCTGCGGCTGCTCGGCGTGGACACGGCGTACGAGTCGACGGACATCGGCGACCCGGCGCTGGCCGCCCGCTCGGCGGCCGAGAAGCGGGTGATGCTCAGCCGCGACCGGGGTCTGCTGCGCCGCCGGGAGCTGTGGGCCGGCGCGTTCGTCTACAGCACCCGCCCCGACGACCAGCTGGACGACGTCCTCGACCGCTTCGCCCCCGAGCTGCGCCCCTGGACCCGCTGCACCGCGTGCAACGGCCTGCTGCGGGACGCCGCCAAGGAAGAGGTCGCCGACCAGCTCAAGAGCGGCACCGAGCGGACGTACGACGTGTTCGCCCGGTGCGCGGACTGCGGTCGCGCGTACTGGAAGGGCGCGCACCACGACCAGCTGGAGGCCATCGTGGACCGCGCCCTGAACCGGCGCGGCGCGGCCCACGGCTGACGCCGGTTCAGGGCGCGGTCAGCCGCCTGCGCAGGGCCTCCGGGTCCGTCACCGGCAGATCGCAGACGAAGCCCCGGCAGACGTACGCGGCCGGGCCGCCGTCGATGAGGGTGCGGCCGGCCAGCAGCGGGAACTCCTCGCCGTCCGGGGCGCCGCAGGCGACGACGGCGCCCGGGGCGACGCCCAGCAGGGCCGTGCGGTGCAGGGCGGCCGTCCGCTCGTCGTCCGGGCCGGGACCCACGACGGCCACCTCGCGCGGACCGTCGAGCAGCGCCTCGGCGACGGCCAGCCCCCATCCGATGAACCGCGGCACGCGCGGCCCGAGGGTCTTCACGATCCCCAGTGCGCGCTCGGCGGCGGCCCGGTGGGGCTCGGAACCGGTGTGGGCGGCGTAGCCCAGCAGGGCGCCGGCCGCGGCGGTCCAGCCGGACGGGGCGGCGTTGTCGGTGGGGTCCTGGGGGCGGCGGATCAGCCGCTCGGCGTCGGAGGCGGTGTCGAACAGCGCGCCGGTCTCCGGGTCGGTGAACCGGTCCAGGACGTGGTCGAGCAGCAGTCCGGCGAAGTCGAGCCAGACGCCCTCGCCGGTGACCGAGGCCAGCGCGAGGAAGCCCTCGGCGACATCGCCGTAGTCCTCCAGCACGCCCGCGTTGGCGCCGACCCGGCCGTCCTTGCTGGTACGGGCGAGCCGGGCGTGTTCGTCCAGGTGGACGCGGACGAGCAGGTCGGCGGCGCCGAGCGCGGCCTCGACCAGGTCGGGCCGGTCGAAGTAGGCACCGGTCTCGGCGAGCGCGGCGACGGCGAGCCCGTTCCAGGCGGCGACGACCTTGTCGTCCCGGCCGGGGGCGGGCCGCCGGGCGCGGGCGTCGAGCAGCCGGCGCCGGATCGACGCGACCTTGTCCGCGTCGAACACTCCCTCGGTCTGCGGAAGTTGCAGCACGGACCGGCCGTGCTCGAAGGTGCCCTCCTCGGTCACGCCGAAGTACTGGGCGGCGAAGTGGGCGTCGTCGCCGAGGACGTCGCGCAGTTGCCCGGGCGTCCACACGTAGTACGCCCCCTCCACGTGCCGTCCGGTGCCGTCGTCGCTGTCGGCGTCGAGGGCGGAGGCGAACCCGCCCTCCGGGGTGCGCAGTTCGCGGACGAGGAAGTCGGCGGTCTCCAGCGCGACCCGCCGGGCGAGGTCCGAGCCGGTGGCCCGCCACAGGTGGGCGTACACCCGGCACAGCAGGGCGTTGTCGTACAGCATCTTCTCGAAGTGCGGCACGACCCAGTCCCGGTCGACGGAGTAGCGGGCGAAGCCGCCGCCGAGCTGGTCGTAGATCCCTCCCCGCGCCATCCGCTCACAGGTGTCCGCGGCCATCTGCAGCGCGCCCTCGGCGCCCGTGCGGGCGTGGTGGCGCAGCAGGAACTCCAGCACCATGGACGGCGGGAACTTGGGCGCGCCGCCGAATCCGCCGCGCTGCGGGTCGTACTCGCGGGTGAGGCCGAGCAGGGCCTGGGCGAGCTCCTGCTCCCCCGGCGCCTCGGCGGCCTGCCGGACGATCTCCCGCTGGGCGAGATCGCGGACGATCTTCCCGGCCACCTCGCCGACCTCGTCACGCCGGGTGGTCCAGGCATGCCGGACGCCCTCCAGCACCTGCCGGAAGGAGGGCATGCCGTGGCGCGGGGCGGGCGGGTAGTAGGTGCCGAAGTAGAAGGGCTCGGCGTCGGGCGTGAGGAACACGGTCATGGGCCAGCCGCCGTGCCCGGTGGCCGCCTGCACGGCCTCCATGTACACCGCGTCCACGTCCGGCCGCTCCTCGCGGTCGACCTTGACGCTGACGAAGTGCTCGTTCAGATAGTCGGCGGTGTCGCGGTCCTCGAAGGACTCGTGGGCCATGACATGGCACCAGTGCACTGACGGAAACGTAAGTGACAGGACGCATAGCCCACACTCAAGAGAATGGGTACGTCCCGCCGCTTCGCTTCCGTCATCGCCTCCTCTCCCCATGGCCACCAGTCCACTGGGTTGGAGGCGTGCTGGAGCAGGTAAGGCGACTGGGAGTTGGCCAGTCGATTCATACCGGCATCGTCGCACACACCGGAGCGTCCGGCCCTGTGATCCGGGGGCCGGATCCGGGAGTCACCGGGCGCGCGCGATCGGTGACCGGGAGGAGGCGGCCCCCGGGGCCCCTCGTCAGGCGGGCCGGACGGTGACGGTGCACAGGCGCTTGGTGGCCCGGGTCAGGGCCACGTACAAGTCCCTTTCCCCTCCGGGGCGGTTCGCGATGATCTCCTCGGGGTTCACGACGACGACGCCGTCGAATTCCAGGCCGCGCGCTTCGGACGCCGGCACGACACGCGCGTGGCCGGCGATGCCCCGGGCCGTCAGCTCGCGCACCCTGGTGTCCGCGCAGATCACCCCGAGGAGCTCGCCCGGGTGCGCGGCGCCCTGGGCGCGGAGTTCCCGGACGACGGCGGTGGCCAACCCGTCCTCGGGCGCGGTCACGGTGCGGGGGCTCTCACCGCCGCGCAGCGACCGCGCGGGACTCTGGTCCGGGGCGATCCGCGCGAGCAGGTCCCGGACGCCGTCCAGGATCTGCTGCGTGGTGCGGTAGCTGACGGTCAGCTCGTGCAGCCTGAAGCGCGGGCCGACGTGGGGGCTCAGCGCCTCCTTCCAGTCGCGTGCGGTCGCGACCGGGCCCGCCTGGGCGAAGTCGCCCACCAGCGTCATCGCCTTCGCCGGGCAGCGGCGGACGATCATCCGCCACTGCATGGCGGTCAGTTCCTGCGCCTCGTCGACGACGACGTGCCCGTACGTCCGCTCGGGCGGGCCGTCGACCAGGCTCGCCGCCTCGTCCAGCAACGGCACGTCGGCATCGGTCCACGGGTCGCCCGGAGCGCGCAGCAGCAGGGACCGCTCCCGCGCGCTCAGGTGGGGCAGGCGCTCGGCGAGGGCGCCGGCGTCCGTCAGGAGCGCCCGCACGAGGTCACCGGGCACCAGCCGCGGCCAGACCCGCTCGACCGCCCGGTCGAAACCGGCGTCGTCGAGGAGGCCGGCCCGGATGGCGTCCAGGTCCAGTTCGTGGGCCGGATCCGGGTCGGCCGCGCCTTCGGCCCGGTGCCGGGCGGTTCCCGTGAACCGGTCGAGGTCGATGCCCGTCGCCCTCTCGGTGTCGGCGTCGATCTGCTCCAGGACGTCGCCCAGGTCTCGTCGCATCGCGTCGGCGACGGCGTCGGCCAAGAGCTCTTTGAACACCTGGCGCGCGGGATTGTGCCCCTGTACGGCCGCCACGGCGGCGTCGCGTGCCGCGGCGACCTCCCGGCCGGAGAGGCGGACCGGTTCCCGGCCGGCCCGCACGGTGAGGTCGCCCGCGGGGGCCTGATGGCAGCGCAGCAGGCCGGCCAGGGCGTCGGCGAGGTCGGAGCGGCCCTTGAGGCGCGCCGTATCGAACGGGTCCACCGTGTCCGTGGACACCCCGGCCAGTTCCCGGCAGGTCGCGAGGACGACGTCGTTCTCCCCGAGCGAGGGGAGGACCTGGGAGATGTAGTCGAGGAACCGGGCGTTCGGGCCCACGACCAGGACACCCTCCTGCGCGGCGCGCGGGAACGCGTACAGGACGTAGGCCGCCCGGTGCAGGGCGACCACCGTCTTGCCGGTGCCGGGTCCGCCCTGGACCACGGTCACCCCGCGGTGGGCGGAGCGGACGATCCGGTCCTGCTCGGCCTGGAGCGTCGCGACGGCCGCGCCCATCCTGCCCGTACGCCGTGCCGACAGGGCCTCGGTCAACGGGCCGTCCCCCACGACGTCCTCGCCGGTCGGGGCGGTGCCGTCCAGCAGTTCGTCGCTCACCGAGACGACCGTGCGCTCCTCGAGGCGCAGGTGCCGGCGCCGCCGCAGGCCCATCGGGTGGACCGGGGTCGCTTCGTAGAAGGGCCGCGCCGCGTTCGCGCGCCAGTCCACGAGCAGGGGCAGGTCGTCCTCCTCCGTCTGCAGTCCGATCCGCCCGATGCGCAGGGCCGTGCCGTCCGTCCAGTCGACGCGCCCGAAGACCAGCCCCTTCTCGGCGCCCTCCAGCCGGCCGATCTCCCTGGTCAGACGCTCGGCGGCCAGCTCCCGCTCGTACGCCTCACCGGCGCTGTCCGCCGGGGTCTTCAGCACGCTCGCCCGGTCCGCCCGCGCCTCGGAAAGCCGCTCGGTGAGCAACCCGTACAAGGAGGACACATATTCCTGCTCCGATGCGACCGCACGCACGGCGGAATCACCTATTTTCGACAACAGGAGTCTCCTTCGTCCCCGGAATCAAAGCCGCCCGGACTTCGGCAACGCTGGAATATAGGCAACCTCCGGAACGCTGTCAAATTCGAGATTTATCGCAAAAAGTATTGCGGCCGAGCGGAGTTTTATGTCTCCGAAGGATTTGCGCATTGCGGGATTACGTGCCCCGGCGGGCTGCCGCACCGCGCGTCGCACCGCGCCGTCCATGGTGTGTCTCGGGCAGGGAACCGGCGGAGGACGTCGCCGTGGAACGGGACCGGACCACCGCGCCGGCCGGCGCCTTTCCCGTCTCTCGACGGGGGGGGAATTAACCGACTGCCGGCCGGAGGTGCCGTGGGCGGCGGCGTACCGCGTGCGTGTCGTCGAATACTCGGCCCAGGCGGCGCTGTCGTGCGACGTCGCGCCAGGAATCCGCGGTCCGGATATCCATGGCGGATTTGACGCCTGTTACTCGGTGATCGGGAAGTGATGCGCACCGTCGCGGTCCCGCCGGTGCGGCCCTCTTGGGGGTCCGGCGTGCGCGGGGGTGCGCGTCGGCGTACGCCCTGCCGCGGGGGCGGGGCGTACTGCCGGGGGCCGCGGCGAGGCGGCGTGTCACTGCGGGCCGGCCGGCGGGCCCGGCGGCGGCGCATGGTCCGGACCGCCACGCCCGTGCGGTGACGGGGGTGGCGGTGCGGCGGGCCGGCGGGCCCCGGGGACCGGTCCTACCGGGCCGGGGAACCGGCCTTCTTCCCAGCCGGCTCCGCGCCGGTGTCCGGGGCCTCCTTGAAGTCGACCTTCTGCATGTGCTTGCTCATCGACTTCATCAGGCCCCAGACGGCCACGGCCATCACCGCGAAGACGATGAAGCCGAGGACACCGGGGGTGACCTTGTTCTGGTCCACCTCCTTGGCGAGGGGGACCAGGTGCGTCATTGCGAGGCTCACGCTTGCGCTCATGTCAGGCATTGTCCCGGATGCCCGCGAAGAGGTCGTCCTCGGGGAGGGAGGTATCGACCAGAGACTTCGCCAGCTCGTACTCCTCGGTGGGCCAGACCTCCTTCTGGAGCTCCAGCGGCACCTTGAACCAGCCGCCGTCCGGGTCGATCTGCGTGGCGTGGGCGATCAGCGCCTTGTCGCGGATCTCGAAGAAGTCCGCGCAGGGGACGTGCGTGGTGAGCGTGCGCTCGGTGCGCTGCATCTCGTCCCAGCGCTTGAGCCAGTCCCCGTACGGGGACTCCAGGCCGCGGTCGAGCATGGCCTGGTGCAGCGCCTCGGTGCGGGGGCGGTTGAAGCCCTGGTTGTAGTACAGCTTCAGCGGCTGGTAGGCCGGCCCGTACTCGTCCTCGGGGTACTTCCGGGTGTCCGCCGCGCCCTCGAACGCCACCATGGAGATCTTGTGGGTCATGATGTGGTCGGGGTGCGGGTAACCGCCGTTCTCGTCGTAGGTGGTGATCACCTGCGGCCGGAAGGAGCGGATCCTGCGCACCAGCTCGCCGGCCGCCCGGTCGACGTCCTCCAGGGCGAAGCAGCCCTCGGGCAGCGGGGGCAGCGGGTCGCCCTCCGGCAGGCCGGAGTCGACGAAGCCCAGCCACTCCTGCTTGACGCCGAGGATCTCGCGGGCCTCGTCCATCTCCTTCTTGCGCACCTCGTGGATGTGCTCCTCGATGTACGCGTCGCCCTGGAGCTTGGGATTGAGGACGGACCCGCGTTCTCCGCCGGTGCACGTCACCACCAGCACGTCCACCCCCTCGGACACGTACTTCGCCATGGTGGCCGCACCCTTGCTCGACTCGTCGTCGGGGTGCGCGTGAACGGCCATCAGTCGCAACTGGTCAGTCAAGACTCAATCCTCGGTAACTCGGCGCCCCCGTGGCTCCGGGTGCGATCAAACAGGTGCCGTCCCGACGGGACGTCGTTGAGGGTGGCGGTCGGGTGACGGGTGGGAGCTTCTATAGTGACCCAAGCGGGGGGCGAATAATTCCGCGGAGAGGACGATCATGAGTACCGCGAGCACGCGGCTGCCCGAGGGCCGCTACGGCCGCGCCTCGGACGAGCGCGCCGACCGCAAGCTCAGGATCGCCGCCGTGGTGCTGGGCGCGGCGCTGCTCGCCCTGGTCGGCTTCTTCGCCTACCACTATGTGGCGCGGAACGAGATCAGCGCCCAGGTCATCGCCTTCCACGCCTCCGAGGACGCGGTCGAGGTCCATCTGGAGGTGCACAAGGACGCCGGTGCGTCCGGCTACTGCACCGTGCGGTCACAGTCGAAGGAGGCCGCCGAGGTGGGCCGGGCCGACTTCCGCTTCTCCGGACCGGCCACGCGCGTCGACAAGGTCGTCACACTCCGTACGACCGCCCGGGGGACGACGGCCGAGCTGCTGGGCTGCCACGCCGACTGACGCCGGCCCGGCGGGCGACCCGCGGACACTCCCCGGCCTCACCCGGAATACGTAGGCACTGACCTGCGTTGATGAGATTTACACGGCTTATGTCCTCCCCCTTTCGCCCACGAATTGTTAGGCTCGTGGTTTCGCCCATCCATGAGGGAACATTCTTCTGGGTAGGGCGATGCTTTGTATTCCCAGTACCGACGAGGAGCACCCTGTGACCCAGACCAGCGAGAACGTCACCTGGCTGACCCAGGAGGCGTACAACAAGCTCAAGGACGAGCTTGAGTACCTTACTGGTCCTGCGCGCACGGAGATCGCCGCCAAGATCGCGGCTGCGCGTGAGGAGGGCGACCTGCGCGAGAACGGCGGGTACCACGCGGCCAAGGAGGAGCAGGGCAAGCAGGAGCTGCGCGTGCGCCAGCTGACCCAGCTCCTCGAGAACGCGAAGGTCGGCGAGGCGCCGGCCGCGAACGGTGCCGTCGCGCCCGGCATGGTCGTCACGATCGCCTTCGACGGTGACGAGGACGACACGCTGACGTTCCTGCTCGCCTCCCGCGAGTACGCGAGCTCCGACATCGAGACGTACTCGCCGCAGTCCCCGCTGGGTTCCGGCGTCATCGGCCACAAGGTCGGCGAGGACGCGGAGTACGAGCTGCCGAACGGCAAGAAGGCGTCCGTACGGATCCTGAAGGCCGAGCCCTACAACGGCTGACCCGGGCCACCGGCCCCGGCCCCCGGCCGCCCTTCGGGGCGGCCGGGGGCTTTGTCATGTCCGGGATTTCCGGCGGCCCGGTACGGCCCGCCGGCCGGGTCAGGCGGTGGCGGAGCGGTACTTGCGCACCGCGAGGGTGCGGAAGACGACGATGATCAGGACCGAGTAGATCAGCGAGGCCCAGACGGGGTGTTCCATCGGCCAGGCGCCGGAGGTGGACCGCCCGGGGTTGGCGAACAGCACACGGGCCGCCTGCACGGTGGCGCTGAACGGGTTCCACTCGGCTATGTGACGCAGCCAGGGCGTCATGTTGGCCGTGTCCACGAACGCGTTGGAGATGAAGGTGACCGGGAAGAGCCAGACCAGCCCGCCGGAGGTGGCCGCCTCCGGGGTGCGCACGGTCAGGCCGATCAGCGCGCCGATCCAGGTGAACGCGTAGCCGAGCAGGAGCAGCAGGCCGAACCCGGCGAGGACGCGGCCGGCGTCCGTGGAGCCGTCGGAGCCGGTCCGCCAGCCGACCAGCAGCGCGACGATCGCGAGGACGAGCACGGTGAGCGCCGTCTGCACCAGGTCGGCGAGGGTGCGGCCGGTCAGCACCGCGCCGCGCGCCATGGGCAGCGAGCGGAAGCGGTCGATGAGCCCCTTGTGCATGTCGTCGGCGATGCCGGCGCCGGAGCCCGCGGTGGCGAAGGTGACGGTCTGCGCGAAGATGCCGGCCATCAGGAAGTTCTTGTAGTCGAGCGCGCTGGTGCTGGCGCCGATCTTCATGGAGCCGCCGAACACGTAGGTGAACAGCACCACGAACATGATCGGCTGTATCAGCCCGAAGATCAGCATTTCGGGAATCCTGGACATGCGGATCAGGTTCCGCCGGGCGACGATCAGCGAGTCCCGGACGGACCGGCCGACGGCGTTGCCGGGTGCGGCGGCGGTCCCCGCCTCGGTGGCGGCGCTCATTTCACGGCCTCCTTGCCGTTCCGCTCGTTCCGTTCGCCCTGCCGGCCCGGGTCCCCGGCCTCGGCCGCGTGACCCGTCAGGGACAGGAAGACGTCGTCGAGGGTGGGGCGGCGCAGCCCGATGTCGGCTATCCCGATCCCCCGGGTGTCCAGTTCGCGGATGATCTCGGCGAGCAGCTTGGCGCCGCCGGTGACGGGCACCGTGAGCCTGCGGGTGTGCTCCTCGACCGCGGCCTCGCCCTTGCCGAAGCCGCGCAGCACCTCGGCGGCGTCCGTGATCCGGGTCCGGTCCTGCACCACGACCTCGACGCGCTCGCCGCCGGTGCGCGCCTTGAGCTGGTCGGAGGTGCCCTGGGCGATGACCCGGCCGTGGTCGACGACCGCGATGTCATGGGCCAGGTGGTCGGCCTCCTCCAGATACTGCGTGGTGAGCAGCAGCGTCGTGCCCCCGGAGACCAGTTGCCTGATGACCTCCCACAGCTGCTGGCGGTTGCGCGGGTCGAGGCCCGTGGTCGGCTCGTCCATGAACATCACCGGCGGGGAGACCACGAGGGCGGCGGCGAGGTCCAGCCGGCGGCGCATGCCTCCGGAGTAGGTCTTGGCGGTGCGGTCGGCGGCGTCCGCGAGGTGGAACTGCTCCAGCAGCTCCGCCGCCCGGGCCTTGGCCGCCTTCGCCCGCATCTGGTACAGCTGTCCGACCATCTGGAGGTTCTCCCGGCCGGTCAGGTACTCGTCGACCGCGGCGAACTGGCCGGACAGGCCGATGGAGCGGCGCACGGTGTCGGGGTGGCGCAGGACGTCCACGCCCGCGACGACCGCCTTGCCGCTGTCGGGGCGCAACAGGGTCGTCAGGCAGCGGACGGCCGTCGTCTTGCCGGCGCCGTTCGGCCCGAGCAGGCCGAGGACCGTGCCCTCGGGCACGTCCAGGTCGACGCCGTCCAGTGCCCTTACGTCGCCGAAGGTCTTCACCAGGCCTTCGGCATAGATGGCCCCTGGCATGTCTGTCTCCACGTCGTCGGGGATTTCGGGACGGGCTCTTCGCAAAAGTTAGGCGTGTTCGCCCGGCCGCGCCCCCCTTTTCCCGATAGGCGCGGGTCACCGCCCGCACGGGTACGGACAGGCAGCCCGGCGACCACACGAGATACGGTAACGCGATATATCGCGTCTCTCAAGAGACCTCACCCGATCGGGTGGTCGGCCTCGGGAGGTCAGGCGACGGGGCCGGGCGGGGAGTGTCAGGCGATGACCGTGTAGCCGGCGTCCCGCAGGGCCCGGCCGACCTCCGCGCAGTGCGCCGGTCCCCCGGTCTCCAGGTGCAGCTCCACCTCCGCCTCCGTGAGCCCGAGGCGGGGGTCGGTGCGGACGTGGCTCACGTCGAGGACGTTGGCGTCGGCCGCCGACAGCACCCCGAGGAGCGTGGCGAGCGCGCCCGGCCGGTCCGTCAGCCGCAGCCGCACGGCCAGGTAGCGTCCTTGCGCGGCCATGCCGTGCCGCAGCACGCGCTGCATCAGCACCGGATCGACGTTGCCGCCGGAGAGCACCGCGACCACCGGCCCCTCGAAGCCGTCCGGCGCGGCCAGCAGCGCGGCGACCGGGCTAGCCCCGGCCGGCTCCACGACCAGCTTGGCCCGCTCCAGACAGTGCAGCAGCGCCGCCGACAACTGGTCCTCGCCGACCGTGCGCACCTCGTCCACCAGCTCGCCGACGATGCCGAACGGCACGACGCCGGGCCGTCCCACCCTTATGCCGTCGGCCATCGTCACCGGGTTGGCCAGCGACAGCGGGCGTCCGGCGGCCAGCGAGGGCGGGTAGCAGGCGGCGCCCTCCGCCTGGACACCGACGATCCGGACGTCCGGCCGCAGCGCCTTCACCGCCACCGCGATCCCGGCCGCGAGCCCGCCGCCGCCCATGCCGACGACGATCGTGCGCACCTGGGGGCACTGCTCCAGGATCTCCAGGCCGACCGTGCCCTGACCGGCGATCACGTCCGGGTGGTCGAAGGGGTGGATGAACACCGCGCCGGTGCGGGCGGCGTACTCCTCGGCGGCGGCCAGCGTCTCGTCGACCACCTGGCCGTGCAGGCGCACCTCGGCGCCGTAGTCCCGGGTCGCGCTGACCTTCGGCAGCGGCGCCCCCTGCGGCATGAACACCGTGGCGTGCACACCCAGCAGCGAGGAGGCCAGCGCCACGCCCTGCGCGTGGTTGCCCGCGCTCGCGGCCACCACGCCGGCGGCCCGCTCCTCGGGCAGCAGCCCCGCGATCCGCACATAGGCGCCGCGCAGCTTGAACGAACCGGTCCGCTGGAGGTTCTCGCACTTGAGGTGCACCGGCGCGCCGACCAGCCGGGACAGGTACCGGCTGCCCTCCAGCGCGGTCACCCGGGCCACGCCCGACAACATCTTCCGGGCGCCGCGCACGTCGTCGAGGGTGACGGAGCGCAAGGAGTCGGCCGTGCGGTGGTTCATGCCACCAGCATCGCAGTTCACGTTTGCGCACGACGGGTGTGACCAAGCTGCGAGACCGGTTCGCCCAGCCCCGGTACGGCCCGGCCCCGGGCCGCGTACCCTGTCCCCCAACCCAGCAGCCCTCATGAAGTGAGCCTCCGGCCATGCCCACAACACCAGGAATGTCGATGGACATGACGACCGTCGGTGACACCGGTCTTCTCGAATCCCTCCAGCACGAGGTGGCGGTGTTCGCCCGCCGTGCCGAGCAGACGCGGCTCGGCGGCGTAGGCCAGGTGCGCAACTCCATGGACCGTGCCGCGTACCTGCTGCTCAACC
Organism: Streptomyces sp. NPDC104831; assembly: GCF_055583025.1. Lineage (NCBI taxonomy): Bacteria > Bacillati > Actinomycetota > Actinomycetes > Kitasatosporales > Streptomycetaceae > Streptomyces > Streptomyces sp. NPDC104831. Next base: position 67,110 of record NZ_JBVJOT010000035.1, read on the forward strand.
GCCTCGACAAGGAAGGCCCGATGGGGGTCAAGGCGCTCGCGGCGAGCATGGGCATCGACTCCTCCACGGTCACCCGGCAGGTGGCCCCGCTGGTCGACACCGGCCTGGTCAAGCGCACCTCGCACCCGGAGGACGGGCGGGCGGTGGTGCTCCAGCTGTCGCCGCGCGGCGCCGTCCGGCTGGAGGAGGTGCGCTCGTCCCGGCGTCAGCTCATGGCCGAGCTGACACACGACTGGGCGCCGGAGGAGCGCGAGCAGTTCTGCACGCTCCTGACCCGCTTCAACCACGCGCTCTCCGCGCGGATGGCCGTGCAGGGCGTCGGGCCGGCGGAGCAGCCGCCGGGCTCCTAGCCGCGCCCGCACCGGAGGGATCCCACGTCTTGACCCCCGGGCCGCCCCTGGCTTGATATGAGACGGGTCCGGACAGGACCCCGTCAGGGGAGGCGCGGTGCGTGATCGGCAACCGGCTCGCGATGAGCGCCGGGCCCGGGAGTTCGAGGCGTTCGTCGCGGGCGCGGCGGGGCGCCTGCTGCACGCGGCCACGCTGCTCACCGCGGAGGCGCCGGACGCCAATCCGCGCGCGCGGCGCCTGCTGACGCTCGCGCTCGCCCACACCTACGCCCGCTGGGACCGGCTGCGCGGCGAGGATCCGTACGACCGCGCGCGCGAGTACCTCGTCGCCCGCTTCGCCCGTACCGCCTGGCACCGCGGCGGCTTCGGTCGCGCGCGCCCCGGTCCGCGCGGCCCGCTCGCCGGGCTCACCCCGCGCGAGCGGCTGGTGCTGGTGCTGCGGGTGCACGAGGGTGTGGCCGAGGAACGGGCGGCGGCGCTGCTCGGCCTGCCGAGCGAGCGCGTCCGCACCCTCTGCGACCGCGCGACGGCCACCGTGCTGCACCCGGCCCGGCCGGCGCCGGCGGGCCGGGCCGTCACGAAGGCGGCCCCGTCATGACCCGCGCCCACGGCAGGCCCGCCGGGGCGGGCGTCCTTCCCCACGGTGGGAGGGGAACGGTGACCAGGGCGCGGCGCCCGGCCGCGCGCGCGTGCCCGGTCCCCGCGAGGCCCGCGGAGGGCGCCGTACCTCCGTCGCCCCCGCCCGGCCGGTGCCGGAGGCCGCGGTGAGGCGCGGGGAGCGGGAGGCCGCCGTGCGGGCGGTGCTCGGGCGGGCCGTGGTGCCGGTGCCGCCGGAGCTGTACCCGGAGGCGGTCCGCCGCGGGGACCGGCTGCTGCGGCGGCGCCGGCTGGCGCGCCGGGTGCTGTGGCTGCTGGCGTGCGCGGCGGTCCTCGCGTTCGCCGTGTGGGCGGCCGAGGCCCGGCCGTGGGCGGAGCCGCCCTCGCGGACGACTCCCCCGGTCACCGTCTGGTGAGCCCGTCCCGGCCGGCGGGGTCCCGGGTGCCTAGCCGAGGGCCTGCTTGAGGTCCTCCAGCAGGTCCTCGACGTTCTCGATGCCGACGGACAGGCGCACCAGGTCGGCCGGAACCTCCAGCTGGGAGCCGGCCACGGAGGCGTGCGTCATCCGGCCGGGGTGCTCGATCAGGGACTCGACCCCGCCGAGGGACTCGCCGAGGGTGAACACCTCGGTACGGCCGCACACCCGGAGCGCGGCCTCCTCGCCGCCCGCGACGCGGAACGACACCATGCCGCCGAACGACTTCATCTGCTTGGCGGCGACCTCGTGGCCGGGGTGGTCGGGCAGGCCCGGGTAGTACACCTGGGTCACGCGCGGGTGCCGGGTCAGCATGTCGGCGATCCTCGTGGCGTTCTCGCCGTGCCGGTCCATGCGCACCGCGAGGGTCTTGGTGCCGCGCAGCACCAGCCAGGAGTCGAAGGGGCCGGCGACGGCGCCCATCGCGTTCTGGTGGTAGGCCAGCTCCTCGCCCAGCGCCTGGTCGGCCACGACCAGCGCGCCGCCGACGACGTCCGAGTGGCCGCCCATGTACTTGGTGAGCGAGTACACGACGACGTCGGCGCCGAGCGCCAGCGGCTGCTGGAGGTAGGGGGTGGCGAAGGTGTTGTCGACGACGAGCCTTGCGCCCGCGTCGTGGGCGACCTGGGCCACGGCGGCGATGTCGGTGATGCCGAGCAGCGGGTTGGAGGGGGTCTCCACCCAGACGGCCTTCGTCTTCGGGGTGATCGCGGCCCGCACGGCGGCCGGGTCGGCGGTGTCGGCGACGGACCACTCCACGCCCCAGCGGGTCGCCACCTTGGCGAAGAGCCGGAACGTGCCGCCGTAGGCGTCGTCCGGGATCACCACGTGGTCGCCGGGGCCGAGGAGCGTACGCAGCAGCGTGTCCTCGGCCGCCAGGCCCGACGCGAAGGCGAGGCCGCGGCGGCCGCCGTCGAGCGCCGCGAGGTTCTCCTCCAGCGCGGTCCGGGTCGGGTTGGCGCTGCGGCTGTACTCGTAGCCGCCGCGCAGCCCGCCGACGCCGTCCTGCTTGTAGGTGGACACCTGGTAGATCGGCGGGACGACCGCGCCGGTGAGGGGGTCCGCGGTGTTGCCCGCATGGATCGCGAGGGTCTCGAAGTGGTCGCTGATGTGCCTGTCGCTCATGTGCATCGAGCGTAATGCGCCCGGCCGGTTCTTGACGCCCGGCAAGAGTCTTCGTCCCCTTCTGCAACATTGCCGTCATGCTCTGACCGGGAGTTTTCCACAGGAGGGCGGCGGGGTTCGCCAATTGTCGGCGGGGTCTGGTTCGCTTGAGGCATGGCGATTCTCTGGCTGCTGATGGCGCTGCTCATGCTGAGCCTCGTCCTGCTCCCGGTTCTGCGGCGCGGGCGCGGCGGGATCCAGCGGGTCCCGGCGGGACACCCGGACGCCGCCGACCCGGCGGCCTACGGCTTCCGGCGCGAGGAGGAGCTGGACGTGCGCCTGCCCGGCCCGGACCAGGACCTGCTGCAGACCCTGGACCTGGTCCAGCGCACCCAGGACTACCGGGCCGCCGACCAGCTGCTGGCCGGCACCGAGGCCCGGGGCGAGCTGCGCTGGCAGCGGGTGCAGGCCTTCGCCGGCGCCGCCGCGCTGGAGCTCCAGCGGCGGCCCGGCGGGGTGCACGAGACGCCGGGCGGCCAGTGGCTGCGGGTGTGGCGGGCGGAGAAGCCCAAGGACGCGGGCGGCGCCGCCGTGCACGCGGAGTTCCTGGTGCAGCAGGCGTGGCGCACGTCGACGCCGGGCACGGACGAGTTCCGGATCATCATGGAGGAGGCCCGCAATGCCTGCGCGGAGGCCGCCCTGCTGGCCCCCGGCGATCCGGTGCCGTACGTCATAGAGCTGTCCATCGGGCGCGGCCTGGCCTATCCGCCCGCCGAGTTCGAGCGGCTGTGGGCCAAGATCCTCGACCGTGCGCCCTATCACATGGGCGCGCACCTGGCCGCGCTGCACTACTGGTGCGAGAAGTGGCACGGCTCGCGTGAGCAGGCGTACTCCTTCGCCGAGAACGCGGCGGCCCGCGCCCCGGAGGGCTCGCTGCTCGCCGCGCTGCCGCTGTTCGCGGTGTTCGAGCACCTTCCCGAGGTGAACCTCGTCGCGAGCTTCTACCAGAGCGAGGTCGTCACCAAGGCGATCCACGGCGCGCTGCACGCGGTGCACGCCGCGGGCCCCGACGACCCGACGCTCCCGCACGTCCGGCACCTGCTGATCTTCTTCCTGGTGCGGGCCGAACGCTGGGCCGAGGCCATGGACCAGCTCCTCCACGTCGACGGGCACGTGGGCGCCCTGCCGTGGACCCTGGCCGACGACCCGGCCGCCGCGTTCGCCCTCCACCGCGCGCTGGCGGTGGCCGGTTACGAGTCCAACGGCGGCAGCCCGGCGGGCCTGCCGGGCTGACCGGGCCCACCCTTATGTGTCCCTCACATTGCCCTTCTGACCTGCGGTAGGGCATACTCCGCTTCCCCCCACACCGCTTCACCCGCACCGACCGGCCACCGGTCCGGTGCAGCCGTCATGTCCTTTTCCGCCGCTTCGTCATGTCCTGTTTCCGGGGTCCTGTGGGGGGATCTGCCCGATGGGCGCACTGCTGCGCGCGCTGCGCGCTCTCGTTCTGCTGCTCGGCTTCCATCTGCTGAGCCTCGTCCTGCTCGCCGCGCTGGCCGGCCTCGACGTCCTGGTCTTCACCTGGGGACACGGACCGCTCACGGCGAAGGTCGGCTTCGTCACGGTGGTGCTGGCCGTCCCCATCGTCCGCGGCATGCTGATGCTGCGCACCCCGAAGGGCGAGGATCCGCCCGGCCTCCCGGTCACCGACGCCGCCGAACCCCGGCTGTGGGCGCTGGTCCGGGAGCTGGCCGCGGTGGCCGGCACCCGCGCCCCCGACCGGATCCTGCTCACCGGCGAGGTCAACGCGTCCGTCAGCGAACAGCCGCGGCTGCTCGGTCTGCTCCCCGGCCCGCGGCACCTCACGCTCGGCGTGCCGCTCCTCATCGGTCTGACCGAGGCCCAGCTGCGCTCGGTGCTCGCCCACGAGTTCGGGCACTTCACCGGCGGTGACACCCGGCTGTCCGCGCTCGTGGTGCGCGGGCGGGTGCAGATCGGCCGGGTCATCGGGCAGTTCCACGCCAAGGCGGACGACAAGGTGGCCGCCGACCGGGCCCGCCAGGAACGGGCGTCCGCCAAACGGGTCGCCAAGGGCAAGAAGGCCAAGGAGATCGACACCACCGGCGTCGGGGCGACGTACCGGACGATGGCCCGCGTCTACACCGCCTACGGCAAGCTCTACCTGCGCGCCTCCCTGGCCACCGCGCGCGGCCAGGAGTACGCCGCCGACCTGACCGCCGCCCGGATCGCCGGCCGGGACGCGACCGCGTCGGCGCTGCGCGCGATACCGGCGCTGACCGCCTCCCACGACTTCTACCTGGACTCCTACGCCACGCTGGGCCTGCCCGCCCGCCTGCTGCCGCCGCGCGGCGAGTTCTTCGGCGGCTTCGGCCGGCTGCTGTCCGCCCGGGGGCCGGAGCCGGCGGGGCCGCGCGCGGAGCTGGCCGAGGTGCCGGCGGGGCCGTACGACTCCCACCCGCCGACCGCCGACCGCGTGCGCCGGATCGAGGCGCTGCCCGCCGACGGGCGCACCGACGAGGGCACGGGAGCCGCGCTGGCACTGCTGGCCGACCCGGCGCGCACCCTGGCCGCCCTGGAGGACGCCGTCCTCCTCGACGAACTGCTCGCCTACCCGCGCGCCGCGGACTGGGCGGAGCTGCTGGACGCCGCCATGGCCGAGGGCCTCTCCTCCGCGCGGACCCCGCTGCACCGGGCGCTGACCGCGTACACCGGCCGGCCGGCGACGCTGGCCGCGCTGCTGGACGTCATCGACGACGGCCGGCTGTGGCGGCTGGCGGAGCGGCTGCCGCTGTCGCAGGAGGCGGCGGCCGCGAAGGGGCGGGCGTTCCGCGAGTTCGTACGGCCCGCGCTGTACCGCTCGCTGCGCACGATGGTGCTGGCCGAGTTCGGCTCCCGTTCGCTGCTGCGCTGGGAGTTCTCCTGGACCGGCCCGGCGTCCCCACGGCTGCCCGACTGGGGCATGGGCCCGGAGGGCGACACCCCCGAGGCCGTGCTGGACGCGGCCCTGGAGGCCGCGGTCGCCGACCACCCCGACACCGACCGGCTGCGCGCGCTGCTGCCACCGGTGGTCCAAGCCGCCTGACCCACCGCCCGCACCACCACGGCCGGAACGCCTGCCCGCCCGCACCACCGGGAGCCGGACGCCCGACCCCGCCCGCACCACCGAAACGAACGGAACACCGCATGACCGTCCTCCTCTGGATCCTCGGCATCCTGGCCGTCCCCACGGCGATCTTCCTGGGGTGGCTGCTCTGGGTGTTCCTGAGGGAACTCTTCTCGCCGAGCCCCGACGACGACGCGGACACCGACGCCGGCACCGAGGCCGCGCAGGAGGCCGAGGCCGCCGGGAAGCTCGGCCTGCTGCCCCCCGAGCGGCAGAACACCGACCTCGCCGCCCCGCTGCCGGCCCAGTGGACGGCCGCCCTGGCGGCCGTGCGCGGCGGTGACTGGCGGCCGGCCGCCGACCTGCTCGCGGCGGTCGGCCGGGACTGGGAGCGCCGCTCGGCGCTCGCCTACCTGCTGGCCGACCGCGCGGCCGAGGAGGACGCGTGGCTGCTGGCCTGGGAGGCGGTCCGGCCCGACGACCCGGACGCGGCCGTGGTCCGCGCGCGCAGCACGGTGATCCTGGCCTGGAAGATCCGGGGCGGGAAGAAGGCGAAGTACACGACCCAGGAGCAGTTCGACGGCTTCCGCCGCACGCTGACCGCCGCCCGTGAGGACGTCGCGCGGGCGGCGGCGCTGAACCCCGACGACCCGACCCCGCTCGTCGCGGAGATCTGGGTGGCGCTGGGCCTCGGCTATCCGAACGCGCGGATGGACGACCTGTGGGCGGAGGTCACGAGCCGCGCCCCGCACCACTACGAGGCGCACTTCTCGGCGCTTCAGTACTGGTGCGCGAAGTGGCGGGGCTCGGAGCGGCTGGCCCGGGAGTTCGCCGAGCGGGCGGCGGCCGGGGCGCCGCTGGGCAGCCTGCTGACCGCGCTGCCGCTGATCGCGCACTTCGAGCACGACGAGTCGGACGACACCGAGGCCGACAACACGCCCGAGATGCGGGCCCGGGTGGAGGCGGCGCTCGCGGACGCGGCGGCGGCCGACCCGTCCCACCCGCGGCTGCCGGAACTGCGCCACCTGCTGGCGTACTACCTGCACCTCCAGGACCGCAACGAGGCGGCGCTGGAGCAGTTCAAGCTGGTCGACGGGCATGTGAACGCGCTGCCGTGGCGCTACCGCGGCGACATGGCCGAGTACTACTGCCGGGTCCGGAACACGGCGGTCCGGCTGGTGGAGGAGACGGCCGCGGCGCGGGTCTGACCGGAATGCCCGGGGGTGTGCGGGGTGTTGTACGGGGTGCCGGCGCGCCGCCGAGGCGGCCGGCGCCCGACCCCGACCGACAGGGAGACCCGATGCTGTTCGGCCGCACGCCCCAGCTGCCCACCCCCGAGCAGGCGCTCAAGGGCCGTCCCGCGCCCGCCTACGCGGTCCCGGAACGCCACACCGTCCTCGGCACCCCGCTGCTGGGTCCCTACCCCGAGGGCCTGGAGACCGCCGACTTCGGCCTGGGCTGCTTCTGGGGCGCCGAGCGCAAGTTCTGGCAGCTACCGGCGGGCGTGTACACGACCCTGGTCGGCTACCAGGGCGGTTACACCGAGCACCCGACGTACGAGGAGGTCTGCTCGGGCCTGACCGGCCACACGGAGGCGGTCCGGGTGGTCTACGACCCGCGGCAGGTCTCCTACGACAGCCTGCTGAAGACCTTCTGGGAGTCGCACGACCCGACGCAGGGCTTCCGGCAGGGCAACGACGTGGGCACGCAGTACCGCTCGGCGATCTACACGCACACCCCGGAGCAGGCCGCGGCGGCACAGGCCTCCCGCGACGCCTACCAGAAGGTCCTGACCTCCTCCGGCTACGGCACGATCACCACGGAGATCCTCCCGGCCGAGGGCCGCACCTTCTACCCGGCCGAGGCGTACCACCAGCAGTACCTGGACAAGAACCCGGCGGGCTACTGCGGCCTCGGCGGCACGGGCCTGTCCTGCCCGGTCGGCGTGGCCCGGGCAGGCGGCTGAGCCTCCCGGCACGGCGCTCCTTCCGCGCGCCCCCTCGCCCAGGGTGAGGGGGGCGCGTCGTGCCCGGGCCACCGGGGTAAACGAGGCGACGCCGGTGGCCCGTGCCCCGTAGATTCGCCCCTTGTGCCACAGGGAGCGAAGGGGAGGGCATGGGCAGTCGTACGTTCCTGATCGGGGGCGGCTGGGACCGCGCCGAGGTGTACGAACCGTTTCTGCGGGAGGTGCGCGGCGAACGGCGGATCGGGTGTCTGATCCTGGACGAGGGGGACGGGGCGGCGCAGTTCGAGCGGTACGCGGCGGCGCTGCGGCAGGCCGGTCCCCCGTGCGTGCCGGTGCCGCTTCCGGTGCCGCTCGGCGGCCGGTTCGCGCCGGAGGCCGCGCTGGACGGGATCGACGGGCTGCTGGTGTGCGGGGGGCTCACGCCCGCGTATCAGGACGCGCTCGCGGAGTGCCTGGAGCGGCTGCCGGCGCTGCTGGCCGCGCGCGGGCTGCCGTACGCGGGCTTCTCCGCCGGCGCCGCCGTCGCCGCGCGGCGGGCCGTGGTCGGCGGGTGGCTGGTGGACGGCGTCCCGGTGTGCCCGGAGGAGACCGGCGAGGACCTGGCGGAGGTCGAGGTCCGGGCGGGGCTCGGGCTGGTGCCGTTCGCGGTGGACGTGCACGCCGCCCAGTGGGGGACGCTGCCCCGGCTGGTCGCGGCGGTCGGGCGGCGGGAGGTTCCGTACGGGGTCGCCGTGGACGAGAACACGCTGCTCGCGGTGGGTGACGGGGAGGCCCGGGTGTCCGGTGCCGGGCGGGTGCACGTGGTGCGGCCCGCGCCGGAGGGGGGCGTGCTGGTGCGGGCGTACGGCGCCGGGGAGCGCTTCGGCCTGGAGTAGGAGCGCTCCGGGGCCCGCGGCCGGCAGACGACGCGCCGCGGGCCGTAGCCCGGCAGGACCACGGCCCGGCGGGACTACGGCCCGGCAGGAGCGCGGATCAGATCGTCGCCGTGTCGATCACGAAGCGGTAGCGGACGTCGCTGGCGAGGACCCGCTCGTACGCCTCGTTGACCTCGGACGCGGCGATCAGCTCTATCTCGGCGCCGATGCCGTGCTCCGCGCAGAAGTCCAGCATCTCCTGGGTCTCCCGGATGCCGCCGATCATGGAGCCCGCGAGGGTCTTGCGGCCGCCGATCACCGAGAACAGGTTGAGGGAGACCGGCTCCTCGGGCGCGCCCACGTTCACCAGCGCGCCGTCCACCTTCAGCAGCGACAGCAGGGCGCCGAAGTCCATCGGGGCGGACACGGTGGAGACGATCAGGTCGAAGGTGCCGGCCAGCTCCTCGAAGGTCTTCGGGTCGCTGGTGGCGTGGTAGTGGTCCGCGCCCAGCTTCAGCCCGTCGTCCTTCTTGCGCAGGGACTGGGACAGCACCGTCACCTCGGCGCCCATGGCGTGCGCGAGCTTGACGGCCATGTGGCCGAGGCCGCCCAGGCCGACGATCGCGACCTTCTTGCCGGGGCCCGCGTTCCAGTGGCGCAGCGGGGAGTACGTGGTGATGCCCGCGCACAGCAGCGGCGCGGCCACGTCCAGGGACAGGCCGTCGGGGATGCGGACGACGTAGTTCTCGTCGACGACGATCTTCTCGGCGTAGCCGCCGTAGGTGGGCTCGCCGTCCTTGCCGACGGCGTTGTAGGTGCCGACCATGCCGTTCAGGCAGTACTGCTCCTCGCCGCGCAGGCAGTTCTCGCACTCGCGGCAGGAGTCGACCATGCAGCCGACGCCGACCCGGTCGCCGGCCCGGAACTTCGTCACGCCGGTGCCGACCTCGGTGACGACGCCCGCGATCTCGTGGCCGGGGACCATCGGGAAGATCGCCTCGCCCCAGCCCTCGCGGACCTGGTGGATGTCGGAGTGGCAGATACCGGCGAACTTGATGTCGATCAGGACGTCGAACTCGCCGACCGCGCGTCGCTCGATGGTCGTCCGCTCCAGCGGGGCCTTCGCGGCGGGCGCGGCGTATGCGGCAACAGTGGTCATGCCGGGGTTCTCCTAGCGGTCGATCTCGTGCCCGGCCTTCCTGGTGCCGGGCACGCGTCCAGCCTGCCGCGCGCCCGGCCGCGCGCCCAGACCACGCCTTTGCGTACGACCGCCGTGCCTACCACCAGCGGGGTCAGGCTCGTGGGCATACGACCAGGAATACTGGACGTATGGACAGCAGGGACGAGCAGCCGGACGCGCGAGGACTCACCGGCCGGACCCTGGACCGGCGGGCGGAGCTGAGCGAGTTCCTGCGCAGCCGGCGGGCCCGGCTGAAGCCGGAGGACGTGGGACTGTCGGGTTTCGGACGGCACCGGCGGGTGCCGGGGCTGCGCCGGGAGGAGCTGGCGCAGCTGGCCGGGGTGTCGGTGGCGTACTACACCCGGCTGGAACAGGGCAACGGCCGGAACGTGTCGGCGGAGGTGCTGGACGCGATCGCGCGGGCCCTGCGGCTGACGGACGCCGAGCACGCCCATCTGACCCATCTGGCCAAGCCGAAGGCGCTGAAGAAGAAGCAGGGGGCGCGCCAGCAGCAGGTGCGCCCGGCGCTGGGGCAGCTGCTGCGGACCATGGAGGGCGTGCCGGCGTACGTCGTGGGCCGGCGGGCGGAGATCCTCGCCTGGAACCCGATGGCGGCGGCCCTCTTCGGCGACTGGGCGCAGCTGCCGGCGGCCGAGCGCAACTGGGCCCGGCTGGTGTTCCTGCGCCCCGACTACCGGGACCTGTTCGTCGACTGGGAGCAGAAGGCGATCGACATCGTGTGCGCCCTGCGCATGGACGCGGGCTGCCATCCGGACGATCCGAAGCTGTCGGCGCTGGTGGGCGAGCTGTCGGTGAAGAGCGAGGAGTTCCGCCGGCTGTGGGCCACGCACGACGTCAAGGAGAAGAGCCATGGCGTCAAGCACCTGCACCATCCCCTGGTGGGCGACCTGGCGCTGAACTTCGAGAGCTTCCGGCTGACGGACGGCTCGGACATGTCCCTGGTCACCTACCACGCCGACCCGGACTCCCCCACCGCCGACTCCCTGCGCCTGCTGGCCAGCTGGGGCACGGACGCCACCCGGGCGGTCCCCTCGGCCTAGGGCCGGGCGGCTGCCGTCCGGTCACGGGGAGGTGTCCCCGGCCGGGAGCGGCGAACGGCCCGCAGCGGGCGGGTGCCTGCTGCGGGCCGCTGGTGCGGACGGTCGGCTAGTGCGGGATCACTTGCCGAAGTACGCGTTGTAGATCGTGATCTCCGACGTGTTGCCCTTCTTGTCGGTGATCTTGGCGCGGAACGAGACGGCCTTGTTCTTCGCCGGGTTCTTCACGGTGATCTTGCCGCTCTTGACGGTGGTCTTCGTGAAGGTCTTGCCGTCGTAGGAGACGTAGACGGCGAGGGACTTCAGGTTGCGGCCGGCGGCGGCGCCCTCCACGGTGACCGGGAAGGTGACCTTCTTGCCCGCGGCGACCCGGCTGTCCAGGCCGGTGGTGGCGCCGAAGTGCAGGGCGGAGACGGGCAGCTGGGCGGAGCCGCTCGACGGCTTCTTGGACCGGAAGGTCCAGGTCGCGTCGATCCGGGTGGAGGCCTCGGACACCTTCACGGACCGCTTGACCGAGGTCGTCAGCTTGTACGCCGCGTCACCGGCCGGGACCTTGAAGGTCTTGTCGCCGTACAGCGGGTCGTCGTTCGTGCCGACCTTGGTGCCGTTGCGGTACAGGGTGGTCTTCGCCGAGGTGAGGACCGAGTATCCGGCGTTCTTGGCCGAGTCGGCGAACAGCGGCAGCGCGCCGTAGATCTCGTTGCCGTCCCGGAAGACACCGAGGTCCTTGCTCAGGTGCGGGCCGAAGACGGCGGTGTTGACCGTCTTGGTGTAGCTCTGGCCGGCCTTGAAGGAGAACTGGCCGAGCGCGTAGCCGGCGTCGGAGACCGGGAAGCCGTCCTGGTCCACCCCGCCGTTCTGGCCGAACTCCAGGTTCCAGCGCACGCCGTCCTTGGCGGACAGGTGCAGGGTGCGGGTGCCGGGCAGGTTCTGCGGGATGCTGATGGAGGAGGCGCCGGAGCTGTCGGGCAGCCAGCCGATCGCGTCGACGGAGCCCTTCTTGCCGCGGGCCGCCGCGCCCATCCGGACCTTCACCGTGGCCAGGTCGCCCGCCTTGTAGTGCCGGGTGTAGCCGGCGGCGAGCTGCTTGACCGCGCCGCCGGAGGTGACGTCGTACTCCTCCGTGGCGCCCTTGGTCCAGTGGCCGTCCCACTGCTGGCGCAGCGTGCCGGCGGGCAGCTGCGGACCGAGGTGGGCGGTGCGGAAGTTCTTGTACGAGTCCAGGAACCAGCTGTAGCCGTACTGGCCGTCGCCGATCGTGACGTCGAAGCCCGGCGAGGCGAACTGCGACTTCAGGCCCGAGCCCGGGACGGTGATGTCCACCGGCTTGGTCTTGCGCGCGTCGATGGTGATCGTCTGCTTCTTGTCGACGGTCAGCTTCGGCTGCGCGATCCAGTCGGTGCCCTTGGCGGCGTCCTTCGGGTCGGCGTAGATGCCGGTGTTGAGGATGTACGTGCCCTTGGGCGCGCGCACCTTCACCGTGCCGGACTTGTCGTACGGGTTCTCCCAGACGCCGTTCGCCAGGCCCGCCACGCCGGTGAAGTCGGCGTTGTAGTTCGGGGTCGGCTTGCCGTCACGGCCGATGAACTTCAGCGTGACGTCGTAGGACTCCACCTCGCGCTGCACCGCGGCGGCCGTGCGGACGCTCTGGCCGTCGCCCGTCGCCGTGACGTACGCGGAGTAGGCGCCGTCGACGGTGCCGCCCAGCCTGGTGTCGGCGGTGAGGTCGACCGCGGCCGTGCCGTGCGCCGGGACGGTGACCTTGTCCGCGCCGAGCTTGAAGAAGCCGGCCGGGGCCGCCGCGCCCTTGGGGCCGGTGGCGGAGCTGGTCAGGGTGAGCGTGACGTCCTTGTCGCCGAGGTTGCGGTACGTCAGCTTCTTGGTGACCGGGGTGTCGTCGGTGTGCGGCCACTGCTGGACGCCGAAGCTCAGCGAGACCGGGTCGGCGACGACCGACTGGCCGATGGCCTTGTCGACCTGGATGCGGCCCGAGCCCTGCTCGAAGGGGGTGTACGCGCCGCCCTTGGTGGAGCCGGTCAGGGCGCCCTTCAGCTCGGTGGAGCGCCAGTCGGGGTGCTCCTGCTTCAGGAGGGCCGCGGCGCCCGCGACGTGCGGGGTGGCCATCGAGGTGCCGGAGATGGTCAGGTAGCCCTCGGGCTTCTGGCCGACCTCCTGGTCGATGACGCTGCCCGCGGCCGCGGCGGCGGTGATGTCGACGCCCGGCGCGGTGACGTCGGGCTTGATGGCGCCGTCGCCGACGCGCGGGCCGGTGGAGGAGAAGTCCGCCAGCTTGTCCTTGTCGTCGACGGCGCCGACGGTGAGCGCGGCGTCCGCGCTGCCCGGCGAACCGATCGACTGGGGGCCGTCGTTGCCCGCGGCGATCGCGAACAGGACGCCCTTCTCGGCGGAGAGCTTGTTGACCTCGGCTTCGAGCGGGTCGATCCCGGGGCTGTCGTAGCCGCCGAGGCTGAGGTTGACGACGTCGGCGCCCTGGGCGGCCGCCCACTCCATGCCGGCGAGGATGCCGGAGTCGTCGCCGTAGCCGGAGTCGTCCAGGACCTTGCCGTTGAGGAGTTCGGCGTCCGGGGCCACTCCCTTGTACTTGCCGCCCGACTTGGCGCCGGTGCCCGCCACGATGGAGGCGACGTGCGTGCCGTGGCCGAAGTGGTCGGTGGCGTCGGCGGCGGTGGTGAAGTTCTTCGATTCGGTCACCTGGGTCTTCAGGTCCGGGTGGCGGGTGTCCACGCCGGTGTCCAGGACGGCGACCTTGACGCCCTTGCCGGTGTAGCCGGCCTTCCAGGCTGCGGGGGCGCCGATCTGCGGCACGGACTTGTCGAGGCTGGCCTTGCGGACCCCGTCGAGCCAGACGTGCGCGATGCCGGAGGCGGTCCTGTCGCCGTCGGTGACGGCGTGCCACAGCCCGGCGGTGTCCTCGGCCGGGGTCTGTACGGCGTCCGCGTTGAGCGCCTTCAGGCTGCGGCGCAGGGTGCCCGCGTCCCGCACCTCGGCCTTGGTGGCGGAGGCGGTGCCGCGGTAGCCGACGATGACCTTCAGGCCGCTCTTGTGCGCCTCGCGGGTGGCGGCCTTGTTCAGCTCGGTCACGTCGAACAGGCGCTGGTCCAGCGTGCCGGAGGCGACCAGCCGGGCCGCGTCGGCGGGGATCACCAGCGTGTGGCCGGCCGCCTTGCGGACCTGGAAGGGTATGTGTTCGCGGCCCTTGCCCCGTTCCAGGCCGACGATGCGGCCCTTGGCGTCGAGGGCGACGCGGTCACCGGTGATGAGGGTGACGTGGTGCTTGGCGGTGAGCGCCGAGGCGCCCGCGGTGGTGCGGGCGGGCTTCGCCGACGCGGGGCTGGTCATACCCGCTGCGAGGGCGACTGCCGCGGCCGTTGCCACGGTGGCCGCGGCCGCTCTTTTCACTTGTGCGCGCAAGTTCTCCCCCTGGAGATGAGGTACCGGGCGAATTCCCCGTTCACCCGGCCGGGGGCGGACTCGCACACGTGCGCGCCGGCCTCCCGGGCAACGAAGTATGCCGGGAGGTGATCAGGCGGCTCAATAGCGGAGGGAACGGTGGGAAAGCACGGCCGGAAACTGTTACGCGCCCTCCGGGACACCGTTACAGGATCGCGAAGTCCCTTATAGGGAAGGGGTGTTATGGGATGTCAGGCGCCCGCGTTCTCCTTCACGGTGATCCGCCCCTTGCGCAGGGTGGCCAGGCGCGGCGCCTTGTTCGCCAGCGCGGAGTCGTGGGTGACCATGACGAAGGTCAGCCCGTGCTCCCGCCACAGGCTTTCGAGTACGTCCATGATCTCGTCCCGCATGCCCTCGTCGAGGTTGCCGGTCGGTTCGTCGGCCAGCAGCACCTTGGGCTTCTTCACCAGCGCCCGGGCGATGGCGACGCGCTGCTGCTGGCCTCCGGACATCTCGCCGGGCAGGTGCCCGAGGCGCTCGCCGAGGCCCACCGACCGCAGTGCCTCGGCGGCGCGCTCCCGCCGCTCCCGGGTCTTGACGCCGAGGGGTACGAGGGCGGTCTCGACGTTCTCCTGGGCGGTGAGCGTGGGGATGAGGTTGAAGGACTGGAAGACGAAGCCGATGCTCTCGCTGCGCAGCCCGGTCAGCCGGGCCTCGCCCAGCCGGGCCAGGTCGGTGCCGTCCAGGAGGACTTCGCCGGAGGTGGGGCGGTCCAGGCCGCCGAGCATCTGCAGCAGGGTGGACTTGCCGCCGCCGGTGGGGCCCTGGATGACGAGCCGGTCGCCGTCGGGGATGACGAGGTCGACGCCGTCGAGGGCGTGGACGGTGTCCTTGCCCCTGCTGTAGCGCTTGGTGACGTTCTTCAGTTCGTACACGGGGTGGCTCCTGAGTGGGGTTCGCGGGTGGTCGGCCGGTCGGGGTGCCGGGCTACTCCACCCGCCTCAGCGCGTCCGCCGGGCGCAGTCGCGACGCCCGCCAGCCGCCGAACGCCCCGGCGATCAGGCCGCCCGCCACCGCGAGGCCCACCGCGAGCACGATCGTCGTCATGCCGACCGGGGCCGTGAGCGCCACCTCCAGGGTCTTGGTGGTGCGCCGGCCCGCCCCGCCGAAGCCGCCGCCCGGGCCGGGCCCGCCACCCGTGGCGCCGCCCAGCTGGGCCTGGAGACCGGGGCTGACGGCGGTGACGACGTATGCGCCCAGCAGGCCGAGGGCGATGCCGAGGGCCCCGCCGACCAGTCCGTTGACCATGGCCTCGCCGATCACCTGCCGGGTCACCCGGCCGGACTTCCAGCCCAGGGCCTTCAGCGTGCCGAACTCGCGCACCCGCCGGGAGACGGCGGAGGAGGTGAGCAGCCCGGCCACCAGGAACGCGGCGGCCAGCACCGCGACGGACAGCCAGGTGCCGACGCCGGCGGCGAGGGAGGAGGCCGTGGACAGCGAGCCGGAGACGGTGTCCGCGAGGTCGGCGGAGGTGGTGACCGTCGTGCCCGGGACGTTCTGCCGGATCCGCGACTTGACGCTGTCGATCCGCTGCGAGTCGGTCGCCCGGACGTAGACCGTGGTGACCTTGCCCTTCGCGTCGCCGAGGCTCTGTGCCCGCTTCAGCGGGATGTACAGGTTGGCGGCGGCGTCCCCGCTGTCGGCGGTGGCGATGCCGATCACCGTGAACTTCACGCCCTTGACGGTGACCGTGGAGCCGGTCCCGTACTTCTTCTGCTTGGCGTAGGCGGAGTCCACGACGGCCACCGCGGCGTTCGTCTCCGTCGCCTTGAACGGACGACCGCTGGTGATCTTCGAGGAGGTCAGCGGGCCGAGTCCGGGCTTGGTGACGTCGGTGCCGTAGACGGAGTAGCTGTTGACGTCGAAGTCGGCGCCGCCGCCCTTCACCTCGCCCTGGGGGGCGCCGTTCGCGCCGCCGCGCTGGAAGCCGCCGCCCCCGTCCTGCTGGAACCGGCCCCGGGTGAACTGGCCGCTGACCTTGAGGACCTGGAGGCTGAGCCCGCCGGCCGCGTCCGCGACCCCGGACTGCGCGCCGACCTCGGTCACCGTGGCGGCGGGCAGTGTCTGGAAGCCCTGCACCATGACGCGGTCGCTGCTCTGGGCGGAGTCGTCGTCGCCACCGGCGTCGAAGCGGAAGCGGGGGCGCTGGGCGTCACCGGTGGGCGCCGACGCCGCCTTGGTGACCGTCATGTCCGTGCCCAGTCCGTACAGCGACTGGAGCACCTTGTCCTGGGCCTTGCCCATGCCGTTCGACACGGAGTCGACCACGATGACCAGCGCGATGCCCAGCGCGAGGCCGGAGGCGACGACGAGGGCCGCCTTTCTGCGGCGGCGCAGCTCGCGCCTCAGGTAGGTGAAGAACATGGCGCGAAGCTAGGGACGGACCGTGATGACACGATAAGGCCCGCATAAGAGCAGCATGAGAAGGCGTCCGCACCGCTCCGTGAAACGGCGATGCCGCCCCGGAAGGGGGCGGCATCACACGGGGTTCGGCGGGGCGTCAGACGGCCGAACCGGCCTTCCACTGCGCCCAGTCCATGTTCCAGCCGTTGAGGCCGTTGTCCGGCGAGACCGTCTTGTCGCCGGTGTGCTGGACGACCACGACGTCACCGATCAGCGTGTGGTTGTAGAACCAGGCCGCCGGGGTGCTCGGGTCGTTCGCGCCCTTCGCGTCCCGCAGGCCGACACAGCCGTGGCTGGTGTTCGCGCTGCCGAACACCGACGGCGCGCCCCAGTAGTTGCCGTGGATGAAGGTGCCCGAGGTGGTCAGGCGCATGGCGTGCGGCACGTCCTTGATGTCGTACTCGCCCTTGCCGTCGTCGTCGGTGAAGCCGACCGTGGCGCCGTTCATGCGGGTCTCCTTGAACTTCTCGGAGACCACCATCCGCCCCTCGTACGTCTTGTTGTCGGGGGATCCGGCGGAGATCGGGATGGTCTTGACGACCTTGCCGTCCTGCGTGATCTTCATCTGCTTGGTCTGCGCGTCGACGTAGGAGACCTGGTTGCGGCCGATGTGGAAGGTGACCGTCTTCTGCTGGACGCCGTAGACGCCGTTCGCGCCCTGGACGCCGTCGAGCGCCAGCTTCAGGGTGACGGTGGAGCCTTCCTTCCAGTAGTCCTCCGGGCGGCAGTCCATGCGGTTGGCGCCGAACCAGTGACAGGCGATCTCCTGGCCGCTGCTGGAGCTGACCGTGATGCCCCTCTGCACGGCCGCCTTGTCGGTGATCGCCTTGTCGAAGTTGATCGACACGGGCATGCCGACACCGACCGTGGAGCCGTTGTCCGGCGTGAAGGTGCCGATGAAGCTGTTGGCCGGGGAGACCGTGGTGAAGGAGGCGTTCTCGTGGGCTATGCGGCCCTCGGAGTCCTTGGCCTCCGCGGCGACCTTGTAGGTGGTGGACCGCTCCAGCGGGGTGCTGGGCTTCCAGCTCTTCTTGTCGGCGGACAGCTGCCCGGCGACGGACTTGCCGTCCTGGCCGGTCATGGTGACGCCGGTGAGCGTGCCCTTGCTGACGGTGACGGCGGCGGAGTTGTTGATCGACGCGTTGGCCGAGCCGTCCTTCGGCGTGATCGTGATCTGCGCCTCGGAGGACTTCTTGGCCGCCGCCTCGTCGACCTTGGCCTGCGAGGTGTCGCCGCTGCCGCCGCCCGAGGCGTCGGCGTCGCCGCCGGAACACGCCGTGAGCACGAGCACACCGCCGAGCAGAGCGGAAGCGGCCGCCAGGCGTCCGCGCCGCTTACTGTCCGTCATCACAAGCTTCTCCATCGTTGCCGAGTCGCGATACCCCGAGAGTCCCCCGTCGAGAACCTTCAACGCTACGGCCGGTTCGTCCCGTTCCCGCCCCGTGGATCTGTGGGGCATCCCACGTCCGCGGCTCGCGGCGGTCGACGGTGGTGCGGGATGCGGTCCGCGCGTCCCCCGGGACGACGAAAACCCCGGACGGCGGGCGCCGTCCGGGGTTCTGGTGCCCCGGGACGCTCAGCCGATGCCGTCCTCTTCCTCGTCGTCCTCCCCATCATCCTCGTCCAGGTCCCACTCGGGCGAATCGGGGTCGTAGTCGACGCGCTCGCTGGACCAGGACGCCTGCTGGAGCTCCACTCCGGGCACCTCGCTGACCAGGTCGAACGGGTCCACGAGATACGCCAGGGCCTCGGCGGTGTCTTCCGTCACAGCGGACTCGGCGTGGGCCCGCTCCGCCTGGGGCAGCCCGTCGTCCCCGGCGAGGCGGCGCAGCGCGGCCTTGGTGACCTCGCCCTCGTCCTGCACCTCCAGCACCAGCTCCACCCGAAGCCGCACAAAACGTGATGTCTCTTCTGCGCTCATGACGGGAGCGTACGGCCGAAACCTCCCGTGACTTTCCCGTGACCCGCGCCTTTCACTAACATCGCCCCACACGGCCAATTCGCCAGCGTCACAAGGGGATCGATATTCCGTGTCATCCGTTCGCCGTCCGCTGCTGACCGCCACCGCCGCGGGCACCCTGCTGTGCGCACTGTGGTTCGTCCCGTCCGCGAACGCCTCGCAGAACACCCCGGATAGAGAGGCGGCGGCCACCTCGGCGCCGGCGCGGGTCACGCAGGCCGTGCAGGTCAGAACGGTGTCGGCGCCCGTCCAGAGCACGGACCGGGCGGCCGGGGAGGCCGAACTGGCCGACACGGGCGCCTTCGACACCACCCCCTACGTCGTCGGCGGCAGCCTGCTGCTCGCCCTGGGCGCCGGTTTCGTCGTTTATTCGGTGCGCCGCGAACGCCTGGGACTTTGAGTTTCCTTGACGAAGCCTTGACGTCCCGCACATAGTTCGCTCATGAAGAGATCACCGGGCGTGCGGCTGTGCGCCACAGCCGCTGTGAGCGTGCTGTCGCTCGCCCTTGTCACCGGGTGTGGCAACGAGAAGCCGAAGGACGCGGCGGAGCCGGCCCGGAAGGCGCCGAGCGCCGCCGAGCTGGGCAGGCTGATCATCGCCAAGGGCGAGGTGCCCGGGTTCGAGGTCGGGCCGGTCGAGGGCGGCATCCCGGACCGGGGCAAGGTCAAGTCCGCGGACGCCAAGTGCGATCCGGTGCTCCGGGCGTTCACCGGCATCGCGCCCGGCGCCCCGGCGGCGAACACCAGCCGCATGGCCACCCAGGACAAGAAGAAGGACCCCGCGGACGACGCCACGTCCCTGGACGACCTGACCGACGGCAAGTTCGAGGACGCGCTCGGCAAGTCCATGGACCTGGACGTCACCGTGGTGACCCTGGCCTCGTACGACGGGGACGGCGCCGAGCGGGCCCTCGCCTCGGTGCGGGACGCGGTCAAGGCGTGCGCGGCCGGTTTCTCCGGCGAGCAGGACGGCGAGAAGGGCACGTTCACCAAGGTCGCCGAGGAGAAGCCGGTGGGCACCGGTGACGCGTCGGTGGCGTTCACCGCGACCAACGAGGCGGGCGAGGACGGCGCCCTGCCGCTGCACGCCGAGGTGGTGCGGCACGGCGGCACCCTCGCGGTGTACACCACGGTCAACATCGGCGCGATGATGAGCAAGAAGCCCTACGCGGTCTCCGCTCCGGTCGTGAAGGCGCAGGCCGCCAAGCTGACCTGACGGTCCGCCACGGACAGGGCGGGGCCCCGGACACGGTCCGGGGCCCCGTTCCCGTTCAGCGGAGCGGGCCGGTGACCTTCTCCACGGCCGCCACCAGCTCCCCGCCGCGCACGAAGGCGTCGGCGGCGGCCAGGTCGGGCGCCAGGAACCGGTCCGGGCCCGGGCCCCGGACGCCGGCGGCGCGCACGGCGTCGATCACGGCCCGCGTGGCGGGCGCCGGGGTGAGGCCCTCGCGCAGCTCGACGGCGCGGGTGGCCGCGTACAGCTCGATCGCGATGACCCGGGTGAGGTTGTCCACCGCGGTGCGCAGCTTGCGCGCGGCCGACCAGCCCATGGAGACGTGGTCCTCCTGCATGGCGGAGGACGGGATGGAGTCCGCGGAGGCCGGTACGGCGAGCCGCTTCAGCTCGCCGACCAGCGCGGCCTGCGTGTACTGGGCGATCATCAGCCCGGAGTCCACACCGGCGTCGTCGGCGAGGAACGGCGGCAGGCCGTGGCTGCGGTTCTTGTCCAGCAGCCGGTCGGTGCGGCGCTCGGCGATGGAGCCGAGGTCGGCGGCGGCGATGGCGAGGAAGTCCAGCACGTAGGCCACGGGCGCGCCGTGGAAGTTGCCGTTGGACTCCACCCGTCCGTCGGGCAGGACGACGGGGTTGTCCACGGCGGAGGCCAGCTCCCGTTCGGCGACCAGGCGGGCGTGCGCGACCGTGTCGCGTCCGGCGCCGGCGACCTGCGGGGCGCAGCGCACGGAGTAGGCGTCCTGGACGCGCGGGGCGTCGTCCTGGTGGTGCCCGGTGAGCCCCGAACCCCTGAGCACGGCGAGCATGTTGGCGGCGCTGGCGTCCTGCCCCGGGTGCGGGCGGATGGCGTGCAGCTCGGGCGCGAGGACCTTGTCGCTGCCGAGCAGCGCCTCCAGGGTGAGGGCGGCGGTGACGTCGGCGGACTTGTAGAGGGTGTCCAGGTCGGCGAGGGCCATGACCAGCATGCCGAGCATGCCGTCGGTCCCGTTGAGCAGGGCGAGTCCCTCCTTCTCGCGCAGCTCGACGGGCCGGATCCCGTGCTCGGCGAGGAGTTCCCCGGCGGGCCGGACCCGCCCGTCGGGGCCCTCCGCCTCGCCCTCGCCCATGAGGGTGAGGGCGCAGTGGGACAGCGGGGCGAGGTCGCCGGAGCAGCCGAGGGAGCCGTACTCGTGCACGACCGGGGTGATCCCGGCGTTGAGCACGTCGGCCATGGTCTGGGCGACCTCGGGCCGCACCCCGGTGCGGCCCGAGCAGACGGTCTTGAGCCGCAGGAACATCAGGGCCCGGACGACCTCGCGCTCCACCCGGGGGCCCATGCCGGCGGCGTGCGAACGGACGATGTTGCGCTGCAGCTGGGCGCGCAGCTCCGGGCTGATGTGCCGGGTCGCCAGGGCGCCGAAGCCGGTGGAGACGCCGTAGACCGGGTCGGGCTTGGCCGCCAGCGCGTCCACGATCTCCCGGGCCGCCGCGAGGGCCGCCACCGCCTCCGTCGACAGCTCGATGCGGGCACCGCCGCGCGCCACGGCGAGAACGTCGGACGCGGTGACCCCGGACGTCCCCACCACCACAGTGTGCATATCCATATTCAGGAGCCTACGCATTGAATGCGGTGGTGTCACTAGTGGGTCCCGGAGGCGCCCCTTACCGCTCGGTGCGGTTCCGCCTCACGGCAGGCGCCCGCGGAACCGGCGCCGCTCGGCGCGCGGGGGCGGCGGCTCGTCGGCCAGCCGGACGACCGGGTCGCCCGGCCCCTCCCGCCCGGCCACCACCGGCCGGTCCAGGCGCAGCGCCTTGGCCCGGTACTGGGCGGCGTCCGCGAGCCGGAACAGCCGCCGGGCGTCGCGCACCTCGCCGATCGGCTCCTCGGTGGAGGCGACCCCGCACGCCACCCCCTCCCCCGGCTCCAGCTCCCCGGCCCTGCGGCACAGCTCGTCCGCCGCCTTGACCACGTCGTCGGCGGGCGGCCCGACCGCGACCAGGCAGAACTCGTCCCCGCCGAGCCGCGCGACCAGCGCGCCCGGCACCATCGCGCCGCACAGCGACAGCACCGAGCCGAAGCGTTCCAGGAGCCGGTCGCCGACCGCGTGCCCGAGGGTGTCGTTGACCCGCTTGAGCCCGTTCAGGTCGCAGACCACGAGGCTGACCACCTCGCCCTTGGCGCGGTGCCGCTCGACGGCCTCCTCCAGGCACACGTCCACGGCCCGGCGGTTGGCGAGCCCGGTGAGGGCGTCGGTGAAGGCGAGCCGGCGGGCCTCCTCCAGCCGCTCGGTCTGCGCGATGCCCGCGGCGACGACGGCGGCGAGCACGGTGGCGAAGTCGGAGTCGGCCCGCGCGAACACCGGGGCGCCGGCCGGGCGGGCCACGTACAGCTCCCCCCAGGCCCGGCCGTGCAGGACGACCGGGGCGACGACACAGCACCCGCGCCCCCGGCGCCGCAGGGCGACGACCCGCTGGTGGAAGTAGCCCGGGGTCCCGGCCGCCGGACCGTCGGCGGTCTCCACCCACGCGTTGGGCCCGCCGCCGCCGGCCCACCGCTCGTGCAGGAACTCGGTGATCTCCGGGAACTGGTGCACCGGGTAGGTCTCGGCCTCCGGGAACTCCTCCTCGTCCGCGCCCCTGTCCCCCACGTTCACGAGGACCCGGAGCCGGCCCAGCTCCCGCTCCCACACGGACAGCGCGGCGAAGCCGCCGTCCAGCGCGTGGCAGGCGCCGAGGGCGGCGGCCTGCCAGCACTCCCGGGGGGTGTGCGCCGCCGCCATGCCCTGAGCCAGCGCCACGACCGCGGCGAGCCGCTTGTCCTCACCCATTACTCCAGATTAGGGAGTAATACCGATATAAGGGATATCTGTGCGGCGATCAGGTGGACGACGGCCGGCCCCTCGGTCCGCCACCCTCCCCCGTGCCCCGTTCGGGGACCGCTACTCCCCCGGCCACTCGGGCCTGCGCTTCTCGTTGAAGGCGGCCACGCCCTCGGCGCGGTCCCCCGAGAAGGCCACCGAACGCCATGCCGCGTCCTCGACCTCCAGGCCCGCCCGCAGGTCGAGCCCGTGGCCGAGCCGCAGCGCCCGCTTGGCGGCCCGCAGCCCGACCGGCGAGTTCCCGGCGATCCGCGCCCCGAGCTCCAGCGCCTCCGCGCGGTCGCGGCCCTCCTCCACCAGCCGGTCCACCAGGCCCAGCCGGGCGGCCTCCTCCGCCTCCACCCGCCGGGCCGAGAAGATCAGCTCGGCGGCCCGCGCGGCCCCGACCCGCCGGGGCAGCAGCTGCGTACCGCCGCCGCCCGGGATCACGCCCACGGACACCTCCGGCAGCCCCACCACGGCCGTACGGTCCGCCACGATCAGGTCGCAGGAGAGAGCCAGTTCGAAACCACCGCCCAGCGCGAACCCGTGCACCGCCGCGATCGTCGGCATGGGCAGCTCCAGCACCCCGGTGTACGCCGCCCGCGCCACCGGCCGCTGCCGCACCAGCTCGGCGTCGGTGAAGGAGTTGCGCTCCTTCAGGTCCGCCCCGACACAGAACGCCCGTTCGTGCGACGAGGTCAGCACGACCACCCGGGCGTCGCGGTCACCGGCGAGCGCGGCGCACGCGCCCGCCAGGGAGCGGGCCATTTCCGTGGAGACGGCGTTCATCGCCTTGGGCCGGTCCAGCACCAGCTCCGCGACGTGCCCGTGCCGCCGCACCAGCACGAACTCCCCGTACCGCTCCTCGCTCATGACACCCTCCGGTTAACGCGGGTTAACTCCCTGTGGGACCGATCATCGCAGCCGTACCCGAGCCGGGAAAAGACCGGGGGGCTACGCCCGTTCGAGTGGCGTACCGACATGCGCACGATCCGGCGCGGAAGGGGCGCACGCGCCGGTGACCGCGCCGGGCGCACGACGCGGCCACCACGCAGGCGCCCCCGCACCCGACGCCGGACGCCGGTCAGGGGCGAGTACCTCGCGGTGGGCGGTGCGGGGCCCGGCCCGTGCGCGGACGTACCCGGCGACCCGGCGGACGCGGCCGGGGCCGCCCTCCGGGCGGACGGCGGGAGTGCGCCGGCCGGAGCTAGGAGGACCGGCCCTCGCGGCGGTTGAGCAGCCACGGCTCGACCACGCCGAGCCCGCGCACCGGCCGCTGCCACATCGGCTGCAGGGCGAAGCGGTACGACGCCGACTCCTCGCCCTCCTTCTCGGCCGCCGCGGCCTCCGCCTCGGAGACGGGGGCCTCGCCGGTGCGGATCAGCTCCTCGGCGAAGGCGCTGTCCACCAGCACGGCGTCGCGCGGGGCTATCGAGGTCAGCCGGGAGGCCAGGTTCACCGTCGTACCGAACACATCACCCATCCGGGTGGTCACCGTGCCGAAGGCCATGCCGACCCGCAGCTCGGGCATCGTCTCGTCGTTCGCCAGCGTCTCCACCAGGCGCAGCGCGATGTCCGCGGCGACCCCGGCGTCGTCCGCCGCGTACAGCACCTCGTCGCCGAGGGTCTTGATCAGCCGGCCGCCGCGCGCGGCCACCAGGTCGGCGGCGGTGGTCTCGAACGCCTCCACCAGCTCGCCCAGCTCCTCTTCCTCCATCCGGCGGGTGAGCCGGGTGAAGCCGACGAGATCGGCGAAGCCGACGGCGAGCCGCCGGTCGACCATCTCCTCGTCGTCGGCGGCCTGCACGACCCGGCCCGTCGCGGCGGCGAGCTGCCGGCGCCAGACGTAGACCAGGAACTCCTCCAGCTCCGGCAGCAGCAGCTCGACCAGCGGGTACGTCACCTCGGTGCGGGTCATGCCGGGCTCCGGGGGCTCGGTCAGCCCCTCCAGGAAGGAGTCGATCTGCCACTCGGCCAACCGGGCGGTGGTCTGCCCGGTGGACCGGGCCACCTGCACCGCCATCGCCTCGCTGAGCAGCCCCGCCTCCACCAGACCGGCGAGCCGCCGCAGGGCCAGGACGTCGGCCTCGGTGAGCGCCTTGGCCTGCCCTATGTCCGCGAACCCCATGGCCCGCCAGAACCGGGACGCCAGCTCCATGGAGACACCGGCGCTCCGGGCCGCCTGGAACGGGGTGTAGCGGCGCTCGGCACCCAGGATGAGCTGTTCGAGCCGCAGGGCGAGCGGGTCCTCGCCGTTGTCGGGGGCGTGGGGATCCACCCGGCCGTCCCCGCCAGCGCCGGAGCCCGTGTCGTCGACGGTCACGCCTGCTGCCCTTCCGATCTGCCGCGGTCAGGTATCGACCGGCCTCAACTCTACGGCAGGTGTGCGCCAGCTCACTCCGTCGGGTTGGGCCGACGGGCCCCTTTCCGGCACCGGGCACCGGCGCCGGGACCACGGGCGACCGTGGCCCCGGACCCCCGTGGCGGACCAGGTCCGGGGCGGGCCCGCCGTGGCCGGGACGCGCCCGCGGGGGCGCCGCGGGCACCGGACCCACGGCCCGCGCCGGACACACGACCGGCACCCGGCACACCACGGAACACGAGCCCCCGGACACGAAGCGGCCCCGCACAGGCGCCGCAGGCACCGAACTGGAGACACCTCAAGCGCGAAGCGCACCCGCACCCGAAGCCCCCGGCCAAGCCCCCGGCAGGGTCACGCGGGCCGCAGATGGACGATGTCCCCCGCCCCCACCGGCTGCTGGACCCCCTCCCCCGTGGCGATGACCAGCCGCCCGTCCCCGTCCAGCGCCACGGCCTCCCCCACCACCGACCGGTCGCCGGGCAGCTCGGCCCGGACCTCCCGCCCGAGCGTGGCGCACCCCGCCGTGTACGTCTCCTGCAACCCGCACGCCGAGGGATCGCCCCCCGCCGCCCGCCAGCGCCCGTACCAGTCCTCCAACGCCCGCAGCACCGCGCGCAGCAACGGATCCCGGTCCGTCCCCGCCGCCCCGGCCAGCGCCAGCGACCCCGCCTGCGGCACCGGCAGCTCGTCCGCCCGCAGGCTGACGTTGATGCCGACGCCGATGACGACACCGTCGTCACCGGCCCGCTCCGCGAGGATGCCCCCGGCCTTCCGCTCCTGGCCGCCGACGGTCACCAGCAGGTCGTTCGGCCACTTCAGCGCCGTGTCCACGCCCGCCGCCCGCGCCAGCCCGGTCGCCACCGCGACCCCGGTCAGCAGCGGCAGCCAGCCCCACCGTTCCACCGGCACCTCACGGGGCCTGAGCAGGACGGAGAAGAACAGCCCGGACCGCGGCGGCGCGCTCCACCGCCGGTCCAGCCTCCCCCGGGCCGCCGTCTGCTCCTCCGCGACCAGCACCGCCCCCTCCTCGACACCCCCGGCGGCGGCCCGCGCCACGAGGTCGGAGTTGGTGGAGCCGGTCTGCCGTACCACCTCGATGTCGCGGTACAGCCCCCCTTCCCGGACCAGCCCGCGCCGCAGCGCCGCGGCGTTCAGGGGCGGGCGGTCGAGGTCGGACCAGGGGCTGTCGTCTGATGGATTCTGCGGCGTCATGCAAGCCACCCTAGGTGTGGTAAACGACGCACTGCCGATCGGTAGCCCCACCACTACGCTACGAACGAGTAACCGTCCCCCCTTTTGAGCAGGCAGGGAGCCGCATCCCGATGTCCGAGCCGGAAGAGCGTCACGAGATCCAAGGGATCGACATTCACACGACCGCGGGGAAGCTCGCGGATCTCCAGCGGCGCATCCACGAGGCGACGCACGCCGGTTCGGAACGCGCCGTCGAGAAGCAGCACGCCAAGGGCAAGCTGACGGCCCGTGAGCGGATCGAACTGCTGCTGGACGAGGGATCGTTCGTCGAGCTGGACGAGTTCGCCCGGCACCGCTCCACGAACTTCGGCCTGGACGGCAACCGCCCCTACGGCGACGGCGTGGTCACCGGCTACGGCACGGTCGACGGCCGCCCGGTCGCCGTCTTCTCCCAGGACTTCACCGTCTTCGGCGGCGCCCTCGGCGAGGTCTACGGCCAGAAGATCGCCAAGGTCATGGACTTCGCGCTGAAGACCGGCTGCCCGGTCATCGGCATCAACGACTCCGGCGGCGCCCGCATCCAGGAGGGCGTCGCCTCCCTCGGCGCGTACGGCGAGATCTTCCGCCGCAACACCCACGCCTCCGGTGTCATCCCGCAGATCAGCCTGGTCGTCGGCCCGTGCGCCGGCGGTGCGGTCTACTCCCCGGCCATCACCGACTTCACCGTCATGGTCGACCAGACCTCGCACATGTTCATCACCGGGCCGGACGTCATCAAGACCGTCACCGGCGAGGACGTCGGCTTCGAGGAACTGGGCGGCGCCCGCACCCACAACACCGCCTCCGGCGTGGCCCACCACATGGCCGGCGACGAGAAGGACGCCGTCGAGTACGTCAAGCAGCTGCTGTCGTACCTGCCGTCCAACAACCTCTCCGAGCCGCCGGCGTACCCGGAGGAGGCGGACCTCGCCGTCACCGACGAGGACCGCGAGCTGGACGCGCTCGTCCCCGACAGCGCCAACCAGCCCTACGACATGCACACGGTGATCGAGCACGTCCTGGACGACGCCGAGTTCTTCGAGACCCAGGCCCTGTTCGCGCCGAACATCCTCACC
Organism: Streptomyces sp. NPDC104831; assembly: GCF_055583025.1. Classification (NCBI taxonomy): domain Bacteria; kingdom Bacillati; phylum Actinomycetota; class Actinomycetes; order Kitasatosporales; family Streptomycetaceae; genus Streptomyces; species Streptomyces sp. NPDC104831. Next base: position 94,394 of record NZ_JBVJOT010000035.1, read on the forward strand.
GGCTTCGGCCGCGTCGAGGGCCGCCCGGTCGGGATCGTCGCCAACCAGCCGATGCAGTTCGCCGGCTGCCTGGACATCGCCGCCTCCGAGAAGGCCGCCCGCTTCGTGCGCACCTGCGACGCCTTCAACGTCCCGGTGCTGACCTTCGTGGACGTGCCCGGGTTCCTGCCGGGCGTCGGCCAGGAGCACGAGGGCATCATCCGGCGCGGCGCCAAGCTGATCTACGCCTACGCCGAGGCCACCGTCCCGCTGATCACCGTGATCACCCGCAAGGCCTTCGGCGGCGCCTACGACGTCATGGGCTCCAAGCACCTGGGCGCCGACCTCAACCTGGCCTGGCCCACCGCCCAGATCGCCGTCATGGGCGCCCAGGGCGCGGTCAACATCCTGCACCGCCGCACCATCGCCGAGGCGGACGACGCCGAGGCCACCCGCGCCCGGCTGATCCAGGAGTACGAGGACACCCTCCTCAACCCCTACGTCGCGGCCGAGCGCGGCTACGTCGACGCCGTGATCATGCCCTCCGACACCCGCGCGCACATCGTCCGCGGCCTGCGTCAACTGCGCACCAAGCGGGAATCCCTGCCTCCGAAGAAGCACGGCAACATCCCCCTGTAGGCCCCGCGGACCCCGGGAGCGTCATGAACATCAAGGTCGTACGAGGCAACCCGACCCCGGAGGAGCTGGCCGCCGCCCTGGCGGTGGTCCATGCCCGCGCCGCGGCGGCGGCCACCGCGCCGTCCGGCGCGCGGGGACCGAGGGACGCGTGGTCCGACCCGGCCCGCCTCGCGTCCCGGCACGTCCCGGCGCCGGGCCCGGCGTCGTGGACGCGCACCTACTGGCCGGGCCGGGGCTGACCCCCCGGCGGCGGGAGTTCCGGGTGCCGATCTGAGTACGCCTACTCAGGCACCGGCACCCGGTGCGGCCGCACGCTGGGGGCATGCTGTGGTCAGATCCGGAGAACGAGCCGCCCGAGGAACTGCGCGAGGCGCAGAACATGCTGCGGCGGCTCGGTCTCCTCATGGCGCTGGCCATGGTCCTGGCGATGATCGTGATCGGCCTGAGGTGAGCCGCCCGGCACGCCGTGGCTAACCTGGCCGCATGACTGCCAACCGCCGCAGGCGACTCGTGCTCGCCTCCCAGTCCCCCGCCCGGCTGGGCCTGCTCCGGCAGGCCGGACTCGCCCCCGAGGTCATCGTGAGCGGCGTCGACGAGGACGCCGTCACCGCGCCGACCCCGGCGGAGCTGGCGCTCGCCCTGGCCGAGGCGAAGGCGTCGGTGGTCGCGGCGCGGCCCGAGGTGCAGGGCGCCCTGGTGATCGGCTGCGACTCGGTGCTGGAGCTGGACGGCAAGGCGCTCGGCAAGCCGGCCGACGCCGAGGAGGCCACCGCCCGCTGGAAGAACATGCGCGGGCGGGCCGGGGTGCTCCAGACGGGGCACTGCGTGTGGGACACGGAGGCCAAGCGGTACGTGTCGGCGACCGCCTCCACCGTCGTCCGGTTCGGCGAGCCCAGCGACGCCGAGATCGCCGCCTACGTGGCCTCCGGGGAGCCCCTCCACGTGGCCGGCGCCTTCACCCTGGACGGCCGTTCGGCACCGTTCATCGAGGGCATCGAGGGCGACCACGGCAATGTGATCGGCATCAGCCTGCCCCTGATCCGCAGGCTCCTGGCGGAACTGGGCGTCGGCATCACGGAGTTGTGGGCGCCACAGCGGTGACCCGGGCGCGGACGGCGCCCCGGGGCGGGAGGTCGTGGGGCGGGAGGTCGTGGGGCGGGACGTCGTGGGGCGGGACGTCGTGGGGCGGGACGGAGTCCTGGGGCTCGCCGTCGCCGTCCCGGGGCTCGGACGCACGGCCCGCCGGCGCGTCCCCGTCGACGGGTTCCGCGTCCGGCCGCGGCACCGCCGCCGGTCCGCCGCCCGCCCCGGGCGTGCCGCCGGGGACCGCGCCCCGCGGGCCGGGCGCGCGGTCGTACGTCATCAGCAGCAGCACGATCAGCCCGAGGACGACGATCATGAACACGAACGCCGTCCAGCCGAGCAGGCCCCAGGCGAACGCGCCGAGCAGTCCGTGCACCACGGCGGCGCTGATCAGCGCGACGCGGCCGAAGCCGGCCGGGGCGCGGTCGCGCACCGCGACGAGCAGGGCGACCAGCGCGCACAGCGCGAAGTAGAGCCCGAAGAGGATCCCGGCGACCTTCGAGGACGTGGCCATGACGTCGGGGTCCAGGCCGGCCAGGGACATCTTCTGCCGGTCGACGACCACGCCGAGGAGCCAGTTCACGCCCGCGACGAGCACCGCCTCCGCGAGGAGGACGACCGCCACGACCCATGCCACCGGTCTGCGCACCACCGGGCCCCACCCACTCTCACGCCGACAGCCTGTTACCCCAGGTACGTCCGAGACACCGCGAACGCTACTAACGGGTAAACCAAGGGACAAGGGTTCGGGTGGCAGCAAAGAATCATTGGGCCATTCGTAGGGACTCGACAAAGAATCGGAGTGGGCCGCAGCACGCCCGCACAGAGACCTTGGCCACATGACAGGGCTAGGGTTTGCCGCAGGAGTCCTGCGTACCGCGGTGCGACATGGGCTTTCTCTGGTCGAGCGGGCCTCGTATCACGCTCCGTGTGGGCAAGCTCACCACTGGGGACGGGTCGAAGTGCCGTGTCGGCAGTCCCTAAACTCGGCTTGTTTCAAGGAGGGAGCCTCAATCGTGCGCAAGGTGCTCATCGCCAACCGTGGCGAAATCGCTGTCCGCGTGGCCCGGGCCTGCCGGGACGCCGGGATCGCGAGCGTGGCCGTCTACGCC